>NZ_JBIQDQ010000031.1:0-22639 GCF_045370965.1 Curtobacterium sp. 179-B 9B NHS
GCGCTCGCCGCCGCCGCCGGCCCCGGAGCCGCCCCGCTCGTGCCCGCGATGCCGAGCACGCCGGACCCCCGGGCGGCGGCCGTGCTCATGCTCTTCGGAGTGCTCGACCGCACCCCGAGCACGCGCCCCGCCGTCGCCGACGCCGTGCACCGTGACCTCGACGTCCTGCTGCTCGCCCGCGCCTCGACCCTCCGCTCGCACCCGGGCGAGATCGCGTTCCCCGGCGGGCGCATCGACCCGGACGACGTCGACGCGCCCGCTGCGGCCCTGCGGGAGGCCCGCGAGGAGACCGGGCTCGACCCGTCCGGTGTCGAGGTCCTCGGCACCCTGCCCGCCGTACCGCTCGCGCACTCGAACCACCTGGTGCGGCCCGTGCTCGGGTGGTGGCGCGAACCCACTCCCGTGCGGGTCGTCGACGAGCGGGAGTCCGCCGCCGTCTTCCGGACGCCCGTGGCCGACCTGCTCGACCCGGCGAACCGCGGCGTGACCGTCCTCCGTCGCGGCGGCCGGGAGTGGCGGGGGCCGGCCTTCACGGTACGGTCGGACCAGGGCGTGCACACGCTCTGGGGGTTCACGGCGATGCTGCTCGACGCGCTCTTCGACCGGCTCGGCTGGACGGAGCCGTGGGACGCGGCGCACGAGCTCCCGCTCCCTGCGCACCGAAGGACCTGACCCCTGCTCGTCGAGGTGCCCTGGCTCGCCTCCGGCGTCCTCGTCCCGGTCGTGTTCCTGGCCGGGCTGCGCACCGGCCGGCCGCTGCTGACGGCGGCTGCCGGCATCGGCCTGTCCGCCGGCATCGAGGCGGTGCAGGCGTTCGTGCTCGGCATCGGCCGGGCCTGCGACACGAGCGACCTGGTCACGAACGGCATCGGCGCGGTGATCGGCGGCCTGCTCGCGGCAGCGGCGCTCGGGCTCGTGCGACGCCGGGCCACGCGACGTCGCTGACCGGACGTCGTAGGGTCTGGGCATGACCGTCGTCGCCCTGGTGCTCGCCGCCCTCGCCGCGCTCCTGCACGTCTGGATCTTCGTGCTCGAGTCCGTCCTCTGGACCACCCCGCGTGCGCGGAACACCTTCGGCACCTCCGAGCAGGAGGCCGCCGCCACACGCTCGCTCGCGTTCAACCAGGGCTTCTACAACCTGTTCCTCGCCGTGCTCGTCCTGGTCGGCATCGTCGTCGTCGCGTCGGGCGGCACCGCCGTCGGCCTGACGCTCGTCGTCGCCGGCACCGGGAGCATGCTGGCCGCCGCGCTGGTGCTGTTCACGAGCGACGCGACGAAGCGCCGTGCCGCCACCACGCAGGGCGCGCTGCCGCTCCTCGCGCTGCTCCTGCTCGGGATCGCCGCGCTGGTCTGAGCGAGCGGTCGCGGCGCTGGTCTAGAGCAGCTCGGCGAGCAGGGCCTCGACCCGGCGGCGGACCTCGTCGCGCACCGGGCGCACCTGGTCGATCGGCAGGCCGGCCGGGTCGGTGAGCGCCCAGTCCTCGTAGCGCTTGCCCGGGAAGACCGGGCACGCGTCCCCACAGCCCATCGTCACGACGACGTCCGCCTGGCGCACCGCGTCGGTGGTCAGGACGGCGGGCTGCTCCCCCGCGATGTCGATGCCCTCCTCGGCCATCGCCTGCACCGCGACGGCGTTGATGCGGTCGGCGGGCTCCGACCCGGCGGAGAAGACGTCGACACGGTCGCCGCCGAGGTGCCGGAGCCACCCGGCTGCCATCTGCGAGCGGCCGGCGTTGTGGACGCAGACGAACAGGACGGCGGGCTTCTGGTCGGGCACGGTGACTCCGGTATCGGTCGGGGACGGGTGCGGTCATCCTGCCGCACCGAGGTGAACGGACGGGCCCGGCTGCGGACGGGAGGCCCGTGGCGGGCCCGCACCGTGCCTCCCGTCCGTCCCGTGGCGCGTCCAGATCGTGACCCACCCGAGCGGGTCGGTGCGGTAGCGTCCGCGGGGTGATCGTGTGGATCAACGGCACCCACGGGGCCGGCAAGACGACGACGGCCCGCCTGCTGCAGCCGATGCTGCCCGACGCCCACGTGCTCGACCCGGAGAAGATCGGCGAGGTCCTGATGGACGTCCGACCGGCGCTGCCCGACCACGGGGACTTCCAGCACTGGGCCCCGTGGCGCCCCCTCGTCGTCGAGACCGCGCGACGGGTGCTCGACCAGGTCGGCGGCACCCTCGTCATGCCGCAGACCGTGCTGGTCGAGGCCTACTGGCAGGAGATCGCCGACGGGTTCGCGCAGCACGGGATCCCGGTGCGGCACGTCGTCCTGCACGCCGACCAGGACACCCTGCGCCGACGGATCGAGGACGACGCCGTCGTCGGCTACTCGACCTTCCGGATGAGCCGCCTCGCTCCGTACGCCGAGGCGGCGGACGGCTGGCTGCACGAGGTCGCCGAGGTCGTGTCGACCGTCGGACGCACGCCCGAGCAGGTCGCCCGCGCCATCGCGGACGGTCAGCCCACGGCGGTCCCGGCGAGCCCGACCGCCGCGGGCTGACAGCGGGGACACCACCAGACGCGTCGGGGCGCGGAGCCGACCACCTCGACGTCGTCGCGGGCGCGCACCCGCGTGCCGCAGCGCAGGCACGGTCGCCCGGCCCGCCCGACGACCCAGTGGCGCTCCCCGCGACGGAGCACCCCCGTCGTCACCTGGTACGCGTCGGGTGTCGTCGCCGAGTGGCGGAGCATCCGCTGCGCGGTGTCGAGCAGGGTCCCGACGTCGACCGTGCCGATCGGCCGGTCCGGGTGCAGCCCACGGACGAAGCCGAGCTCGTTCGCCCAGAGGTTGCCGAGCCCGGCCACGCGCCGCTGGTCGAGCAGGACCGTGCGCACGGGCAGCTCCGGGTCGGCCGTGCAGCGTCGGACGGCCTCGTCGCGGTCGAAGTCGTCGTGGAGCAGGTCCGGGCCGAGGTGCCCGACCGCCAGGTGCTCGTCGCGGGTGGGGAGCAGCTCGACCACGGGCAGCGCGATCCCCCACACCGTCCGTCCGTCGTCGAGGGCCATGCGCACCCGGGCGTCCTGCGCGGCGCGCACCGGCAGACGCTTCCCCGCACCCGTCGTGGTCCACGAACCGGTCATCCGCATGTGCGTGTGCAGCGTGCTGCCGTCGTCGAACCGGGTCAGCAGGTGCTTGCCGTGCGTGGCGTGGGCGACGATGCGTCGGCCGCCGAGCGGGGTGCCGGCGTCGGCGCCGCCGCGGAGCTCGCCGCGGGTGACCAGGGCCCCGTCGACGGCACGGAGTCGAGCTGCCAGGCGGTGGACGGAGTCACCCTCGGGCATGTCCTCACGCTAGGCGGGGCCACCGACAGCGTCGGCGTTCCTCAGGCCGCGGCGGCGTGCTCCCGCAGTGCCGGGCAGTGCTCGGGCGTCGGGTGCTCGGTGATCGCGATGACCTCGTCGAGCCGGTCGCGGGCGGCCTCGAGCTCCGTGAGCTGTGCGGTGATCCGGTCGCGCTCGGCGACCAGCAGCGCGAAGGACTCCGGCGTCGCCACCCCCGCGTCGACGCACGGCAGCAGCTGCACGATGGTCCGGCTCGGGAGTCCGGCGGCGAAGAGCTGCTGCACGAGCTGCACCCGTTCGACGGACGCCGCCGCGTAGGACCGCTGGCCACCCGCGGTCCGCTCCGCGCTGAGCAACCCCTGCTCCTCGTAGTACCGCAGCGAGCGCACGCTCGCACCCGTCGCCGCGGCGAGGTCACCGATCCGCACGTCGTCCCCGATCCACACTTGCACCTGACACCGATGTGAGGTCCTACCGTAGCCGAGCCGCAGCGGGAAGGACCCGTGCGGCAGGAGGACACCATGGACATCACCGGATCCGTCGCACTCGTCACCGGGTCGAACCGGGGCATCGGCCGCCGCTTCGTCACCCAGCTGCTCGAGCGCGGCGCGACCAAGGTCTACGCGACCGCTCGCCGCCCCGAGCTCGTCGACATCGACGGCGTCGAGGTGCTGTCGCTCGACATCACCGACGAGGCGTCGGTCGCCGCTGCGGCTGCTGCCGCGCAGGACGTCACGCTGCTCGTCAACAACGCCGGGATCGCCGGGACCGGCTCGCTCCTGCGCGACGACCTCGCCGACGCGCACCGGCTGCTCGACACCCACCTCTGGGGCACCCTGTCGATGCTGCGGGCCTTCGCACCCGTCATCGAGCGCAACGGTGGTGGCGCGGTGGTCAACGTGCTCTCCGCGCTCTCCTGGTTCGCGTACCCGGGGTCGGGTGCCTACGGGGTGGCGAAGGCCGCGGAGTGGAACATGACGAACGCGGTCCGGCTCGAGCTGCGCGACGCCGGGATCACGGTCCAGGGGCTGCACCTCGGCGCGGCCGACACCGACATGATGGCCGGGTACGACGGCCACATGACCGACCCGGCCGACGTCGCACGAGCGTCGCTCGACGGGATCGCGCAGGGGCTCGCGGAGGTCGTCGTCGACGACTGGAGCGCGATGGTCAAGGCGTCGCTCCAGCAGACGCCGGACGTGCTCGCGGCGCAGCTCGGCTGACGGCAGGACGGACGGGAGGCGCGGTGCCAGCCGGCACCGCGCCTCCCGTCCGTCAGCGGGTCGCGTCAGGAGCCGGGGCGCTCCTCCGGGCGGTCGGCGGACGTGTCCGCCGGCGCTGGGTCGAGGGTCGCGTCGATGCCGGGGTCCGGCGAGACGGTCTGCGTGTGCACCGGGAAGGCGTCCGGCGAGGTGCTGACCTCGCCGACGGCCGACGCGGAACGCCCACGGCCGCCGCGGATCCGGCGCACCAGGTCCCAGGGGCGACCGGACTGCCGCTGCTCCGGTGCGTCGACCTCGAGACCGTAGTACGCGCCGACGTGCTCGAGCAGGACCTCGCGCTCCGCCTTGTCGTACGCCCGGCGTTCCCGGTTGAAGGCGATCACGGTGGACCAGCAGACCATGAGCAGCACGACGCTGAACGGGAGCGCCGTGGTGATCGCCGCGGTCTTCAACGCGTTCAGCCCGCCGGTCAGCAGCAGCGCGACGGCGAGCAGGGCGGCGACGACCGCGAAGAAGACGCGGAGCCAGTTCTTCGGCTCGATGTCACCGCCCGAGGCGATCATCGCCATGACGAGCGACCCCGAGTCCGAGGACGTCACGAAGAACACACCGATGAGCAGGATCGCGCCGAACGTCAGCACGACGCCCGCGGGCAGGTCGGCGAGCAGCGTGAAGAGCGACCCCTCGACGTCGACGGAGCCGTCCGCGCCGACGAGGCCGCCGGCACCGTCGGTCTCCTGGTGGATCGCGGCACCGCCGAGGACGGCGAACCAGAGGAAGGTGAGGGCGGTCGGCACGAGCAGCACGCCGAAGACGAACTCACGGACGGTGCGACCGCGCGAGATCCGGGCGATGAAGATGCCCACGAAGGGGGCCCACGACATCCACCAGCCCCAGTAGAACGTGGTCCAGGCGCCCTGCCACTCCTCGCCCGCGGCGCCCTGCTGCGCGGTGACGTTGAAGGACAGGCCCACCACGTTCTGCAGGTAGGCACCGATCGACTGGACGAAGTCGCGGAGCAGGAACTGCGTGGGGCCGACGATCAGGATGAAGAGCAGCAGTGCCGCCGCGAGGATGAGGTTGAAGTTCGAGAGGATCTTCATGCCCTTGGTCACACCGGTGACCAGGGAGACGATCGTCACAGCGGTGATGACCGCGATGATGGCGATCTGGCTGACGGTGCTGCTCTCGGCGAGGCCCGCGCTCTCGAGGCCGGCACCGATCTGGATGACACCGAGGCCGAGCGAGGTCGCGACACCGAACAGCGTGCCGATCAGGGCGATCACGTCGATGAGGTTGCCCCACCCGCCGCGCACGCGGTTGCCGAGCAGTGGTTCGAGGGCCCAGCGGATCGAGACCGGGCGGCCCCTGCGGTGGATCGCGTACGCCAGGGCGAGGCCGAGGACGACGTAGATGGCCCAGGCGTGCAGGCCCCAGTGCAGGAAGGTCTGGGTCATCGCCTGCTGGGCGAGCTGGTTCTCGGTGCCCGTGACACCGGGCCGGGGCGAGGCGAAGTGACTGAGCGGCTCGGAGACACCGTAGAAGACGAGGCCGATGCCCATGCCCGCAGCGAAGAGCAGGGCGAACCACGAGCCGGTGGAGAACTCGGGTTCGTCCTGGTCCTTGCCGAGCTTGATGTCGCCGTACCTCGAGAAGCCGACGAACAGGGAGAACCCGACGAAGAACGCCGCGATGAGCACGTAGTACCAGCTGAAGTTGCGGACGATCCCGCTCTGCAGTGCGGTGAACACGGCCTCGGCGGACGACGGCGCGATGAGGGTCCAGGCGACGAAGCCGAGCACGATCACGGCGGCCGGCCAGAAGACCCAACGAGCGAGCTGGGGGGTGGTGCGGACCGGCTCACCGGGCCGGAGTTGATCGGATGCGGTTGCGGGTGGTCTGGTGGTGGCCATCCGTCCATGGTGCCTGATGTGCTGTGGAACCGTTCAGGCGGGGCTGTCCTGGCCGGGGTCGACGGTCCGCGCACGCATCGTCGCGACGAGTCCGCGCCGCCGCTGGGACGCCTGCTGCTCGAGCCGACCGGCCAGCCGGTCGGCGGCACGCTCGACGAGCGGCTGCCCGGCGCCGTAGTGGCCGACGGTCGCGAAGAGGCCCGCCACGAGGTCCTCCGGTGCCGGCCAGTGCTGCAGGACCCGCGGCGCTCCGTCCGGTCCGAGCAGTGCCGTGACGGCCGCCCGGTCCCGCCAGAGCGGCACCAGGACGGGCGTCGCCATGTCCAGGGCGCTGACCGCGGTGTACGGGTCGTTCGAGCCGGAAGCGAGCCCGCGGACGGCGATCTCGACCAGCTGCTGCAGGGCGAACTCGACGTCCTGCACGGGCGTCCTGGCGGTGCCGAGGACCACCGCGGCGCGCAGCGTCCGAGCGGTGGCGGCGTCGACCGTCGGCCTGCTGCCCCCGTCCGCGCGGACGCGGACGACGACGTCGCCCTGGATCACGTACCGGCCCGGGGTCGCGACGACGTCGACGAGACGGTCGTTGCGGCCCGCCCAGGCTGTCAGGGCCCGCCACTCCACCGACTGCACGTAGCCGTCGGCCGCAGCCCGGACCGCGGACCACCCGTCCTCGGGCACGACGACGGGGGCGATCGTCCGTCGATCGTCGTCGCCGTCCCGGTAGGCCTCGTCGACCGCTGCACGCAGGTCGGTCTGCACCTGCCGCTGCAGCGACGTGATCTGCGTGCTCGACGCGATGTGGTGGATGAAGAAGACGAGCACGCCCACGTCGAGCACGGCGAGCAGGACCGCGACGTGGATCGCGACGACGGGGACGAACGGGTCGCCGTCGTCGACGTCGGTGTGCACCGTCCGCAGCACGACCATCGCGTAGAGGAACGTCGACGTGAACGCCGCGAGCACGAGCTGGTTCGCCCGGTCGGCCGTGAAGTTCCGCACGAGCCGCGGGCCGTAGGTCGAGGACGTGGTGGCGAGGACCGAGATCGTGATCGAGAACGAGGTCCCGGCGACCGTGAGCATCGCCGTGCCGATCGTCGTCAGGATCGACCGACCGCCCCCGGCGCTCAGCGCGTCGAGGAACGGCACCGCGGGGACCTGCCCGTCGAGGACCTCGCGGTCGAGGGTGACGAGCAGCTGCGCGGCGACGATCGCCACCACACCGAGCACGGCCGGCAGGAACCAGAAGGACTCCCGGATGCGGACGAGGAGAGCGTGCATGGACTGGTCCGTTCGTCCCGGTGGTCAGAAGTCTCGCGACGTTTCGGTGACGGGGCCCCCGATCCGTCGGAGGTGGACGCGCCGCACGAGCCCGATGACCAGCTCGTGGTCCCCGATCTCCAGCGTGAGCGACCGGGGGGCGTCCGCCACGCGGTCAGCCCCGGAGGAAGTCGGCGATCGCCGTGTCGCCGCCGTTGAAGCGGATGGTCCGACCGGCCGTCGACGGGTCCTCGAGCACGTCCGCGACCACGTGGGCCACGTCACCGCGCGGGACCTGCGACGCCGAGCCGTCCCAGTCGACCGAGCCGGTCGGCTCGTCGTCGGTCAGGGTGCTCGGCGCGACGACCGTCCACTGCAGCCCGGAGTCCCGGAGCACGGCGTCCGCGATCATCTTGGACTGCGCGTACGCGAAGAAGTCCTGGTCCTGGGGGATCCCGTGGTCGAGCTTCGACCCGGACCACGAGACCATCACGTAGCGGTCGACCCCGGCCTGCGCGGCGCCCTGCACGGACAGGACGGCGGCGTCGCGGTCGATCGCCCAGGTGCGGTCCGCGGAACCGCCGCCGGCACCGGCCGACCAGACGACGGCGTCGTGCCCGCGGACCAGATCGGCGAAGTCGGTGAGCGACTGCTCCTGCACGTCGGCGACCCGGGGCTCGCCGCCGTGGGCGCGCACCTCGTCCTGCTGGTCGGGGTCGCGGATCACGGAGGTCACGCGGTGTCCGCGCTCGGTGAGGATCCGGGTGGCGAGGAGTGCGACCTTGCCGTGGCCGCCGAACAGGATGACGTTGCTCATGGCCCGGACGGTACGCGGTGCGGCTCGGAAGGGCGGGAGCGGGTCCGTCCCCCAGCGCCCGGCGAGTACCGTCCGGTGCGACACGACGGGAGAACCGATGAGCAAGCACGACGAGCAGCACACCCTGGTCCGCACCCTGGCACTCGGGTTCCTCAGCGGTGGACGGAGCAGCACCCCGCTGGCCGTCCTCGCGCTGAACCACGACAACAAGGCCGTCAAGGGCGACTGGCAGCAGTGGAAGGCCTTCAGCTCGCCGCTCGGCCGCGGCCTGCTCGTCGCGTCCGCCATCGGCGAGCTCGTCGGCGACAAGTCCCCGAAGGCCCCCGCCCGCATCTCGCCGCTCGGCCTGGTCGGCCGCATCGGTGCCGGTGCGTTCGCGGGTGCGGCGCTCGGGACGACCGGTCGGCGCGACCTCCGACTCGAGGGCGCGATCCTCGGTGGCGTCGGCGCGATCGTCGGCAGCTTCGCCGGGTGGGCCGCCCGCAAGCTCCTCAGCAGCTCCGGCCTGCCCGACCCGGTCGGCGCGCTCGCCGAGGACGCGGCGGTCATCGCCGGCTCCGTCAAGGTGGTCAGCGGGTCCTGACCGGACCGACACCGGACGGGAGGCACCTGGCGGACCCGCCACGTGCCTCCCGTCCGTCCGGCGTCCGGTCCGTCGCCGTCCCGCCCGCCGGGGAGCACCGGCAGGGCCTGCCGCACACGGGGACGCGCGCCTAGCGTGGCCCGCATGGACATCGTCGTCATCGGAGCCACCGGCCACATCGGCACCTTCCTGGTCCCCCGCCTCGTACGCGCCGGGCACCGCGTCCGGGTCGTGACGCGCGGCACCAGCAGCCCGTACGCGGAGGCTCCCGAGTGGGAGCAGGTCGAGCGGATCACCGCCGACCGCGAGCAGGAGGACCGGGACGGCACGTTCGGCGACCGGATCGCCGCTCTCGGCGCCGACGCCGTGGTCGACCTCGTCTGCTTCACGCTCGGGTCGGCCGAGCAGCTCGTCCGGGCGCTCCGCGGCAGCCGGACCCACCTGGTCCACTGCGGGTCGATCTGGCGCGCCGGCGTCTCGCACGTCCTGCCGATCACCGAGGAGACCGCCACGCCGCCCTTCGGCGAGTACGGCACGCAGAAGGACGCCATCGCCCGGATGCTCCTGCAGGAGACCGCCGACGGCGGGGTCGTCACGACGTCGATCCACCCCGGGCACATCAGCGGTCCGGGCTGGATGCCGATCGGTCCGCTCGGCAACCTCGACCCCACGGTGGTCGAACGGCTCGCCGCGGGCGAGGTCGTCGAGGTCCCGGGCCTCGGCGCGGAGTCGATGGCCCACGTGCACGCCGACGACGTCGCGCAGCTGTTCCAGCTCGCGGTCGAGCAGCGGGACGCCGCCGCCGGGCAGGACTTCTTCGCGACCGCCCCGACGGCGCTCACGGTGCGCGGGTACGCCCACCTGGTCGCGTCGTGGGCCGGCCGGGAGGCACGGCTCGAGTCCGTCGACTGGGACCGGTTCCGGCAGACCACGGTTCCGGAGCACGCCGACGCGAGCTGGGAGCACCTGTCCCGCAGCCAGGTGTTCAGCACCGAGAAGCCGCAGCGGGTCCTCGGGTACGCACCGGCGTACACGGCGTCGGCGACGGTGCGCGATGCGCTGCGGTGGCAGGCGGAGCACGGCGACCTCGACGTGCCGGAGTCGTTCCGCCCCTGATCCCGCGGCGCGCCGACGTCAGCCCGGGCGCTCGGCCCTCAGTCCGCCTCGGTGAGCGGCACGGACAGGATCCGGTCGTCGCTGTCGCGTGGGTCGCCGCGGCCGTCGGTGTTGTTCGTCACGAACCAGAGGGTGTCGCCGGGGCCGGGCAGCACCGTGCGGATGCGCCCGTGCTCGCCCTGGAAGTACACCGTCGAGCTCGACGGGTCGGAGACCGGGACGGCGCGGACGGACTCCCCCTTGAGGTTCGCGACGAACACGGTGTCGCCGATCACGGTCAGCCCGCTCGGCGAGGCCTCGTCCGTCGACCACTGCTGCACCGGGTCGACGAACCCGCGGTCCTCGCCGCCGGCGCCCTCGACCTCGGGCCACCCGTGGTTCCCCCCTGGCTCGATGACGTTGAGCTCGTCCCAGCGGTCCTCCCCGAACTCCGCGGCGAACATCGTGCCGTCCTCGGCCCAACCCATGCCCTGCACGTTCCGGTGCCCGAGCGACCACACCGGCGAACCGTCGAACGGGTTGTCGTCGGGTACCTGGCCTTCCGGGGTCAGCCGCAGGATCTTGCCCGCCAGGGAGCCGCGGTCCTGCGCCTCGGACCGCTGCCCCGCGTCGCCGACGCTCGCGTAGAGCATGTCGTCGGGGCCGAACGCGATGCGCCCGCCGTCGTGGAAGGTGTTCGCGGGCAGCCCGTCGATGACCCTTGTCGCCGCACCGAGCCGGTACGAGCCGGTGTCCCCGGTCAGGTCGTACCGCTGGATCCGGTTGCCGTCGTCGGCGGTCGAGTAGACGAACAGGTCTCCGTCGTGCAGGGCGAGGCCGAGGAGTCCGCCCTCGCCGCCGTGCCGGACCCCGTCGACGGTCCCGACCTCCCGCGTCGACCCGTCCGCCCGGAGTTCGAGCACGCGCGCCGAGTCCCGCTCGCTGACGAACGCGTCGCCGTCGTCGCCGACGGGGACCACCGACCACGGCGCCTCGAGGCCCGAGACGACGTCCGTGGTCCGGCCGTCCGGCGCCAGCTGGCCGGCAGCGAGGTCGGCGGGCGGGCTCGCGGTGCTGCCCTGCCCGGCGGGGTCGCCCGGACCGGTCGGCGCGCGGTCGTCCGAACAGGCGGTCAGGCCGAGGGCTGCCACGGCGGCCAGCCCGAGGGCGGACCAGGTGCGGCGGCTGCGGCGTGTGCGGGTGGTGTCCACGGTGATCCTCCCGGGTCGTGCCCCGAGTCCACACGGCCCCGTCGGGAAACGGCTGGGGGTTCCCGGCGGAACCCCTCACCGTTGCGCGCCGCGGCCTACCGTCGGCGCCACACCCACGGAAGGACCACCGCATGACCACCATCGCCATCGTCGGCGCCGGCGCCGGCCTCGGGCTCGCCGTCGCGGACCGCTTCGGCCGCGAGGGCTTCGACGTCGCCCTGATCTCCCGCAACCAGGACCGGCTCGACGCGCTCGCCGCCGAGCTCCGGTCGTCGGGGTACCGCGCGCAGGGCTTCGCCGCGAACGTCCGCGACGGGGACTCGCTCCGCGCCGCGCTCGAGGCCGCCACCGAACAGCTCGGCCCGATCGAGGTGCTGCAGTACAGCCCGCTGCCCGCGAAGGAGTACATGCGCCCGGTGCTCGAGACCACCGCCGAGGACCTGGTCGGCCCGGTGGAGTTCTCGGTCTACGGCTCGGTGAACGCCGTGCGCCAGGTGCTCCCGGGCATGCGGGCGATCGGGACGGGCACGATCCTCTTCGTCAACGGCGGCAGCGCGGTCCGACCCGGCGCCCGGGTGACGGGCACGTCGGTCGCGTTCGCGGGCGAGAGCGCCTACGCGCAGCTCCTCCACGACGCGGTGGCCGACGAGCACGTGCACGTCGGTCAGCTGATCATCCCGTTCGGCATCGACGACGGACAGGACGACCACTCGTCGGCTGCGGTCGCCGAGCGGCTCTGGAGCATCCACACCGAGCGCGGGGACTTCCGGACCTACGCCGAGCCGCTGCCGGAGTGAGCGACGACGGACGGGCGCGGCCCGCTGAGCGGTGACGCGCCAGCGTCACGCGGGCCGCGCCGACCGAGCCTGCGAGGGAGGCCCGTGGCGGGATCGCCACGGGCCTCCCGTCCGCCGCACGGTGCGTCGCTGCGCCCGAGCCGGCAGCGTCAGCGCGCGGTGCGCTCGATCGCGTCGGCCATCGCCGCGGCGACCGAACGGTTCGCCTCGGCCGTCGGGTGGATGCCGTCCGGCGTCGTCCCCGCCACGTAGGCTCCGTCGGCCGCCCGGAGCGAGCGGAACGGGTCGACGAACGCCCACCCGTGGGCGTCGGCATCCGCGTGCAGCGCATCGGTCAGGACGATCTGACCCGAGCGACGGTCGGCACCCCACCGGCTCCACGTCCAGTCGGACGGCGGACCGGCGACGACGAGGACCCGCGCCGCACCGACCTTGCGGACGATCGCGTCCACACCGGCGATCGTCCGGTCGAGCGGGACGGCCTGGTTGACGTCGTTCGTGCCGACCTCGACCACGAGCACGCGCGCCTGCGGGACCGGGCCGATCTCCGCGAGGACCTGGTCGGCACGGTACCCGCTGTGCGCGTAGCCACCGACGGCGCGCAGCCGGTCGTCGGACTCCAGCTGGTGCAGCCACGAGTCGGGTCGGGCGGTGATCGAGTCGCCGGCGTACGCGAACGGCACGGCGTCCGGCAGCGCCGGGGTGCTGAGCGCTCCGGAGACCACCTGGTCCGGCGTGCTCGGACGAGCGAGGTCCGTGGTGCCGCGTTCGACGCGGGTGTCGGCTGCTGCGGCGACGGGGCGGTCCTCGGCGCTCGCCGTGTGGGGGGCGGCGACGACGAAGACGCTGGCCCCGACGAGGCAGGCTGCGGAGACGATGCTCGCGACGACGGCGAGACGGGTGGTGCGGGTCACGGGTACAGGTATCCTCCGGATCGCCCGCCGGGACCAGGCCCCAGACCTGGGGAACGCGCAGCGTCGCTGAGGGTCCTCGCGGCCGTTCTCAGGTTCGGGCTCACGGGGCACGGCGCACCACCGGGCGGGAGCTGCGTCCGGCGGTCGCCCAGGTGCCCGCCGTCACGACGAGCGGGAGGCCGAGGGCGAGCAGCGCCAGCACCGGCCAGTCCGCCACGAACGGCAGGTGCGTGGTCCCCGTCGGGCCGCCGTCGAACCGCAGGGTGAGCGCCCGGATCGGCAGCAACCCCAGCAGCGTGCCGACGACCGCGCCGACCGTGGTGAGGATCGCCGCCTGCCACGCCGACACCCGGCGCCGCAGCACCGGTTCCGCCCCGATCGCGTCGAGCACCTCGTCGTCCCGGCGTCCGTCGGAGCGGGCGAGCCCGACCGCGACGGCGGTGGCGCCGATCGTGACGGCGGCGGCCAGTGCGAGGACGAGGGCCTGCACGGCGGCCTGGTCGTCGACCGGACCGCGCTCGTAGGCGAAGCCCGGACCACCCCACCGTTCCCGGTCAGCGCCGCCACCGCTCTGCCACGCGGACGACAGCGCGTCGTACTGCGACGGGGTCAGGTCCTGCGGCAGGTGCATGGCGAGCAGGCCGTCGACCAGCGGGACCCCGTGGGCCGCTGCCGTGTCCCGGGTCATGAAGACCCCGACCTTGATCCGTGGCGTCTGCACGTCGACGACGGCCGGGATCGTCGTCGAGGCATCGGGGCGGGTGTCCTCGAGCTGCGCGGTGTCGTCGATCGTGCGGTTCCGGAAGGTGTCGATGCGGACCGCTCCGTCGCGGACGTACTCGGGCCAGAGCGACACGGCGTCGCCGTCCTCGAGCGCCCGTCGGACCTCGGCGGACGGACGGTGCCCGGTGAGCAGGGCGTAGTCGTCGACCGTCCCCGCCGCGATGTGCGGCTCGCCGCTCCCGACGCTCTGCAGGAAGCCCGCGCAACCGGTCGTGTCGTACGTCTGGCAGTCCCGCTGCACGAAGTCGTGCGGCGTGGTGATCGTGGTCGGCTCCTTGCCGGCGTCCTCGCGGTTCACGGCGAGCACGTGCAGCCGGACGCCGTCCAACGATCCGGAGAGCACGTGCGCGGCCCGGTCGGTGACCGCGGCGTCGTACCCGTCGCTGTACCCGTCGCGGTCGGTCAGCGAGACGTTCGCGGTCGCGACCCCGACGGCGGTCGTGTACTCGTACCCCCGGACGAAGCGGGCGTGCTCCGAGGCGCTCCACGTGATCACGACCGAGGCGACGAACACGACGCTCATCACGCTCGCGAGCACCGGGACCGTGCGGACCGGGTTGCGTCGAGCGTCCCGCGCGGCGATCCGGGCGGACAGACCGAGGCGCGCCGAGAGCCGTGCGACGCCGGCCAGGATCCACGGCGACGCGAGGGCCACACCGAGCTGCACCAGGCACGGCCCGAGCGCGACCCCGACGCCGGCGAGCACGGCCCACCGGTCCTGCTGCACGGGTCGGTCGTTGAGCAGGAGCACGCCGACGCCGCACGCCAGTGTCATCGCCGTCCCGCTGACGACCAGCACGGGGACCCAGGTCCGCCGCCGCCGTTCCGCCCGGGGACGGGGTGCAGCGGGGCGCAGGGACCCGCGGAGGGCCGCGAGGACGTCGATCCTGGTCGCTGCACGTGCCGCGACCAGGGCCGCCACGAGCCCGGCGACGACGGCGACCGCCGCGATCGTGACGAGGGCGAGTGCCGGCACGTGCAGCCCCGGCCAGGTCCCGACGTTGCCGTCGTCGAGCAGGTGGAACGCCAGCACACCGATCCCGGTGCCCAGGGCCGTCCCGAGCACGGCGCCGACGAGACCGAGCACCAGCCCGGAGCCGGCGACGACCGCCCGCACGAAGCCGCGCTCACCGCCGAGGCTCGTGACGATCGCGTACGTGCGGGTGTCCGCCCGGGTGCCGACCAGGAACGCGGCACCGGCGAGCAGTGCGACCTCGAAGGCGGCGAACACCCCGACCAGCGCCAGGGCACCGAGGTACGCGTTCACGGTCGTCTCGGTCGGGACGCCCTCGAGTCGGTCCGCCGGCGGGTCGAGCACGACCGGACGGGACTCGACGACGATCCCGTGCGCGTTGAGCGCGCGGATCTCCGACCACGTCGGGGCGACCTCGGGCAGGTACACGGTCGTGTCCGACCCACCCCGCTGCACGGAGTACGGGAGCTCGGCCGGCAGGGACCCGGGCGGCAGGAACACCCCCTGGGCACCCGGGCCTGAGGCGGCGTCGCGCATGGTGCCCGTGACGGTGAACCGCTCGCGGACCGGATCGGTCACCGTCAGGGTGTCGCCGACGGACAGGTGGAGGCGCTCGAGCGTCGCGGGGGTCAGCATCGCCTGGTCGGGGGAGGTCGGTGCACGGCCGGACAGCACGTGCCAGTGTCCGTCGAGGGCGGGCGACCACGTCGCTCCCTCGTCCGCGGAGACGGCGACGGGGACCCCCGGGCCGGCGACGACGACCTGCGTGGTCCGGACCGGGATCGCCTCGGCTCCCGCCGGCACGTGGTCGAGCAGGTCGGCCCAGGGGGAGTTCTCGTCCGCCCTCGTCACCGGGCTGTCCGGCGCGGAGTCGGTCAGCTGCCACTGCAGGGGGTCCTGCCGCATCCCGGGCAGGTCCGGGCCGGACAGGCGCATCTGGGCGGCTGCATGGCCGAGGTCGTACCGGAGTTGCTCCTGCACGGTGGGCAGTGTGGACTGGATGACCACGGCCGCCGCCGCGAACCCCGCGGTGGGGATGCCGATGAGCGACACGATCAGCACCGCGCGGCCGATCTTCGCGAAGGCCAGGCGGCGACCGAGTCGGAGCGCCGGCCAGAGCCTCACGAGGCTGCTCGGCCGACGAGCGACTCGACGCCGGCGTAGACCGTCTCGTCGACGACCCGTCCGTCGCGCAGGAAGACGACCCGGTCCGCCCAGGCGGCGTGCCGTGCGTCGTGCGTCACGAGCAGGGCGCCCGCTCCGTTGTCGACGTGCCGGCGGAGCATCCGGAGCACCACCTCGCCGGTCTGCGAGTCGAGCGCACCGGTCGGCTCGTCCGCCAGCACCAGTCGCCGGTCACCGACGACGCCACGGGCGATGGCGACGCGTTGCTGCTGCCCGCCGGACAGGTCGTCGGGGAAGGCGTCGGCGCGGTCACCGAGTTCGACGTTCTCGAGCGCGAGTTCGGCCGCGCGGCGGGCCTTGCTCGCTTTCCACCCGTCGAGCTCGAGCGGGAGGGCGACGTTCTCGACCGCCGTGAGGGACGGGATGAGGTTGAAGTCCTGGAACACGAACCCCACGAGGCGTCGGCGCAGCGCCGCGAGCTCCCGCGCCGGGCGGTCGGAGACCCACTCGCCGCCGATGCGCACCTCGCCGCTGGTGGGCGGCAGCAGCGTTCCGGCACACGCGAGGAGGGTCGACTTGCCGGACCCGGAGGTCCCCATCACGGCGACCATCTCTCCTCGTCGGATCGTCAGGTCGACACCCGCCAGTGCGGTTACGGACCTTTCACCGGAGCCGTACTGGACGCTGACGGCATCGAGGGTGAGGAGCGCCTCGGTGTCGGCGGCGCTCATCGGACGCCCTCGTGTGCCGTGTCGGCGATGGACTCGACCGGTGCCTTCGGTAGATGTGCCGCCGGCGGCATGTACCGCGCGACGGAACTCTCCACGTGGTCGAGCCACCGGACCTCGGCCTCGGCCTGGAAGACCATCGACTCGAGGACGAGGGACCACGCCAGGTCCTCCGCCGGGTCGGCGGAGCGCTTCAGCCGCGTCAGGTCCTGCAGTGCATGCATCGCCGAGGCGCGCTGCACCTGCACCAGTCGAGGGACGTCGATGCCGGGGACCGTGACGGCGAGCGCGAACTTGATCGCGAGCTCGTCGCGACCGCGCTTCGCGGGCACCGGCTCGCTGAACCAGCGTGCGACCTCCTCGCGGCCCGCGTCGGTCGCCGTGTAGACGACGTGTCCGTCGTCGTCGGCGTCGCCGCGGGCCACGAGTCCGTCCCGTTCGAGACGGTCGAGCGTCGTGTAGACCTGGCCGATGTTGAGCGGCCAGCTCCCCCCGGTGCGGTGCTCGAACTCCCCCCGGAGCTGGTACCCGTACCCGGGTCCTCCCACCAGCAGCGCGAGTACGCCCATCTTGACGCTCATCGTGACTCCCCCGTCTCGGTCCGTCTCGGACATACCGAGTATGCACATACCGGGTAGCCCCCGACAAGCCCGGGAGGGTCACGAAGTGGTCACGAGACGTGACGGGAGGCCCGTGGCGGTGTCGCCACGGGCCTCCCGTCCGGTGCCTGGTGGGGTCACTCCCCCAGCTTCGACAGCTCCGCGAACTCCTCGTCCGTGAGCTCGATCGTCGCGCCCTGCATGTTGTCCTCGAGGTGGTCGACGCTCGAGGTGCCCGGGATCGGCAGCATCACGGGCGAGCGCTTCAGCAGCCACGCGAGCGCGAGTTGTGCCGGCGTGGCGCCCTTGCGCTGCGCGATCTCGGTGAGCGGCGAGTCCTCGCCGGTCAGTCCACCGGTCGCGAGCGGGAACCACGGGATGAAGCCGATGCCCTGCTCCTCGGACCAGTCGAGGAGCTCCTCGGCGTCGCGCTTCTGCAGGTTGTAGAGGTTCTGGACGGTGACGATCTCGGCGTGCTCCTGCGCGGCCTTCACGTCGTCGACGGAGACCTCGGACAGGCCGATGTGGCGGATCTTGCCCTCGTCCTGCAGCTTCTTCAGCTCGCCGATCTGGTCCTCGAGCGGGACCTTCGGGTCGATGCGGTGCAGCTGGAACAGGTCGATGCGCTCGAGGCCGAGGCGGCGGAGGCTCATCTCGGCCTCCTGGCGGAGGTACTCCGGGCGGCCGACCGGCGGCCACTCGTTCGGGCCGGTGCGGGTCAGGCCGGCCTTGGTCGCGATGACGATGTCGTCGCCGTAGGGGTGCAGGGCTTCACGGAGCAGCTCCTCGGCGACGTACGGGCCGTAGGAGTCGGCCGTGTCGAAGAAGTCGACGCCGAGGTCGACCGCGCGCTTGAGGACACGGACGGCCTCGTCGTGGTCCTTCGGCGGCCCCCAGACGCCCGGGCCGGTGAGCTGCATGGTGCCGTAGCCCAGGCGGTGGACCTCGAGGTCACCGCCGATGCGGAACGTGCCCGAGGCGGCGGCAGGACGGTTCGTGGTGTCGGTACCAGTGGTCATGACCCCGGTCTACGCCCGTGGAGTGACCCGTTGCTGGATCGGTGTCCCCCTGGCGCGTGCGACGGGCAGCGCGGGCGCCCTGGTCAGCGACCCGGGCGTGGGTGCGGCGTCTCGCCGGTCGCGAGCCCGGCGACGAGCTTCGCGATCCGGTTCGCTCGTGCGGAGACGCTCGGTGCCGTGACGACCCGGTGCAGCACGGCGTACCGGTTCGTCGCGTCGAGCTCGGCGAACAGCGCGGCCGCAGCGGGTGCGGCGTCGAGCGCGGCCCGCAGGTCGTCGGGCACGGTGGCGGTCGCCGCTCCGGCGTAGGCGCGGTCCCACCGTCCGTCGCCCTTCGCGCGGTCGACCTCGGCGCGACCGCGTGGGCGCATGCGGCCGGCGTCCTCGAGTGCCGCGACGAGCCCGATGTTGCGCTGGGACCAGAGCGACGCCCGGCGGCGCGGGGTGAAGCGCTGCCGGAAGGTCGCCGTGTCCCGGCCGCGCTTCTGCCCGTCGATCCACCCCGAGCACAGGGCCTCGTCGAGCGCCTGGTCGTACGTCAGCGACGTCGGCTCCGTCGTGCCCTTCTTGGCGAGCACCAGCCAGACGCCGTCGGGATCGTCCTCGTGCTCGTCGAGCCAGGCACGCCAGGCGGCTGCGTCGGGGAGCACCAGGTCGTCGTCGTCCACGCCGTCATCGTAGGACGGGCACCGCGGCCGCGGGCGGACCGGTCAGCGAACGCCGCCGCCGCTGCTGATCCGCACGGCGTCGGCCCACTCGTGCACCCAGCCGGGCAGCGTGAGGTCCCGCGCCGCGCCGCCCGCCGCGGCCACCACGTCGTCGGGCGTCACCTGGCCGCCCTCGCGCCGCAGGAACCGTGCCTGGACGACCGCCCGAGCGACGACCGCGCCCTGCCGGACGAAGGTCTGCTCCATGTACACGGCGCGCTCGTCGACGCCGAGCACCCGGGTGTGCAGGGTGAAGCGTTCCCCGAGCGTCAGGGAGCGCTTGTACGTGATCGTCTGCGCAGCGACGACGGCGTACCAGCCGCGGCGGGCGGACTCCTGCCAGAAGCCGGACCCGTACAGCAGGTCGTAGCGGCCGAGGTCCATCAGCGTCAGGTACCGGCCGTTGTTCACGTGCCGCAAGGTGTCCAGGTCCGTCGGCAGCACGCGGAAGGGCGTGCGGGCCTCGTCCCACAGCGAGGGGCGCCGCCCCGGTCGCAGGGCGGTCAGCCGGAGGCGCAGACCGAGGAGGAAGAGCCGGAGGTACAGGTTCACGGGTCGATCACACCAGTGCCGGGCTGTGCGTCCGATCCCGTTGGAGGAACCGCACGAGCGCGTCCGGTGTCGAGTGCAACACCGTGCAGCGGAACCTGCAACCGCCTGGTCGGGGCGGTTCAGCCGAGCGGGCCGCCCCCGGCGCCGCTGATCCCCGGGTGCGCCGACTTCGCCACGCCTTCGATGATCGCGTGCTCCCCCGATGCCTCGGACATCGCGCGCTCCCCGACGCGCGGGTCGACGGGCTCCAGGTGCGCCAGGGCCTTCCGACGCCGGGCGTTCTGCACCTCGAGCACGACGAGCAGGGCGGCGACGACCACCACGAGGCCGATGACGATCCAGACCACGGTCATGACGTTCCCCTTCCGTCGCGGACACTGTCCGTGCCCTCAGCGTAGCCGTGCCGGTACCTCCCTGACGAGGTGCCGGCAGGAGTAGACCTGCACCCATGCAGACACGCAAGCTCGCAGACCTCGAGGTCGGCTCCGTCGGCCTCGGCACCATGGGCATGAGCGCCTTCTACACGGGCGCCGGCACCGACGACGACGAGTCGATCCGCACGATCCACCGCGCGATCGACCTCGGCGTCACGCTCTTCGACACCGCCGAGGCCTACGGCCCGTACACGAACGAGGAGCTCCTCCGTCGTGCCCTCGGCGACCGCCGCGACCAGGTCGTGATCGCCACCAAGTTCGGCCTCTACCGGCACGAGGCCGGCGAGCAGACCCCCACGCAGCAGCGCGGCATCTCCAGCGCACCCGAGTCCGTCCGCGAGGCGCTCGAGGGCTCGCTCCGCCGCCTCGGCACCGACCACATCGACCTCTACTACCAGCACCGCGTCGACCCGGCCGTCCCGATCGAGGACGTGGTCGGACAGCTCGCCGGCTTCGTGCAGGAGGGCAAGATCCGCCACATCGGGCTCTCCGAGGCGAGCGCCGCCACGATCCGCAGGGCGCACGCCGTGCACCCGATCACCGCGCTCCAGAGCGAGTACTCGCTGTGGACGCGCGACCCGGAGGGCGACGTGCTCGACACCCTCCGCGAGCTCGGCATCGGCCTGGTGCCGTACTCGCCCCTCGGCCGCGGCTTCCTGACCGGCGCGATCACGAAGCCGTCCGACCTGGACGAGGACGACTTCCGCCGCCAGAACCCCCGCTTCGCAGAGCAGGCGTTCGCCGAGAACATGCGGATCATCGACGCCGTCACGGCGATCGCCGACGAGGTCGGCGCGAAGCCCGGTCAGGTGGCGCTCGCCTGGCTGCTCGCGCAGGGCGACGACGTCGTGCCGATCCCCGGCACCAAGCGGGTCTCACGGCTCGAGGAGAACGTGGGCGCCGCCGACGTGACGCTCTCCGCCGACCAGCTCGCGCGCCTGTCGGCGCTGCCCGTACCGACCGGGGACCGGTACCCCGACATGTCGTCCATCGGTCGCTGACGCGACCAGGAGACGGACGGGAGGCGCGGTGTCGGCCGACACCGCGCCTCCCGTCCGTCTCGGTGTCGGCGGTCACTCCGGAACGCGCGTTCCGGGGCCGCGGTGCGTGACGCGCGCGACCCGAGCTCGTCACGGGGCGGAAACAGGGCCTCCCTAGCGTCGAGGTGACACGTGACCGGCACCGCGACGGGGGCACCATGACCAGCACGACACCACCACGCACGACCACCGGACCGGACGGGGTGGACACGGTCCCGCCGCTCGGTCGGCTCCTGCCGCTGGGCCTGCAGCACGTCCTGGCGATGTACGCCGGGGCGGTCGCCGTCCCGCTCATCGTCGGTGGGGCGCTCGGGTTCGACCGGGCCGACCTGGCCTTCCTGATCAGCGCCGACCTGTTCGTCGCCGGGCTGGCGACGATCGTGCAGTCCGTCGGCTTCTGGCGCTTCGGGGTCCGCCTGCCGCTCGTGCAGGGCGTGACCTTCGCCGCCGTCGGTCCGATGATCGCGATCGGCAGTGCGCACGGCATCACCGCGGTCTACGGGGCGACGATCGCCTGCGGGGTGTTCATGGTGCTCGTGGCGCCGTGGTTCTCGCAGCTCGTGCGGCTGTTCCCGCCGATCGTCACCGGCACCGTGATCCTGATCATCGGCGTCTCGCTCACGAGCGTCGCCGCCGGGTGGATCACCGACGGTGGGGAGGACGGCGCTGCCGATCCGCTCGACGTGGCCTTCGCGGCCGGCGTGCTGCTGGCCGTCGTGCTCGTCGAGCGCTTCGCGCCGCGCGGGCTGGCCCGGGTCTCGGTGCTGTTCGGGCTCGTCCTCGGCACCGTCGCGGCGCTGTTCGTCCCCGGCATGGTCGACGGTTCGGGGATCGGCGACGCCGCCTGGTTCGCCGTCGTCACGCCGTTCCACTTCGGGCTGCCGACGTTCGACCTCGCGTCGATCGTGTCGATGCTCGTCGTCGGGCTCGTCATCATGACCGAGACCACGGGGGACATGGTGGCCGTCGGCGAGGTCGTCGACCGTCCGGTGTCGCGTCGCACGCTGGCCGACGGACTGCGGGCCGACGGCCTCGGTACCGTGCTCGGCGGGGTCTTCAACACGTTCCCGTACACGGCGTTCGCGCAGAACGTCGGGCTGGTGGCCCTGACCGGGGTGCGCTCGCGGTACGTGGCGACGGCCGCCGGCGGCATGCTCGTCGTGCTCGGGCTCGTGCCGAAGGTCGCAGCGGTCGTCGAGGCGGTGCCGCACGCGGTGCTCGGCGGTGCCGGGGTCGCCCTGTTCGGCATGGTCGCGGCGAGCGGCATCCGGACGCTCTCCAAGGTGCGGTTCGACAACCGGAACGTGCTCGTCGTGGCGCTGCCGCTCGCGATCGCGCTGCTGCCGACCGTCGCGCCGGAGATCTACGGGGCGTTCCCGACGTGGTTCACGCTCGTGTTCGACTCGGGCATCTCGGCCGGAGCGATCGCCGCGATCCTGCTCAACCTGCTGCTCGGGTCGCGCGGACTGCGGGAGCGCTACGGCGCCGACCCCGCCGTGGGGTCGTACGACGCGGTGCGCTCGACGGCGCCGGTCGCGACGGTCGGCGACGGCCGGTCCTGACGCGGCGCGCGCGCCGGGCC
>NZ_JBIQDQ010000032.1:0-15234 GCF_045370965.1 Curtobacterium sp. 179-B 9B NHS
CTGCAAGGGGGACCTTGTGGGAGAGTAGGACGCCGCCGGACTCAACTTCAGCAACACCAGGAAACCCCTGACCGTGATCGGTCAGGGGTTTCCTGCGTTTCCGGGCCGACCCGCACACCGGCACCGCAGGTCGGGCAGCGTGGCGCGCCGGTAGGATCGTGTGGTCATGACTGCACCGTTCACCACTGCCACCGGCTCCGACGTCCGAGTCCGTTTCTGCCCGAGCCCGACCGGGACCCCGCACGTGGGGCTCATCCGGACGGCCCTGTTCAACTGGGCCTACGCGCGCCACACCGGCGGCAAGCTCGTGTTCCGCATCGAGGACACCGACGCCGCTCGGGACAGCGAGGAGTCCTACGAGCAGATCCTCGACGCGCTCCGGTGGCTCCGGCTCGACTGGGACGAGGGCGTCGAGGTGGGCGGTCCGCACGGTCCGTACCGCCAGTCCGAGCGCTCGGACGTGTACGAGGACGTCATCGCGAAGCTGCGTGCGTCCGGCCACGTCTACGAGTCGTACGTGACACCGGAGGAGATGGAGGCCCGGAACATGGCCGCCGGTCGCGACCCGAAGCAGGGGTACGACAACCACGAGCGCGACCTGACCGAGGCCGAGCGCCAGGCGTTCCGCGACGAGGGGCGGCAGCCGGCGCTGCGGCTCCGTGTGCCCGACCGCGACCTCAGCTTCGACGACCTGGTTCGCGGCGAGATCACCTTCAAGCAGGGCACCTTCCCGGACTTCGTGGTGGTCCGCCCCAACGGCAAGCCGCTGTACACGTTCACGAACCCGGTCGACGACGCCCTGATGGGGATCACCCACGTGCTGCGCGGTGAGGACCTGCTGTCGTCGACCCCGCGGCAGATCGCGCTGTACGAGGCGCTCGTCGAGGTCGGCATCACCGACGTCGTCCCCCGCTTCGGACACCTCCCGTACGTCATGGGGGAGGGCAACAAGAAGCTCTCGAAGCGCGACCCCGAGTCGAACCTGTTCCACCACCGTGCCGCCGGCATGGTGCCGGAGGGGCTCCTCAACTACCTCGCGCTGCTCGGCTGGTCGATCGGCCCGGACCGCGACGTCTTCTCGTCGGACGAGATGGTCGCCGCGTTCGACGTCGTCGACGTGAACCCGAACCCCGCCCGCTTCGACCACAAGAAGGCCGAGGCGATCAACGGTGACCACATCCGTCTGCTCGACGCCGACGACTTCCGCGGACGCCTGCTGCCGTACCTGGCGGACTTCGTGTCGGTGCCGCCGACCGCCGAGCAGGAGCGGGTGCTGGCGGCGGCGGCCCCGCTGGTCCAGGAGCGCATGCAGCTCCTCGGCGAGGCTCCGGCGATGCTCGGCTTCCTGTTCACGACCGACGACGAGCTCGTGGTCGAGGACGACGCCCGCGCCACGCTGAAGGACGACGCCGGGGACGTGCTCCACGCCGGGGTCACCGCGCTCGAGGGCGTCGAGGACTGGACGACCGGGTCGATCGAGGCAGCCCTGCGGTCGTCCCTCATCGACGGCATGGGCCTCAAGCCGCGCGTGGCGTTCGGACCGCTCCGCGTCGCCGTGTCCGGGCGCCGGATCAGCCCGCCGCTGTTCGAGTCCATGGAGATCCTCGGCAAGGAGTCCACACTCACCCGTCTCCGCCGACTCGCGGACCGCTGACACCGTCGTGGTGACGACTCCGGGTGCGCGGGACGGCGACGGCCTGTCCGTCGACGTCGCGGTCATCGGTGCCGGTCCGGCCGGGCTGAGCGCTGCGCTCAACCTGGTCCGCGCCCGGCGGACGGTGCTGCTCGTCGACGCGAACCGACCGCGCAACGCTGCCACACTCCATTCGCACGGCTTCGTCACGCGCGACGGGATCTCGCCGCTCGAGCTCCGGAAGCTCGGCCGGGTCGAGGTCGAGTCCTACCCGGAGGCGACCGTCGTGCAGTCGGTCGTCGACCGTGTGGCCCGCGACGGTGACGGCTGGTCGGTGCACGGTTCCTCCCGCGGGGCCGAGCTGCGGGCCCGCGCGAGGGCCGTCGTGGTCGCGACGGGGCTCCGGGAGGAGTTCCCGGCACTGCCGTCCCTGCGAGCCCTCTACGGCACGTCGGTGCACAGCTGCGTCGAGTGCGACGGGTACGAGCACGCAGGGCAGCCCCTCGCGTTCCTGTGCGAGACGTCCGACGTGGTGGACCGCGCGTTGCTCGTCGGTTCGTGGACCGACGACCTGGTGGTCTACACGAACGGTGCCGCGGTGCTGGACGATGCCGGCCGTGCGCGCCTGTCGGCGGCGGGCGTGACGGTCGACGAACGGCCCGTGGCCGACCTCGAGGGCGGTCGGGACGGCCTCACCGGTGTCCGCCTGGCGGACGGCGACGTGCGGCCGCACACCGGAGCGTTCGTGCGACCCCTGTGGCACGCCGACCTCGACTGGCTCGACGCGCCGGCGGACCGGGACGCCGAAGGGCTCCTCCGCGTGGACCGCGTCGGTCGGACCCGGGTGCCCGGGCTGTACGCCGTCGGGGACGTCACCCCGCCGGGTCCCGAGCAGCTCGTCGTGGCGGCCGGTCACGGGGCGTCGACGGCAGCCGCGGTGCACCGGGACCTGGTGGGTGGTCTCGAGGACCTCCGGGATGCTGTACAGTAGTTGATCGTGCCCCGGACAACGGGGAACGGAAGGCCAGCAGGCCTTTTGGGGTATGGTGTAATTGGCAACACAGCGGTTTCTGGTACCGTCGTTCTTGGTTCGAGTCCAGGTACCCCAGCTCGAAGGAAAAGCCCCCGGGAGATCCCGGGGGCTTTTCCCGTTCCCGGGCGCCTCGTACGAGGAGACACGCCCGGATCGACACGGAACGCCCGAATCGACACCGGGCGCGCGAACGGACGCGGAACGCCCGGAACGACACCGGACGCCGGCACCGAGGAACGCCGGTGTCCCGGAGGTGTCGACGGTCGGTCCGTCGTGGTCGGCGTCCGGGCAGGAGCCCGCTCGGCGTCAGTCGGCCGCGCGGTACGCCACGACCCAGTCGACGAGCACGTGCCCGTCGGACCCCGCCGGCACGCGGGCGTCGCCGATCGCGGTCTCGGCCTGCAGGGTGACGCGCATCGGCACCCTCGGCACGGCGCCCGTCGTCGAGGCGACCAGTGCACCGTCCCACCAGAAGCGCACGACGTCGGCGGTCCACTCGACGGTGGCGACGTGCCAGTCCTCCTGGCCGCCCGGCACCGTCGGAGCGTCCTCCGGCAGGAACCGCATGGTGCGGTCCGCGGCGTCGAAGCTGCCCGGCACCGCCGACACCGGACGGACGTCGCCGCCCAGGTCGCCCTCCGGCCAGTCGATCTCGCCCTCGTTCCAGTCGCCCGACAGCGGCCAGAGGAGCATCACGAACTTGTAGCCGGGGGCGTCACCGGCCCGGTAGCGGATCGAGACGCGCTGGTGCGTGTACGACCGGTAGCCCGCGGGCAGCACGGCCGCGACGAGTGGCTGACCGTCCTCGGTCCGCAGGTGGAAGTCGAGCGTCGAGTCGTGGACCGAGACGACCTCGTCCGGGTGGTAGATCCCCTTGCCCGAGGTGTCGCGGAACCCGCGGTACTCGGCCATCGCCGGGTAGACCGCGAGCAGGTCGCCGTGGGCGGCGTCGCGGTCGAAGTCCTCGGCGAGGTACGGGACCCAGCGGACCCCGCCCGACTCGACCGTCCCCGAGGGCATCTCCGCGGGCACGGCACGGTCGGCCCGGCGGATCGCCGTCGGCAGGACGACGGCCACGGTGCCGGTCAGCGCCGCGGCGCCGACGAGTCCCGCGACGACCGCACCGCGGCGCAGCACGTCGCGCCGTGTGGGGCCCGGTTCGGGCGTCGCGGGCTCACGCCGCACGGGCGACCTCGTAGATCCGGACACCGTCGCGGTCGTAGCGCAGCGTCCCGCGATCCGCTGCCGAACGTTCGAGGGCGTCGACTTCCGCGCCCGTCGCGGTGCCGCGGGCGACCACGTCCGCGCGCTCGGCGTCGGAGAACACCAGCCACGCGTCCCCGCCGTGCGCCCGGTCCGCGAGCGACTCGTCGAGGTCGGCCGGCGTGATGCCGTCCGGGTACCACTGCGTGAGGTCGCCCAGCGACTGCACCTGGCCCCAGCGCTGCAGGTACGCGGGGTACCCGGCGCCGATGACGGCAGGGAAGCCGCCGACGGTCGTCAGTGTGTCGTCCGCCGTGAAGCGGCCGTCCAGCCACCGCGCCGCCAGGACCTCGCCGGCCGGCGTCCGGTTCGCCTGCTCGGCCTGGAACGTCGTCGCGACGAAGAGCAGCGTCGTGACGCCGACCAGTGCGCCGGTGAGCAGGAGACGGAGCCGACGCCCGTGCAGCGCGTGGACGGCGGCGATCGCCAGGAAGGGCGCCGAGAAGAGCACGACGCGGAACCTGCCCTCACCCCCGTAGCTCTGCCCGAGGACGAGCACGACCGGGCACGCGGCGAGCCAGAGCACGAGCAGTGCCCGGTGGCCGTGACCGGCACGCACCGTCCGCACGATGCCGACCAGGGCGACGACCGCGACCAGGGCGGTGAGGGCGAGCACCCCGCGGCTCTGCAGGGTGGTCGCGAGCGACGGGATCGCGATCGACGTCGAGGCGGCCGTGGCGTTGCTCACCGGGTCGAACCCGGTGGTCAGGCCGAACTTCTCCTGCACGTAGTCGAGGTTCGGCAGGAGGTACAGCAGCGGTGCGGCGACGACGGGCAGCGCGGTCCACCAGGGTCGGACGACCCCGATCACGACGAGCGGGACGAACGCGGCGACGAGCACGTAGGGCGTGAGCTGGTGCGACGCCGTGATCACCGCCTGGAGGAGCACGACCAGGACCACCGCGGTGACGGTCGCGGTGCGGGTGGCCGCGGTACCGGGGTCGACGGCCGCGGCGGTCCCACCGGTCGGCACGAACGGTGCCCGGCGGGCCCGGAGCAGTCGGGAGACGACACCGTCGATCCCGCGCCCGAGCGCGTTCGGGGTGCTGCGCAGCGTGGTGAGCACGACGAGCACGACGGCGAGGAAGAGCGCGAACGCGAACGCCTGCGGTGAGTAGTAGTCCTGACCGACCCAGTTCGCGGCGCTGAAGACCACGGCGGCCGTGACCGCCCAGCGGCCCCGGAGCCCGAGCGCCCGGGCGATGCCGAGGACGAGGGCACCGTCGAGCAGGGCGAACGCGACCTCCACGAAGCGGACCGGCGCGGCGGCGTCCGTGGTCCCCGTGACGGAGCCGAGGAAGGCGCTCACCGCGAAGAAGCCCGGCCAGCGGTTGTAGATGTCGATCGCCGGGTCGACCGAGCCGTGCTGCTGGATGTACGCGGTCACCGCGATGTGCTTGAACACCCAGGGCGGTCGGGGCTCGGCAGCCGCGAGGTTCGCCGTGCCGTACACGACCACGACGAGCACGGCGGCGGTGGCGGTGCGGAGCGCGGCCGGGAACCGACGGTCGACCAGCGCGACGACGGTCACCGCGAGGACCGCACCGGCACCGACCCACCACACCGGGGGGACGGCGGTGAGCAGGCCCCACTCGCCGAGCGCCCCTCTGGTGGTCTGCGCCGTGCCGACGACCCAGAGCGCGACCCCCGTGACGAGCACGCCGCCGCCGACCGCGAGCCGGACGAGCGTACCGTCGCGGCGTGCTGCCCAGGCGGAGCGGACGGCGTGCTGCACCGACGCCCGGTCGGACGACCGGGCCGTGACGACCCCGTGCGCCAGCGCCGCCCAGCCGCTGACGACGAGGACGAGGCCCGCCGCCGGGACGGGGGCCCAGCGCTGGGTCCAGACCATGGCGAGGGCGACGACGGTGTCGACCGCGGCACCGGCGACGAGGACGAGCGCCGCCCGGCTCACCGGCTCGGTCAGGCGGAGGGGCCGGACGACGGCCGTCCCGGGCACGACGAGGAGCGCCGTCAGGACCACGGCGGTCTGCACCGGACCGGTCGTCCCGGTGAGCAGCACCGCCGTCGCCGCGAACGCCAGCACCGCGGCAGCGACCGCCGGCACCGGGGACCGGTGCACCCGGTGCGCCCGGCGGAGCTCCACCCGCGTGGGCGCCGTCGCGGTCACGGGGTGACCACCGCGGAGGTGAGGGGCATCGGGCGTTCCTTCGGGTCGGGTGCCGGCTGTCGAGGCAAGTCGACCATCGTCGACCGCCACCGACGAGGGTGCCGACGGGGTTGTGCGGGTGCCCTGCGGCATTGCGGCATCACGCACGGTCGCGTCCGCTCCTGCGGGGGAACCGCAGGCTCCCCGCGGCCGCGTTGACGCCACCGCCGGGGCCGACGACGGTGGTCCCATGACCTCCACGCCGCCGCGACCGTCGTCGTCCCGCCTCGTGCTCGAGCGCACGATGGCGAGCCCCGAGCCGCCCACCTGGTCGGGTGCGGTCTGGGTCGGCGCCGTCGACGCGCACGAGGTCCCCGACGGCGACGTCGCGATCCCGCTGGCGGACGCCGCCGGCCACAAGACGGCGCGGCTCCTCGTCCGTGCGGGCACGTCGCCCCGGGGCTTCGTCGACCTGCCCGTCACCGACGGGACGGTCGACGCCTCCGAGCTCCGCGCGGCCGTCGACGCGCTGCCCCCGGCCGAGCACCCGCCCGTGCCGATGCGGCTCCCGAGCACGACCGTCGTGCTCTGCACCCGCGACCGCGCCGACCAGCTCGCCGACGCCCTGCGGTCGGTCCTCGCGCTCGACCACCCCGACCTGGAGGTCGTCGTGGTCGACAACGCGCCGTCCGACGACGCCACCCGTCGACTCGTCACCGGGCCCGGCACCGACCCGCGCATCCGGTACGTGCTCGAGCCGACGCCCGGGCTGTCCAGCGCCCGGAACGCCGGTGTCCGTGCCGCCCGTGGCGAGGTCGTCGCGTTCACCGACGACGACGTCGTGGTCGACCGCGGGTGGCTCCGTGCCCTCGCGTCCGGCTTCGCCCGCGGGGAGGACGTCGTGTGCGTCAGCGGGCTCGTGGCGAGCGGCGAGCTCCGCACGCCGGCCCAGCGCTGGTTCGACGAACGGGTGACCTGGTCGCGGAACCTCACCCCGCGGGTGTTCCGGCTCACCGCCCCGCCGGCGGACCGGCCGCTCTTCCCGTTCTCGGTGGGCGACTACGGCACCGGGGCGAACTTCGCGATGCGCCGTGACGCGGTGCTCGCGCTCGGGGGCTTCGACGAGGCGCTCGGCGTCGGCACCGCCACGGGCGGCGGCGAGGACATCGACGTCTTCGCCCGCGTGGTGCTCTCCGGCGCGGCCCTCGCGGTCGAGCCCTCCGCCCTGGTCTGGCACCGGCACCGCGCCGACGTCGCCGCACTCCGCACCCAGGCGGTCGGGTACGGCACCGGGCTCGGGGCGTGGCTGACGAAGACCGCCCTCCGGCCACGGACGCTCGGGATGGCGCTGGTCCGCGCGCCCGGCGCGGTCCGGCACCTGCTCGCCGGGGCGGCAGTCCCCGCAGCGGACGTCGCCGGTGGGCCGGCGCGCTCCGACACCGTCCCCGCAGCGGGTGACAGCGCCTTCGACCGCGAGGTCGCCGCGGTGCCCGGCGTCGAGCTCCGCGCCGTGCTGCGGGGTGTCGGTCGCTACGCGCGGTCCCGTCACACGGTGCGCGCCCGCTCGGCTGCCGCCCGCCGGACCTCCTGATCCGGCACGCGGTCCGACCGCGTGTCGACCGGGAGGCGCGCCGTGCGCCCGCACCGCGGGCTGCGGCCCGGCCCGGTACCGGACCGCAGCGACCGTCACGCGGCCGCACCACGCTCCGCGACCCGACCACGTGCGGGACGTCGGACGAACGGTCCACCCGTCCCGCCCCTCCCGGTCGCCACGTGGCGCGTCGGGCGGTGCGTCGGAGCGTCAGCACGTGCCTCCCGGCCGCCGTGCCCGCACGATCCGTACCCGCGCGATCCGCACCCGCTTGCGGGATTCCGTACGCGCGGTCGCGGCTGCCGCAACGCACCCCGCGCCGCGTTGACCGGTGACCGCGGCGCGGACGAAGGTGGGACCGCCGCGGGAACGGCGTACCCCCGTCCCCGCGGTGAGAGCACCCCACCCGCCCCACGGACCATCCCCACACGTCCCACCGGCGCCCACCCAGCGCCGGACCGACGGGACACGACCCACGCAGCCTGAACCCGACAGGAGCACCATGAGCACCACCGTCCGACCCCGAGACCCCCGTGTCTCGGTCGTCATCCCCGCACGCAACGAGGCGCGCAACCTCGAGATCATCCTGCCGATGCTGCCGCCCGTGCACGAGGTGATCCTCGTCGACGGGAACTCGGTCGACGACACCGTCGCGACCGCGCGGCGCCTGATGCCGTCGATCACGGTCGTGCAGCAGACCCGGAAGGGCAAGGGCAACGCACTGGCCTGCGGCTTCGAGGCGGTCACCGGCGACGTCGTCGTCATGTTCGACGCGGACTGCTCCGCGGACGCCGCCGAGATCCCGCGCTTCGTCGACGCCCTCGTCGCCGGTGCCGACGTCGCCAAGGGGTCCCGGTACGCGCCCGGCGGCGGCAGCGACGACATCACGGTGATCCGGGGCCTCGGCAACAAGGGGCTCAACATCATCTCGAACCTGCTGCTCGGTGCGCGGTACACGGACCTCTGCTACGGCTACAACGCGTTCTGGGCGGACACGCTGCCGACGGTCGGTCTGCTGTCCTCGACCCTCCCGCAGCCCGCCGACGGATCGATGCGGTGGGGTGACGGCTTCGAGATCGAGACGATCCTGACCTGCCGGTGGTCCGCCGCCGGCTTCGCGATCACCGAGGTCCCGAGCCACGAGAAGCTCCGCGTGCACGGCACGAGCAACCTCAACGCCGTGAGCGACGGCATCCGCGTCCTCACCTCGATCATGCACGAGCGTCGTCGCGCCGGCGAGGTCGCCGCCCGCGCCCGTCTCGCGCCGACGCCGGTGCGCGCCCGCGCCGTTGCGGAGCCGGTGGCCGTCCTCGACGAGGAAGCCGCGTGAGCCTGCCCACGGTCGCGGTCGTCATCTGCGCCTACACCCAGCAGCGCTGGGGCGACCTGCAGGCAGCCGTGGAGTCGGCGAAGCGGCAGCCCGAGGCCACCGAGGTCGTCGTCGTGATCGACCACGAGCCCGAGCTGCTGCTCCGCGCCGCGGCCAGGTGGCCCGAGCTGCGGGTCGTCCCGAACGCCGAGGAGCGCGGCCTGTCCGGCGCTCGGAACACGGGCGTGGCACTCGCCGCGTCCGACGTCGTGGCCTTCCTCGACGACGACGCCGCGGCGGACCCGGACTGGCTGATGCACCTCGTCGAGTCCCTCGAGCTGCCCGACGTCGTCGGGGTCGGCGGCCGCGCGACCCCGTCGTGGCCGGACACCACCGGCGCCGGACCGTTCCCGGACGAGCTGCTCTGGATCGTCGGCTGCAGCTACACCGGGCTGCCGACCGAGGCCGGCGACGTCCGGAACGTGATCGGTTCGAGCATGGCGTTCCGGCGGGACGTCCTGCTCGCCGCGGGCGGGTTCCGGTCCGGCATCGGTCGGGTCGGCAACCAGCCGCTGGGCTGCGAGGAGACCGAGCTCTGCATCCGGATCGCCCAGATGCGCCCGACGGCCCGGATCCGCTACGAGCCGCGGTCGAACGTCTCGCACCGCGTGTCGGCCGACCGGGTGTCGATGCGGTACGTCCGTCGTCGCAGTTACTACGAGGGGATCTCGAAGGCCGTCCTGAGCCGACGGGTCGGTGCGCGGGACTCGCTCTCGAGCGAGGGCACCTACCTGACCCGGGTGCTGCCGGGGGCGCTCCTGCGCGAGCTCGGGACGGTCGGCCGTGGTGGTGGTGTCCGTGCGCTCGCGATCGTGACGAGCGTCGTCGCCACGGTGACCGGGTACGCGGTCGGGCGGACGTTCGGCGCCGTCGTGGTGCGGGCGACGGCGCCGGCTCCGGAGCCCGTCGCGGTCTGACCCCGGCAGATGCAAGGCCCCCGGTACCCCGCGTGGGTACCGGGGGCCTCGCGCGTGCTGCCCGGGCGGGCGTCGGTGCGCGCGGGTGCAGGTCAGCGCGAGCCGCCGCGGGCCGCCCGGAGCCGCTGCAGGAACCAGGGCAGGCAGGCGACGACACCGACGATGCGCACGACGTCCCAGACGGTGTCCTGCGGGGCGAGCAGGGAGGCCGCAGCCAGGAGCACGGCCGGCACCACGACGAGGGGGACCCGGCGGGCGGGTCCACGCCACAGCCTCCGGTCCCGCAGCGCGGCCTGCTGCAGCACGGCGAGCAGCGCGTACGACAGTACCGTGGACAGCGCGGCGCCGGCGATGCCGAGCGGTGGGACGAGCAGCAGGTTCGCGCCGACGTTCACGGCGGCGGCGGTGGCGGCGATCACCCCGACGGCGACACCGCGGCGCTCCACGACGAGCAATCGTCCGGTGGCGCCGCTCGCGACGACCGGGAAGGCCGTCAGGGCGACGACGAACACCACGACCGACAGCTCCTCGACCCGGTACGAGGGCGGTGCCAGCACCGGGAGCGCGACCGGCGACACGAGGGTCACGGCGAGGAGCACCGGCGCGAGGAGCAGGTACAGCTCGTCACGCGCGTGCATCGCGAGGCGCCGTCGTGCGGCGGCGTCGCGGAGCGCGGCGAAGTGCGGCGCCCACGCGCTGTTCGTGAAGGTCAGGAGCAGGACGACCGCCGAACCGACGACGTAGGCGATCTGGTAGCGGGCCACCTCGTCGGGTCCGAGGAGGCGCTGCACGACGATGCGGTCCCCGGCGTTCAGGACGAAGTAGGACAGGTTGCCCAGCGCGATCGGCACGCCGAGCCGGAAGGCGCGTGCCGTCGTCGCGTGGTCGACCAGCCCCCGCAGGCGCGGGCGGACGGCGACGACGCCGATCACCATCGCCACGCCCTGCGCGACCACGCCGCCCCAGGCGTAGGTGGTCGCGTCGGCGTGCACGAGTACGAGGAGGCCGAGGCCGATGACCGAGCCGCCCACCGACGACAGCAGACTGGTGACCGCGAAGACGCGGATCCGGTCCTGCGCCACGAGGAGCGCCAGCGACGTCTGCACGACCGCCGCGGGCAGCGTCCAGAGCACCGCGACCAGGAGGAGCGGGTGCTGGCCGACGAAGCCGGCCGCGTCACCCCACGCCGGCAGCGACCCCAGCGCCGCGAGCGTGACGAGGGTCGCGAGGACCGCACCGACCGGGACGAGCCCGCGGGCCCGACGGTCGTCGCCGTCCTCGGCGCGTTGCAGCACCGCCGCCTGGTCGAGTCCGGCCACGGCGAGGACGCCGAGCGCCTGGAAGAGCGCGATGGCGGACGCGAGCACGCCGAACTCGGACGGCGGCAGCAGGTGCGCGAGGACGGGGGAGACGAGCGAGCTGACGACCAGCTGCATGGACCAGACGACCACGTAGAGCATGCCCCGGCCGAAGAGCGCCGAGGCACCCGTGCGGACGGCGGTGCTGCCGGTGTCGGTGCTGCCGGTGTCCGTGCCGGCGGTGCTGCCGGGGCTGCTCGTGGTGTCGCGGGTACGGGCGACGTGCCGCCCGGCGCGCCGCACCGTCGTCGTCCGCGTCGCACTCCCGGTGTCGGACGGGACGCTCACGGCGCGGTGGCCCCGGCGGGACGGTGCGCCCGCAGGCCGACCGCCGCGTCGACGAGGTCGAGCAGGTCGGCGCTGCGGCTCGTGGAGAACTTCCGCGCGAACAGGTACGGCGGCTGGTCGTCCGGACCGGTCCAGTGCTCCAGCAGGCGTCCGGCGTCCGGCGTCCCGAGCCACGGCGGGCTCTTCATCCGGGTACCGTCCCACCCGATGTACCAGAGCGGGTGCTCGAGGTGCTCGTCGGCGAACCCCGGGACGAGTGCGGGGGAGTTCAGGATCGAGGCCACGAGCGACTCGTCGGCGATCCACACGCGGCGCCAGAAGCGCACGAGGTCCGGGCGGGCGTCCACGACGTCGACCACGGCCTGCGCGTGCTCACGACTGATCAGCTTCACCTGGGACCCACCGGTCAGGACGACCCCACGCGGCAGCCGACGCGGCACCGGCAGCCGCAGCATGTGCTTGCGCCACGCCCAGTGGCGGTAGCGGAACCGCGACCAGCCCCCGCCGCGCCAGTCCGGGTGCGGGAGCGGGTGGGTGACGAGGAACGAACGACCGGGGTGGCGCCAGAGCACCGCGCGCACCTCGTCGGCGGTGGCGAGCGGGTAGTCGCTGCCCGTCAGGACGGCGATGTGGCTCGCATCCGTCCCGGCGAGCGCGGCGCGGTACCCGGCGAGCTCCGCTGCTGCGTTCTCCCACCGCGCCCATCCGGTGCGCCGGCGGTCGAGCAGGTGGACGCGCGGCGGGAGCCCGTCGGTCATCGCGTCGTGCGCGGCGTCCGGAGTGCGGACGTCGCAGTGCAGGAAGACGGGGAAGGGGTCCAGCGCCTCGAGGAGTCGGCGGACCTGGGTCGGGTCCTCGTGTGCGAGGACGACGCAGGCGAGCTCCGCGGTGGGGGTGGGCATGCGAGCGACGCTAACTCCGGCCCCGGAGCCCGACAAGGAACCGCCGGGGCGGCTGCGGGGATGCAGCGGTTTCCCGCACGCGGTACCGCTCGAGCGCGGCGGTCAGCCCCGGCGACGGAAGCGCGGGCAGTCGCAGAGCGCGCAGTCCGAGCCGCGTCGGTAGTGCTCGTGCGCCTCCCGCTGGTGGCCGCACGCGCACGTGGCGGCGTCCGTCGCGCTCGGCGCGACGAGGTGCAGCACCGGCGCTGGACCCGTGGCGTCGTCCGCCGGGACGTCACGGCGCTCGGTGTCGGTACCCAGCAGCATGCGCCCTCCTCGCGCCCGACGCAGTCGTCGGACGTGACCGATCCTACGGTCACGCGTGGCGCTGCGCCTCCGGGTCACCCGGCGAGGGGACGTCCCGCCCTGACGGCGCGCCAGCGTCGACGACTGCGGAGCCATGCGGACGGTCCCGCGGGGAACCCCCGGAGCTCGTGGTACGCCAGTGACCGCGGCACCGGTGTGCTCGCCGGAGCCGGGAGGGTCGGGTCCGCGGCCCGTCGGTGGTCGGCGCCACGGCCGCGGAACAGGGCCGCGGCCGCGACCCGGGCCTTCGCCGTCGCCGCGAGGGGGACGAGCCGAGCGAGGACGGCGACGTGTCGTCGGTCCCGGGCCACGAGTGCGCAGAGCAGGGCGGCGAACCCGACGCCGTTGCCGTGCAGCTGCGCGTGCAGCTCCGCGACGGTCCGGCGGTGCCGGTGGTGCACGACGGCGCGGGGTTCGAAGCCGATGCGTCCGCCGCGCCAGAGGGTCTCGACGAACATCGCCAGGTCCTCGCCGCCGCGTGCGGGGGACCCGGCGCCGAGGGTCGGGTCGAACCCACCGACCGACTCGAGCAGTGTCCGGCGGAACGCCATGTTCGCGCCGGCGCCGTACGCACCGATGCCGTACACCGGGAACCGTCGCCGGACCGAGCCGTCCGGTCGCACCGCGGCCACGCGGGCGAAGCGCATCGCGCCGGGCACGTCCTCGGGGACGATGGTCACCGGCTCGAAGGAGCGCTCGCCGCTGAAGCCGCCGTAGTACGCCTCGTACCAGACCTGCGCGGGCGTCGCGAGCTCGGTCGGCAGGACCACGCCGACGACGGCGTCGAGCTCCGGCTCACGGACGAAGCGCTCGCCGAGGGCACGGAGCCAGCGCGGGTCGACCTGCACGTCGTCGTCGGTGAACGCCACGACCTCGCCCCGTGCCGCAGCGATCCCCGCGTTCCGCCCGGCGGACAGCCCGGGGCGCCGTTCCTCGACGAGTCGGACACGGCGTCCCGCGAGCAGGGCCGGCAGCGGGTCGTCCTCCGGGACCCGGACACGGTTGTCGACCACGATGACCTCGTGCTCCGGGTGGTCGTGGCGCTCGAGGGCGTCGAGCAACCGACCGAGGCCCTCGACGCGGTCGACCACGGTGGACACGACGACGGAGACCGACGGCAGGTCGTCGTCGTGCACGGGGGCCGGCGCGGTCGGGGTGGTCACGGACGACGATGCGGCGAGCGCCCGCAGCACCCGCGCGGCGTCGGACGGGTCGGCCGTCAGCGTCAGCCCGGCCGTGCAGACGGGGTACCCGTCGCGGCGTCCGACGACGAGGGCCTCCGTACCGGTCCCGTCGGCGACGAGCTCCGGCAGCGCGGCATCGAGGTCGACGTGCACGACGCGCCGGGGTCCGGGCAGGGCGACGGCGGTGGTGGTGGCCATGTCCCGGACGCTACGGGCACGCATCGACGTCCGACAACGGCGTGCCAGGACCGTGGCGGGACCCGTGCGGAACCCCGCAGCCACGCGCGTAGGGTCGCCCGCATGGAGGTCACCAAGCTCGAGCACGCGTGCCAGGTCGTCACGAAGGACGGGGCACGGCTCGTCCTGGACCCCGGCGGGTTCACCCGCCCGGTCGACGTGACCGGGGTCGTGGCCGTCGTCGTGACGCACGAGCACCCGGACCACGGCACCCCCGAGCAGCTGCACGGGATCCTCGACCGGAACCCGGACGCGGTGGTCCTCGGGCCGTCGGGCGTGGCCGCGGCGCTCGCCGACGCGGGCATCACGGTCGAGGTGGTCGGCGACGGTGACCACCGCGAGGTCGGCCCCTTCACGCTCGACCTGCACGGCGCCCGGCACCAGCGCATCCACTCCTCGGTGCCCCTCGTCGACAACACCGGGGTGCTGGTGGACGGTCGTCTCTTCCACCCCGGGGACGCGTACACGGTGCCCGGCGTCCCCGTCGAGGTCCTCGCTGCTCCGGTCGGCGCACCGTGGCTCAAGGTCGAGGAGATGATGGACTGGATCGCCGCGGTCGGTCCGCGGCGCGCCTACCCGGTGCACGAGGCGACGCTGTCCGAGATCGGCTTCGCCATGCACACCGACCGGCAGCGCGAGGCGCTCGGGGACGGGGAACTCGTCGTGCTCCGGCCCGGCGAGTCGCTCACGATCTGAGACACCGCGGATCCGCCCGGAGGCGCGGCACACCCGGGCGACACGCCCCGTTTTGGCAGCGTGCGCGCGTTGTGCCATACTTATCGGGTTGTCGGAACGGCCCCATCGTATAGCGGCCTAGTACGTCGCCCTCTCACGGCGGTAACGCGGGTTCGAATCCCGCTGGGGTCACCACAGGTGGCTAGCCTCCGAGTCCGACAACGAGTGTGTCCCGCTCCCGAGCGGGGCGTGCGGCCCCATCGTATAGCGGCCTAGTACGTCGCCCTCTCACGGCGGTAACGCGGGTTCGAATCCCGCTGGGGTCACCA
>NZ_JBIQDQ010000032.1:15334-21602 GCF_045370965.1 Curtobacterium sp. 179-B 9B NHS
CACCCGAGAACCCCTCCGAGCTCCGGCCCGGAGGGGTTCTCGTCGTTCGCGGCGAGGCGGTGCTCTCGGGGATGCGGAGCCCGTTGCTCCCGGCGAGGCGCCGCCCGTCGATCAGTGGGCGGTCGCGGTGGTCGAACCACCGCTCCGACGCGCCGCGAGGCGCGTGTTCGCCGCGGTCGCCGCCGTCGTCATCCGCGCGAGGAACCGCAGTGCGGCCCGGAGCTCGGTGGGGTCGCTCTCGCGGAGGGCGCCCGCGATCTCGCGCCCGGCGAGCGCGAGGAACGCCTCGTTCGCAGCCCGCGCCGCGGCGGTCGCGCGCAGGGTCACCCGCCGGCGGTCCGTGCTCTCGCGGTGGCGGGTCACGTGACCTGCCGTCTCGAGCCGGTCGACGAGCACCGAGGTCGCACCCGACGTCATGCCGATCTGCCGGGCGAGCTGCGCGGGGGAGAGCGGCTCGCCCGCCTGCTCGGCCCACAGCACCTGACCGAGGGCGTTCGCATCCGTCGTCGACATCCCCATCCACACGCCGAGGTGCCGGTCGAGCTCCTCGAACGCCACGGCCCAGTCCCGGAGGTGGTGCATGACGGCGACCTCGTCGTCCTGCCAGTCCGTCGTGAGCGGGTCGATGTCGGGCATCCAGGTTCCTCCACAGTCAAGTCGCTTCACTGTAAAGCACAAGCGGTCGGTCCCAGCCGACCGCGCAGCACACGAGGAGCAGGACATGTCCGCACCACACGCAGTGATCTCGGGAGCGAGCATCGCAGGTCTGTCCGCCGCCTGGTGGCTCCGGCACACCGGTTGGGACGTCACCGTCGTCGAACGCGCTCCGGCCTTCCGTGACGGCGGGCAGAACGTCGACGTCCGCGGCGTCGCGAAGCAGGTGCTCGAGCGGATGGGGCTGACGGATGCGGTCCGTGCCGCGAACACCACCGAGACCGGGACCGTCCTGGTCGACACCGAGGGACGGGTGACCGCGACCCTGCCCGAGGGGCCGGACGGCGCGACCGCCGAGCTCGAGGTGCTCCGGGGCGACCTGGCCCGCACGGTCCGCGACGCGCTGCCCGACGAGGTGCCCTTCGTCTTCGGTGAGCGGATCACCGACGTCGACGACACCGCGCCCGGACACGTCGCCGTCACGACGACCTCAGGTCGGACGCTCCGGGCGGACCTGCTCGTGGTCGCCGAGGGTGTCCGGTCGACCACCCGGGCGCTGGTGTTCGACCACCCGGGCGACGTCGCCGAGCGGGACCTGGGCGTCACGATGGCGTTCGGGACGATCCCTCGGACGGACTCCGACGACCGACGGTGGCGCTGGTACAACGCCGTCGGTGGACGCCAGGTGCACCTGCGCCCCGACCCGTACGACACGACCCGCGCGATCCTGGCCTGGGCCGGCGACGACGACGGGGTGACCGGCGCCGAGCGCACGGGGGTGCAGGCGGGGCTCGAGGAACGGTTCGCCGACGCCGGGTGGCAGTCGCGCCGTGTGCTCGACGGCTTCGCGACGTCGGACGACGTCTACGTCGACCGGCTCACCCAGGTGCGGATGCCCGTCTGGCGGCGGGGCCGCGTGGCCCTCGTCGGCGACGCGGCGTGGTGCGTCACGCCCATGGGCGGAGGAGGCGCGTCGCTCGCCCTCACGAGCGGGTACGTGCTCGCCGCATCGGTCACGGGTCGCTCCTCGGACCGTGCGGACCTCGACCGTGCGCTCGCGGCGTTCGACGACTGGATGCGACCGCTCGTGGACGACGTGCAGGGCATCCCGCGCGGGATCGTCCGGTTCGCCTACCCCCGGACCCGGCTCGGGCTCGCGCTCCGCCACGTCGCCGACAGGGTGCTGCTCGAGGGGCCGCTGCAGGGCCTCGCGGCGAAGGCCACCCGCGTCGCCGAGACCGACCGCGAGCTCCCACCGGTCCCGGTGGTCTGAGGCTGCTCGGCGGCACCGCTCGGCGAGACGCTGACCGGGTCCGGGGTGCGGCGGTCAGCGCTCGACGTCAGCACTCGGCGGTCGACCGTCCCCGCGGGTGCCCTCGTGGGTGTCGAGCCAGCGGTCCAGGTCGCGGGCGGCGGCCCGGCCCGCGCGGTTCGCCCCGACGGTCGACTGCGACGGGCCGTACCCGACGAGGTGCACGCGCGGCTCGTCGGTCACCTGCGTACCGGCGACCGGGACGCCGCCGAGCGGGCCGCGCAGGTGCATCGGCGCCAGGTGGTCGAGGTCCGCGCGGTACCCGGTCGCCCAGAGCAGGACGTCCACCGAGGTGTCGGTGCCGTCGGCCTCCACGACGCCGTGCGGTCGGACCCGCGTGAACATCGGCCGCCGCTCGAGCACACCGCGCCGAGCGGCGTCACGCAGCGCGCCGGTCCAGATCAGTCCGGTGTACGACACGATGCTCGCCGGCGGTCGACCGGCCCGGACGTCGGCGGCCACGCGTCGTTCCACGTCGACGCCGTCGACCTCGTGGACGAAGCCGCCCGGCAGGAACACCGGTTCGCGCCGGGTGTACCAGACGGTCGAGGTGACGAGGCTGATCTCCCCGAGCAGCTGCACCGCGGAGATCCCGCCGCCGACGACGGCCACGCGCCTGCCGCGGAAGTGCTCGGCGTCGACGAAGTCGCGACTGTGCAGCTGCTCGCCGAGGAAGGATGCGGCACCCGGCACGTCCGGGACCACCGGGGTGTCCCACGTGCCGGTGGCGTTCACCACGGCGCGCACCAGCCACGAGCCGTGGTCCGTGTCGAGACGGAGTGCCCCGTCGGGGCGGTCGTCGACCGGTGTCACCGACCGCACGCGGACGGGCCGCAGCACCGGGAGGGCCTCGCGCGCCTCGTGGTCGGCGAAGTAGCGGGGGACCGCGGTGCGGGCCTCCTCCGCAGGGTCGACGGGTGGGAGCGGCGTGCCGGGCAGGTCGTGGATGCCGTTCACCGTGGCCATCCGCAGCGACGCCCACCGGTGCTGCCACGCGCCTCCTGGCCGTTGGTTCGCGTCGAGCACGACGACGGTCCTGCCGGCCGGCCCGCCGCGGTCCCCGGCGCCGGACACGGCGCGGAACCCGCGTCGGCGCAGGTGGTGCGCGACCGACAGTCCGGCCTGCCCCGCGCCGATGACGGCGACGGTCGCGACGGCGTCGACGGTCGCGACTGCGTCGGCGGTCGCGTCCGCGTCGGCGTCGGCGGCGGACGGAGGGCAGGTCACCCGGTGAGCGTACCGGGGCAGGCCGGGGCGGGCCGAGCGCGACAGAACGACCGGTCTTCCCCCGGGTGTGGCTTCCGTTCCGCAGAGGAGTGAGGTTAGCCTTACCTAACGTGAACAGCTCCACATCCTTGCTCGAACTCCTCACGTCCGACCGCTCCGACCGGTACCGCAGGGTCGTCCGGGGCGCGGTCGACCGGACCGCCGACCGACTCGCGACCGTCACCGCGCCGACCACGGACACGCCCGCCGCCGTCCTCCGACAGCGGATCGCGGCGGTCGACCTCGACCGACCGCTCGGATCGGCCGAGGCCGCCGTCGCCGAGGTCGACGACCTCTTCACCGCGGAGGCCGTCTGGTTCCACGACCCCGGGTACCTCGCGCACCTCAACTGTCCGGTGGCGGTGCCCGCGGTCGCTGCCGAGGCGGTCCTCGCGGCGGTCAACCCGTCGGTCGACACCTGGGACCAGTCGCGGATCGGCACCGAGATCGAACGTCGGACGGTCCGGTGGGTCACGGACGCGATCGGCTTCCCGACGGGGGACGGGGTCTTCACCTCGGGTGGGACCCAGTCGAACCTGCACGCCCTGCTCCTGGCGCGCCAGGCCGCGACCGCACCGCTCCGCGCGGGAGACCGTGCGCACCGCTCGCCGGCACTCGACGACCTCGTCGTGTTCGCCACCGCGTCGAGCCACTTCAGCGTCCGGAAGTCCGCGATGCTGCTCGGCCTGCCGGAACGTGCCGTGGTCGACGTCGCCGCCGACGCAGCCGGCCGGATGCGACCGGACGCCCTCGCCCACGCGATCGCCGACGCCCGGCGCGAGGGCCGGACGCCCGCGGCCGTCGTCGCGACCGCGGGCACGACCGACCGCGGCTGCATCGACCCGCTCGAGGCGATCGCCGACGTCTGCGACCTCGAGGACGTCTGGTTGCACGTCGACGCCGCGTACGGCTGTGGTCTGCTCGTGTCCCCGACCCGCCGACACCTGCTCGCCGGCATCGGACGAGCGCGGAGCGTCACCGCGGACTTCCACAAGTCGTTCTTCCAGCCGGTGTCGTCGAGCGCGCTGCTCGTGCGGGACCCGGAGGACCTCCGCCGGGCCTCGTGGCACGCGGACTACCTCAACCCCGAGGACGCCGACGAGCCGAACCAGGTCGACAAGTCCCTGCAGACCACCCGGCGGTTCGACGCGCTCAAGCTCTGGGCGACCCTCCGGGCGAGCGGCGCCGAGGCGATCGGACGGGCCTTCGACGCGGTGCTCGACGTCACGGAGCGGGTGCACGAGCACGTCGCGGCACACCCGGACCTGGTGCTCGTCGCGCCGACGCAGCTGAGCACGGTGCTCTTCCGCTGGCAGCCGGGCGGGGTGTCGGACGCCGAGGCCGACGCACTCGTCGCGCCGCTGCGCGCGGCCCTGCTCGCCGAGGGTCGGGTGCTCGTCGCGAAGACCGTGATCGACGGCCGTCCGTGCAGCAAGCTCACCCTGCTCAACCCCACCACGAGCACGACGCAGGTCGTCGCGGCGCTCGACCACGTGGTCGACACCGCGGCGCGCCTGCACGCCAGCGGCGTCCCCAGCACGGCCGGCACGACGACGGGAGCGACCCGGTGACCACCAGCACCAGCACCACCGGCACCAGGACCAGCGACACCGGCACCAGGACCAGCGACCCCGGCGACGGTGTCGGCCGCGTCCTCGACCTGGTCGGGATCGGGATCGGCCCGTTCAACCTCGGGCTCGCCTGCCTGACCGACCCGATCGACGACCTCGACGCCGTGTTCCTCGACCAGGCCGAAGGCTTCGCCTGGCACCACGGCATGATGCTCGACGACGCCACCATCCAGGTCCCGTTCCTGGCCGACCTCGTGACCATGGCAGACCCGACGTCGCCGTTCTCGTTCCTCGCCTGGCTCAAGGAGACCGGGCGGCTCTACCCCTTCTTCATCCGCGAGGACTTCCACCCCCTGCGCGTGGAGTACGACGCCTACTGCCGCTGGGCCGCCGAACGGCTCGACACGCTGCGCTGGGGCCGTCGGGTCGTCGCCGTCGAGCACGACGAGGACACCGACCTGTTCACCGTGCTCGCCGAGACCCCGAGCGGGTCCGAGCGGTACGTCGCCCGGCACGTCGTGCTCGGGATCGGCACGGAACCCGCGGTGCCCGAGGCGCTCCGCGACCTCGACGGACCGGTCGTGCACTCCGCGGGGTACCTGCCGGCGCGTGACGCGCTCCGGAGCGCCGACTCGATCGCCGTGGTCGGGAGCGGGCAGTCCGCGGCCGAGGTCTACCGCGACCTGCTCGAGGGCATCCGCGACGGCGGTTACCGCCTCGACTGGATCACCCGATCGCCCCGGTTCTTCCCGATGGAGGACACCAAGCTCACGCTCGAGATGACGAGCCCGGAGTACACCGACCACTTCCACGCCCTGCCCGGCGAGGTGCGAGACCGGCTCGGTCGCGAGCAGCGGGGGCTGTACAAGGGCATCAGTGCCGACCTGGTGGACGAGGTCTACGACACGCTCTACCGGATCAGCGCCCGCGGGCCGGTCCCGACGACGCTCCGGACCGACACCAGCGTCGTCGCGGCTGCGTGGCTGCCCGAGCGGGACCGCTTCCGACTGACCCTCCGACACGGGCAGCTCGGCACCGAGGCGGTGCACGAGGTCGCCCGGCTCGTCCTCGCGACCGGGTACCGACCGCGGGACCCGGACTTCCTCGCCCCGGTCGAGCACCTCGTCCGCCGCGACGACCGCGGTCGGTTCGCCGTCGCACGCGACCTGCACGTCGACACCCTCGGCGGACGGATCTGGGTGCAGAACGCCGAGGAGCACACGCACGGTCTGACCGCCCCCGACCTCGGGATGGGGGCGTGGCGGAACGCCTCGATCATCCGCTCCGTCACGGGGCGGTCCGTGTACGGCCTGGAGGAGCGGATCGCCTTCCAGGAGTTCGGCCTGCCCGGTGGACGGCCGGTTCCGGACGCTGCGGCCGGTCCCGTCGCCGACGCCCCGGCGAGCGCCGCAGCCGCGGCAGCCCGTCGGACCGCGACCGCCGGGGCCGCGTCCGAGCGGGACGG
>NZ_JBIQDQ010000033.1:0-17083 GCF_045370965.1 Curtobacterium sp. 179-B 9B NHS
GCGCAGCCGGGCCGCGCCGGGTCGCGGCGCGTCAGCGCCACATGCGCATCGCGGCGCTCCGCACGAGCAGCTCGAGCTCGCGCTCGCGCCGCTCGCGGTCGAGCCGCTGACGGGTGGCGTGGTCGACCGACGGACGCACGTGGTGCGTCCGACGACTCCAGATGATCAGCGACATGCCGATCCGGAGGGCGATGCGGTCGGCGAGCGTGACCCGGCGGCGCACCGCGCGGGTGTCGGGGGGACGGACGTCGATGTCGTTCGACACGATGGTGCCTTTCGTGGGTGCCCGAGGGCATGACGGAGATCCCGACCGCCGACCGCGTGGATGCGTCGGGAACGGGTTCGCGAAGAACGCCCGGTGAATGCGGGCGAGAATGATCGGCAGGGCGCGCAGGAATGCGCGCGGCTGCATTGTCGGTGACCGATCGGGTCACCGAGTGGAATCGTCGGAGAGACGTCCGCCGCTCGCGGTCCGATCTCGATCCACCACGCCGCGCCCCCGGCCGCCGTCCGCAGGACGGGCGTCCGTCACCCGGACGGGCGTCCGTCAGCTGGACGGGCAGCCGTGGCCTGCACGGCGTGTGTGGTGCGGCACAGCGGGGCTGTGCGACGACGATCGGGACCGCACCACCGCGTGCTCAGGGCAGCGACGAGCGGGACCTCGGTCGATCGAGGAGAACGGCTGGAGCGGGGCGTCCCGCGTCAGTGCGAACGGAGCGGGGTGCCGCCGATCCCACGGATTCCACGGAACGGGTTCGTCATGGCGATCATCATTGTCGGCCCCCTCTCGGTCTCGTACAGCCGGTGATGCTCGTGAACACTATCGGCGTCGGGAATGCGAGCGCAACCCCTTTCTCGAACATTTCCGGAATTGCATCCGAGAACACACGAGGACGTCGCAGGACGCGGAACGGCCCCGGTACCGCTGGGGTCCCGGGGCCGTTCCGTGTGAGCGGGTCGGATCAGACCGTCGCCGGGGCTGACGCCCGGGCGACGAGCCGGCCGTCCTCGAGGTCGATCCGGACGGTGTCGCCGGCGTGCGCCTGCTCGTCGACCACCAGGGTCGCGATGCGGTCGTCGACCTCGCGCTGGATGAGTCGACGGAGCGGACGGGCGCCGTACTCGGGCTCGTACCCGTGCTCGGCGAGCCAGTCGGTCGCCGCCTCGGACACCGCCAGGGTCATCCCCTGGGTGAGGAGCCGGAGCGCGGTGTCCTGCAGCAGCAGGTCGACGATCGACCGCAGCTGCTCCTGCGACAGCTTGCGGAAGAGCACGATCTCGTCGATGCGGTTGATGAACTCGGGCCGCATCGACTCGCGCAGCCTGCCCATCACACGGGCGCGCAGGTCCTCCTCGGAGTAGCCGCCGTCCGCCGAGGCCGAGAACCCGAGCGCACCGGAGCGCGATGCGAGGAACTCCGAGCCGATGTTCGACGTCATGATGACGACGGTGTTCCGGAAGTCGACCGTCCGTCCCTGTCCGTCGGTGAGGCGGCCGTCGTCGAGCACCTGCAGCAGCAGGTTGAAGACGTCCGGGTGCGCCTTCTCGACCTCGTCGAGCAGGACCACCGAGTACGGGTTGCGACGGACGCGCTCGGTGAGCTGCCCGGCCTCCTCGTGACCGACGTACCCGGGAGGGGCACCGACCAGGCGGGAGACGGTGTGCCGTTCGCCGAACTCGCTCATGTCGAACCGCAGCATGGCGGACTCGTCGCCGAAGAGCGATCCGGCCAGGGCCTTCGCGAGCTCGGTCTTGCCGACGCCCGTCGGGCCGAGGAACAGGAAGCTGCCCACGGGACGACGCGGGTCGCCCATGCCGGTCCGGCTGCGTCGGACGGCGGTCGCGATGGCGCGCACGGCGTCGTCCTGGCCGACGACGCGCTCGTGGAGTTCGTCCTCGAGCGCGGCGAGGCGCGAGCGGTCACCCTGCGAGATCCGGGTCGCCGGGATGCCGGTGGCACGCGACACGACCTCGGCGACGTCTGCCTCGGTGATCACGCGGTCGGCGGTCGACGGCCGGGAGGCACTGCTCGCGTCCCCCCGCGAGGCGGCGGTGATCTGCGCCTCCAGTCCGTCGATCTCGTCGCGCAGGCGCGACGCCTCCTCGTACAGCTCCTCGGCCACCGCGCGGTCCTTGTCGGCCTGCAGCTCCGCGACCTGGTCACGGAGCGCCTCGACGTCGACGTCGCCCGACAGGGCGAGACGGCGTCGTGCCCCGGCCTGGTCGATGAGGTCGATCGCCTTGTCCGGCAGGTGCCGGTCGGTCACGTACCGGTGCGAGAGCTCCACCGCGGCGCGCAGGGAGTCGTCGGTGTAGGTCACGTCGTGGTGCTCGGCGTAGCGCGGGGCGAGGCCGCCGAGGATCGCGACGGCGTCCTCGATGCTCGGCTCCCCCACCCGGACCGGCTGGAAGCGCCGCTCGAGCGCGGCGTCCTTCTCGATGCGGCGGTACTCGCGCAGCGTCGTCGCGCCGACCAGGTGCAGGTCGCCGCGGGCCAGGCGGGGCTTGAGGATGTTGCCGGCGTCCATCGAGCCGCCCTCGCCACCGCCCCCGGCGCCGACGACGGTGTGCAGTTCGTCGATGAAGACGATCAGCTCGTCCGCGTGCGCCGCGATCTCGTCCATCGCCGTCGTCAGGCGCTCCTCGAAGTCGCCGCGGTACCGAGTGCCGGAGAGCATGCCGGCGAGGTCGAGCGCGACCACCCGCTTGCCCCGGAGCAGCGCGGGCACGTCGCCGTCGGTGATCCGCTGCGCGAGCCCCTCGACGATCGCGGTCTTGCCGACCCCGGGCTCACCGATGAGGACCGGGTTGTTCTTCGTGCGGCGGAGCAGGATCTCGACGGTCTGCTCGATCTCGTCGGCGCGGCCGATCACCGGGTCGATGCGCCCGTCGCGGGCGCGTTCGGTGAGGTCGGTGCCGAACTGGTCGAGCGTCGGGGTGTCGCTCGTCGTGCCGTTCGTGGGGTCGGCGGTGGTCTCGGTGGCTCCGGGCATCGGGCGTCCCTCTCGTGCTGCTGCCGCGGCCTGCTGGGCGTGCTCCTGCAGGTGCTGCGGGGTGACTCCGGCGCTCGCGAGCAGCTGCCCGGTGACGGTGTCCTGGTCGGTGACGAGCGCGAAGAAGACGTGCTCGGGGTCGGTGTAGGTGCTGCCGAAGGCCTTGGCGGCCTGGGTCGCCTCGAGCAGGATCCGCTGCGCGGTCCCGGTCAGGGCGGGCTGCCCGGTGCGCCCGGGACGCGGGTCCGTCGGCACGGGGAGGCGCTGCTCGACCTCGGCGGCGAACTGCTCCGGGTCGACACCGGCGGTGCGCAGGACCGCGGTGAAGGGCTCGGTGCGCACGAGCACGTGCAGGACGTGCAGCGCGTCGATCTCGTGCTGGCCCTGTGCGACGGCGTACTCGGCGGTGTGCTGGAGCACCTCGTGGGTACGTCGGCTGAGGAGCCGCGTGATGTCGACCGGGCGTCCCAGCGGGACGGATCGCTGGGCACCGGACTGCTGGGCCGCGATGAGCCGCGCGAGGAACGCGCCGAACGCGTCGTCGCCACCGGTCGGGCCGAACGTTGCTGGCAAAGGGACCTCCTGGGAACTTGAGTGCCTTCGACTCAATGCAACGCTGGAGGACCCGCTCCATTCCCGGCGGGTGCAGAAACTTGCGTCAGACCGACTCAGGTCCTCGCGATGGCCGCCGTGGAGGCACCGGTGACGCGGACCAGGTCGGCCGGCGCGACCTCGATGTCGAACCCGCGGCGCCCGCCGGAGACGAAGATGCTCGGGTGCTCGAGTGCGGTCTCGTCGACGACCGTCCGCAGGCTGGTCTTCTGTCCGACCGGACTGATCCCGCCCACCACGTACCCGGTCCGCTTCTCGGCGAGGGCAGGTTGGGCGAGCGTCGCCTTCTTGCCGCCGAGGGCAGCTGCGATGGCCTTGAGGTCCAGGCGGTTCGCGACCGGCACGACCGCCACGGCCAGCTGCCCGTCCACCGAGACGACGAGCGTCTTGAACACCTGGTCCTCACGGAGCCCCAGTGCCGCGGCGGCCTCCTCACCGAAGTTGGTCGCGGTCTCGTGGTGCTCGTAGACGTGCGGCGTGAACGGGATCCCCGCCCGCTCCAGGGCGAGGGTCGCTGGGGTGCTCGGCGATCCTGCGGTCATGCCTGCGATCCTGCCCGTCCGGGACTGCCGGTCCTCGACGGCACGCGGGGGTTACGCTGAACGGACCATGACCGTCGTCGAACTCCTGCTGCGCGCCCTCGCGGTGCTGCAGATCGGCGATGCCGGCCTGCTCGGTCCGTCGGGTTCCCCGGCGCCCCTGCTCGCCGTCGCCGCACTCGGCCTCGCCGCCGTCGCCGTCACGGTGCTCGTCGTCCGGCTGCTCGCGACGGCGCTCGGTGTCGATCCGGGTGCCGAGGGCTCCGAGCGGACGGGCGCAGCGGTGGAGCGGCCGACCCGCATCGCGTGGAGCCACCCCGACGCCGACGGCCAGGTGCGGTCGCGAGCACCGGGAGCGCCGACACCGGCCTGACCGCCCGCGGGTGGTCGGGTCACGTCGTCACGGACCCCTCCACTCGAACGGAACGTCATGGACATCACCACCCTGCCCGTCGTCGGCGACCTGCTGCGCGCCGGCGTCGACCTGCTCACCGCGCTCACCGCAGCCCTGTCCCCCGTCGCCGGTGGCGCCGCAGCGGCGCTCGCCGTCGTGGCGCTCACCCTGGGCGTGCGCATCGTGCTCGTCCCGCTCGCCGTCCTGCAGGTGCGGGCCGAGCGCGACCGGCGTCGACTCGCCCCGCAGCTCGCCGCCCTCCGCAGGCGCCACGGTGCGGACACGCGACGCCTCCAGGAGGCCGTGCAGCGCCTGTACACCTCCGAGCGCGTCTCCCCGCTGGCCGGGTGCCTCCCGGTGCTCGCGCAGGCTCCGGTCCTCTCGCTCGTGTACGCGCTCTTCACGCACGCGTCGATCGCCGGCGCCGCGAACGCCCTGCTCGACGCGACACTGGTCGGGATCCCGCTCGGGCACACGCTCCTGGTGGCGCTCGCGTCGCCGCTGTGGAGCCACGCCTGGGTGGTGCTCGTGCTGCTCGTCGTGATGGCGGTGGTGGTCGAGGCGTCGCGCCGGGCCACCGTGCACTGGAACCCGACGGCGGAGCCGGCCGCCGGTACGCCCGGGGCCGGTCCGGCCGCTGCCCTGGCGCGCTGGGCGCCCTTCGCGTCGGTCGTCCTCGCCGCGGTCGTCCCGCTCGCCGCGACGCTCTACGTCGTCACGAGCGCCGTCTGGACCCTCGGGGAACGCGCGGTGCTGCGGCGGATCGTCCGCTGAGCCGGGCAGGGGGCGCGCGGGGCGGCCGGTCTCAGCCGCCCTGGCCCTCCTGCTGGGGCCCCTGGTCGACGGGGTCGTACTCGGTGCCACGGCCCTGCTCCTCGTCGGGGGTGGGCACGTGCCGCTCGGTCCCGCTCCCGCCGGGGCTCGTCGCCACGTAGTCGGCCTCGCCGGACTGGGTGTCGTGGCTCAGGGGCTCGAGCGTCTCGGGATCGGCGTCGTGCCGGGTCTGGTCGTGGCCGGAGGCGTCGTGCCCGGTTCCTGCGTCGGTGCTCATGCCACCCGTCTACGCCTCGGGGACTGGACACCTCCCGCTCGGGGGGCGGACGTGCCGTCGTCCGGGTGGGAGCATGTGGGTGTCCGGTGCGTCCGGACCGGGAGTGCGCATGGCCGACGAGGACGTCACGGCGGAACGGGCACGACTCGAGGCCCTTGCGTGGGGCGCCGGGGTCGCGGCCGAGGACGCTGCGCGCGCCCGGCTCGAACTCCGTGGGCTCCGGGACGGCAGCACCGTCGCGGGTGCGACGCCGCCGGCCGGGACGACGACCGACGACGGACGTCCGGCGGACCGCACGACGAGCGCGGCCGGACGGTCGTCCGTCGCTGCGTCGACCGCTGACCGACCGACACCGGCGGCGGGGCCGATCCGGACCGGGCCCGGCTCGGCCGGTGCGTCGGCGCCCGCCGACCCGGTCGGGCCGGAGGGCGAGCAGGAACCGGCCACGGGGCCGGGTGCCGTCCGCGCCGGGGGCGGGGCGGACCTCCAGGCCGGGAGGCCCGCGTGGCGGACGCGGGTGAGCGGACTGCTCTGGACCGCGCGGCCGCGCGCCTGGATCGCGCTCGGCGCGGCGGCGGTCGTCGGCCTGGCGTTCGCGGCGGGCACGCTGGTGGGCACGACCGACGGGCAGCTGGCCGCCGCGCCCAGCACGACACCGACACCCGGCGCGATCACCCTCGAGGAGCTGCTGGACATCCCGCAGACCTCCGCGGACCAGCTGCCGGGCCCGGTCGAGGCGCCCGTGAGCCTCCGCACGACCCGGCTCGTGTTCACGAACCGGGCCCTGGACGGCAGCGCCTTCGAGACCCCGTGGAACGTGTGGGCCGGGGTCGGGACCGACCGCGAGACCATCTGCCTGGTGGCGACCGCGAACCGGCTCGAGTCGACCACCGCCTGCTACCCGCGTGAGGACGCCCTGCACGGGAACGTCTCGCTCTCCGCCCAGTCGATGAGCGGCACGCTCACCGTCACCCTGCGCGGCGGCGGTGTGCAGGGCACGGTGACGAACGAGAACTGATCGGGAATGCTCGTCCGAGCATCTCGTTGGAGCGCTACAAGATTCTTCGGCGACCCCCTCGCGCGATCCGGATGCTCCGTGCAACACTGGATGTGCGCACTCGCCGTGGAGTCGTCACAACCCGACCGGGTCGTTCGACCCGGACCACACCCACCGCGAGCGCGCACCGCGCACCGCCGTCACGACGGCCGGTCCGACGCGTGCTCCGGCGTTCCCCGGAGGAGGTCAGCAGCGTGTCCACCAACACCACCACCTCGGCCGTGTCGACGAGCACGCGGCCGATCACCGTCACCAACCGGTCGATCGTCGGCATCGCCGTGCTCGGGCTCGCCACCTTCTTCGCGATCACCACGGAGCTCATGCCGGTCGGGCTGCTCGGCACGATGAGCCGCGACCTCGGCGTCAGCGAGTCGACGATGGGCTTCGTCGTCACCGTCTACGCCGCAGCCGTGGCGATCCTCGCCCTCCCGCTGACGTCGCTCACCGCGCGGCTCCCCCGCAAGGCGGTCCTGGTGTCGACCCTGGTCGGCTACGCCGTCTCGAACGTGCTGGTCGCGGTCGCGCCGAGCTTCGCCGTCGTCTGCGCGGGTCGCGTCGTCGGCGGCGTCGCACACGCGCTCTTCTTCTCGGTCGCGTCGGCCTACGCGACGCGGATCGTGCCCCCGCGGCTGGCCGGACGCGCGATCGCCTTCGTCTACTCCGGCAGCTCGCTCGGCTTCGTCCTCGGCGTGCCGCTGGCCACCTGGGTCGCGCAGACGATCGGGTGGCGCCCCGCCGTCGGCTCCGTCGCGCTCGCCGCAGCCGTCCTCGCGCTGGTCGCGGTCGCGTTCCTGCCGGCGGTCAGCGGGACCGCGTCCCCGCACATCGGTTCACCCCGCGCGTGGGCCCGCACCGGACTGCTCTCCGTCGTCGTCGCCGACCTGCTGCTCTTCGCCGGGCACTACGTCGTCTACACCTACATCGGCCCGTACGCGATCGACGCCGGGCTCGACGCCGGCATGGTGAGCGGTGCGCTCCTGGTGCTCGGCGGGACCGGCATCGTCGGCCTCTGGCTCGCCGGCACCTTCGTCGACCGGGCACCGCGGCAGACGTTGATCGCCGCCGTCGCCGTGATGGCCGCCGCCTTCGCCGTGCTGCCGTTCGTGCACGGCTCGCTGTTCGGCACCATGGTGGTCGCCGGGATCTGGATGGCGGCGAACGGCACGACCGGCACCCTCTTCATGGCCGCGGCGATCCGCACCGGCGGCGTCTCCCCCGACATCGCCGGCGCCCTCGTCAACGGCGCGTCGAACATCGGCATCGCGGGCGGGGCAGCCGTCGGCGGGCAGGCGCTCGGTGCGGTCGGCCTGCAGTACCTGCCGTTCGCCGGCGCCGTCGTGCTGATCGGCTCGCTCGGCGTCGTGCTCGCGGCGCGCCGCGGCTTCCCGGTGCACACGCACGCGCAGGAGCACCTGTCCACGACGTCGGTCGAGGCGATCACGTCCTCGCTCGCGGTCGTCACCAGCTCGGTGCCGGTCGTCAGCCGTGCGATCGCCACCATCACCGGGTCGATCGGCGTCGCCACCGGCACGGTGTCGACCGCGACGGGATCCGTGCGGACGCAGCGGCGGCGCTGAGGCGGACGTGGACCGGGCGCGTCAGGCGCCGTCGATCGCTGCGAGCAGCCGGTCGAGCGCGACGACCTGGCCGGACACGAGCACCCCGCGTGCCTCGTCGACGCCGAACCAGCGGGCGTCGTCGACCTCGGGCACCGCGACGAACCGACCGGAACCGCGCGGGAGCTCGACCCGCACGGTGTTGCTCCGCACCTCGTCGACCTCGAAGTCGTCCGCCCGTGCCGCGAAGACCCGGACGCGCTTCCCGGAGGCCTGGCGGACCTCGCCGAGGTCGAGCACGGGTCCCGTCGGTGCGGGGACCCCGATCTCCTCGGCGAACTCGCGGCGCGCGGTGTCGAGTGCGTCCTCACCGTCCTCGACGAGCCCCTTCGGGATCGACCACGCGCGCGGGCGTCGACGCCAGAACGGTCCGCCCATGTGCGCGACGAAGACCTCCGGGGTGCCGTCCACGGGCGACCGACGGTGCAGCAGGAGTCCGGCGCTGGTGACCACCGATCGACCCTACGACGAGCGGCCGTGCACGGCTCAGTCCTCGAGCCGGCGGAGCTCCGAGGCCACCTGCCCGGTCAACCACGCCACCCCGCGCCCGTTCGGGTGCAGGGCCCCGGGCACCATGTCGATGCGGCTCAGGTCGCCCGCCCCGGAGAGCGAGACGCCCGCGACGTACGGGTCGTCGGTCGCGCAGGCCGAGTGCGCCTGCGACCGGGCGAACACGTCGACGAACGGGACGCCGGCCGCCTCGGCAGCGGACGCCGAGACCTCGTCGAGCGACTCCTGGACCCCGTGCAGGTACCGGACGTCGCCGTCGGTGAACGGGTAGGTGTCCCGCGGGAAGGACCCCACGAGCGAGCCGAGGTCGAGCGCCGAGCGGAAGCACCCCCGCGCCGGCGTGTGGGCCGCGTCCGGGAAGATCGCCGGGTAGCCGAGGAAGACCACGACCGCGTTCGGCGCGGCCCGGCGGACCGCGGCGAGCGTGTCCGCGATCCCGAGCGCGACCCGGGACCGGATGCGCACGTCGAGGTCGTCCACCCCGTCGTGCACGAGGGTGCTGCGGCACGACGGGGCGTCCCGACCGGAGAACACCGGGCCGCGGGAGGACAGCGCCAGGCAGGAGGCGGCGGTGCCGAACAGGTCGGCGTCGTTGCCGCCGATCGTCAGCGTGACGAGCCGGGTGTCCTCGGACAGTGCCCGGACCTGGGGCCGCACCCCGCGGAACTGGTACCCCGACACGACGTCACGACTGGTCGCCCCCGCGCACGTCACGTCGGTCAGGTCGAGTCCGAAGCGCGCCGCGAGCCGGTGGGGGTAGTCGCGCGCCGACTGCGCGCAGGCGCTCGTCGGCAGCCGGGTCGGGTCGCCCAGGCCGTAGCCGGCCGAGTAGGAGTCGCCGAGTGCGACGTACTCGCTGCCCGGCGGCAGGTCGGCGAGCGTCTCGGCCGGGTCGTCCGTCACCGGGTACGGCTCCGGGACCGGCCACATCGGCGCCGCGACGGCGCCGTCGGTCGGTGCGACCGCGACCGGGCCCCACGGCGCGACGACGACCGCGGCGAGGACCGCGAGCACGAGGGCGACGGCGGTCGACCGCTTCGAGCGGGTGGTGCGCTGCAGGGGGTCCTCCGGGTGGACGCGACGACGGGACGGGCAAGGCTACCTGCCCGTCCCGGGTGCCGGTGTCAGCGACGACCCAGGCGCCGTTCCCCGTTGCTGCCGGTCTGGTACTGCAGGCCGTAGTGCTCGTACAGCACGGGTTCGGTCGAGGCCTCGAGCTCACCGTCGGTCGGGATGGTCGGGGCGTCCTTGACGAGCTTCTTCGGGAACGTCACGAGCAGGTGCTTCGGCGCCACCGTCGCACCGACGAGCGGGACGAAGAGCAGCTTCTGGAACCCGGGCAGCCCGGTGGTGACGGCGCCGAAGGCGGGATCGGACGTCGCGGTGTCGTAGTAGATGCTCTCGAGCGTGCCGATCTTGTCCTCGGTCTCGTCGACGACGGGCAGGCCGATCCAGTCACGGATGTTGGCGGCTTCGAACACGGGGCGCTCCCTTCGAGCAGGACAGGTACGCCTCGACGCTACCGACGACCCCTCGGCGGGTTCACGGCGAAGTGGCGGGGGCGACCGGGAGCGAGTCGACGGCGGCGAGCACGTCGTCCACGCCGACGGCCAGGAGCGCCGGGTCCGGGTCCTCCGCGAACACGTCCCCGCGGCGCACGGACGCGTCGGTGAGCACGACGTGCGGACCGGAGGCGGGCGGTCCCCAGGCCTCGGGCGGCGCCGGTCCGAACACCACGACGGACGGGATCCCGTAGGCGGACGCGAGGTGGGCCGCCCCCGTGTCGACGGTCACGACGAGCGCTGCCGATGCGATGACGCCGGCGAAGGCCTGCAGCTCCAGCGCGCCCGCGAGGACCGCCTCCGGCGGCAACCCGGCCGACTGCGCGACGGCGGTGGCGCGCTCGACGTCGTCCGCGCCTCCCGTCAGGACCACGTCGAGGCCGCGCTCGCGGAGCCCCCGCACCACGGCTGCGAAGCGGTCGGTCGGCCAGTGCCGCGCACCGTGGAAGGCACCGATGTGCACGACCGCGGCACCCGGCGCGGCGGACGGGGCGTCCGGGCGGGCGATGGCGACCTCGTCGGGGTCGGCGGGGATGCCGTGCCAGGTGAGCAGGTCCGCCCAGCGCTCCCGCTCGTGGACGTCGTCCGGCCACTCCGGGCCCTCGTACCCGTGGGTCGGGTCGGCGTGGCCGATCACCCGCCGGGCACCGAGTGCGGCGACGAGGTCGGACGACTCCGGCCCGGCACCGTGCAGGTTGACCGCGACGTCGACCGCTCCGGCGGGGGCGGCGATCGGGTGGTCGAGCCCGTGCTGCGCGAGGTGCACGTCGACGGGCAGCAGCTCGACGACCGGGGCGAGCCACGCGGTCGTCGCCAGGGTGATCCGGTGGCCGGGGAACGCCCGGCGGAGCGCGTGCAGTGCGGGGACGGCGACGAGCGCGTCCCCGAGCTTGATGGCGCGCAGGACGAGCAGGTCGGGGCGTCCGTCGGACGGGGGCAGGGCAGGAACGGCGGTCACGGTCCGACGGTATCCGGCCGCGCCTGGGCCGGTTCCCGGCCGGCGGACGGTACCAAGGAGCATGGCTCTCGCGAAGGACCGCGCCGTCCGCGGTCTGCTCTTCGACCGTGACGACACCCTCGTCATCGACGTCCCGTACAACGCCGACCCCCACAAGGTCGTCCCCGTGCCCGGCGCCCACCGCGCGGTCGAGCGCGCCCGGACCGCCGGTCTGCGCGTCGGGGTCGTGACGAACCAGTCGGCGATCGCGAAGGGCCTGGCGACCCGCGAGCAGGTCGACGCGACGAACGCCCGCGTGGACGAGCTGGTCGGCCCGTTCGACGTCTGGTGCGTCTGCCCGCACGACGCCGGCGACGGGTGTGCGTGCCGCAAGCCGCGTCCGGGGATGGTGCTCGACGCCGCGCGACGGCTCGGGCTCGACCCGTCCGAGATCGTGGTGGTCGGGGACATCGGCGCCGACGTCGGTGCCGCGGCGGCGGCGGGTGCGCAGGGCGTGCTGGTGCCGACGCCGCGGACGCGCGCCGAGGAGGTCGAGGCGGCGGAGACCGTCGCCGGCTCCCTCGACGACGCCGTCTCCCTCGTGCTGGCCCGGGTCCCGGCGGCCCGGGCGTGAGCCGCGCCGAGCAGCGCGGTCCCGAGGGTGCGGAGTCGACCACGGCCGACGAGCGGACCGGTCCGCGCGTCCTGGTCGTCCGGCTCGACTCGTTCGGCGACGTCCTGGTGGCCGGCCCCGCCGTGCGCGCCGTCGCCGCGGGGGCCGCGCACGTCACGATGCTCTGCGGCCCCCAGGGCTCCCCGGCCGCGGACCTGCTGCCCGGGGTCGACCGGGTGCGGGTCTGGGCAGCGCCCTGGGTGACCGAGACCGTGCGGCCGATCGACGACGCGCTGCTCGGCGAGTTCCGTGCGCTCGTCACCGAGGAACAGCCCGACGAGGCCGTCGTGCTCACCTCGTTCCACCAGTCGCCCCTGCCGGTCGCCCTGCTGCTCCGCCTGGCCGGGGTGCCCCGGGTCTCCGGTGCGTCGGTCGACCACCCCGGGTCGCTGCTCGACGTGCGGCTCCGCCCGGGCGAGGACCTGCCGGAGGACCTCCCGGAGCCGGAGCGCGCCCTCCGCATCGCCGAGGCCGCCGGGTTCGCCCTGCCGGCGGATGACGACGGGAGGCTCGTGGTGCGGATCGACGCCGTCGCACCACCCGAGGTGGCCGCCCTGGACCGCTACGTGGTCGTCCACCCCGGCGCGAGCGTCCCGGCGCGCTCCTGGCCGGAGGAGCACCACCGTGACCTCGTCGCGGCCTACGCCGAGCGCGGGGTCCCCGTGGTCGTCACGGGCAGCCCCGGCGAGCGGGCGCTCACGGCCGCCGTCGCGGGCGACACCGCGGTCGACCTCGGCGGTCGGACGTCGCCCGCCGAGCTCGCCGCGGTCCTCGCCGGCGCCGAGGTCGTCGTCGTCGGCAACACCGGCCCGGCACACCTCGCCGCCGCGGTGGGGGCGCGCATCGTCAGCCTGTTCTCGCCGGTGGTGCCGGCGGTGAAGTGGGCACCGTACGCACCCGAGGTGGAACTGCTCGGCGACCAGACCGCCGCCTGCCGCCTGAGCCGTGCGCGGGAGTGCCCGGTGCCGGGCCACCCGTGCCTGTCCGGAGTGCGCGTGCAGGACGTCCTCGACGCACACGGACGCCTGCTGGCGCGCGGCACCGGACCCGGCGCCGTCGCGGACGGCAGTGCGCTCAGCGGATGAAGCAGGAGAAGCTGCGAGGAGGACCAGCAGTGCTCCCGTAGCGTGCGCCACTGCTCCTCCTGCTCCTCTTCCCGGCACCCGCGCAGCGCGCGCGAGCGCCGGCGGGGCAGCTGTCCGGAGGGGCACCGAACCGTCGAAAGGCCCTGCATGCGGATCCTCGTGTGGCACGTGCACGGCGGCTGGATGGACGCCTTCGTCCGCGGCCCCCACGAGTACCTCATCCCCACCACACCGGCCCGCGACGGCTGGGGGCTCGGGCGGGGCGGCCGCGACTGGCCGGCGAACGCGATCGAGATCGACCCGGCCGACGTCGCCGACGCCGAGGTCGACGTGGTCGTCCTGCAGCGCACCGAGGAGCTCGAGGAGGCCCGTCGCCTGCTCCGCGGCCGCGAGGTCCCCGTGGTCTTCGTCGAGCACAACGCCCCGCGCGTCGACGTCCCGAGCAGCCTGCACCCGATGCGCGACCGCGACGACCTGGTGATCGCGCACGTCACGCACTGGAACGCCCTCATGTGGGACTGCGGCACGACCCGCACGACGGTGGTCGAGCACGGCGTCGTCGACCCGGGCCCGCTCTACACCGGCGCGCTCGAGCGCTTCGGTGTCGTCATCAACGAACCGGTCCGCCGGGGCCGTGTGGTCGGCACGGACCTGCTCCCCCGCTTCGCCGAGGTCGCACCCGTCGACCTCTGGGGCATGGGCACCGACCGGCTCCCCGAACTCGGGTTCGGCGACCGCGTCGTCGCCCTCGGCGACGTCCCCGCAGACCCCATGCACGCCGCACTCGCGCAACGACGCGCGTACGTGCACCCGAACCGCTGGACGTCGCTCGGCCTGTCGCTGATCGAGTCGATGCACATGGCGATGCCGGTCCTCGTGCTCGCGACGACCGACGCACCACGGACCGTGCCCGCCGAGGCCGGCGCGATCGCGACCGACGTCGACGAGCTGGTCCGTGCCTCCAGGACGCTCCTGGAGGACCCCGAGGAGGCCCGTCGCCGCGGTGCCGTCGCCCGAGAGGCCGCGCTCGAGCGGCACGCGCTCGGCCGGTACCTGGCGGACTGGGACGACCTCCTCGACGACGCCGTCGCGCGTGGTGCGCGACGCGGACGCGCGGCGGACGCCGCGCTGGAAGGGAGCCTCCGATGAAGATCGCGATGGTGTCCGAGCACGCGAGCCCGCTCGCGGTGCTCGGCGGAGTCGACGCCGGTGGACAGAACGTGCACGTCGCCGAGCTGTCCGCGGCCCTCGCGGACCGCGGCCACCAGGTGACCGTGTACACGCGGCGCGACGACGCCGACCAGCCCGTCCGCGTGCTGCTGCGCCCGGGCGTCGAGGTCGTGCAGGTCGACGCCGGGCCCGCCCGCCACGTCCCGAAGGACGACCTGTTCCCGTTCATGGACACGTTCGCCTCGGTGCTCGCGGCGGAGTGGTTCGTCGACCGCCCCGACGTGGTGCACGGGCACTTCTGGATGTCCGGGTACGCCGCGCTCGAGGCCGTCAAGCAGGTCCACGCCCGCACCGGTGGCGTCCGGATCCCGGTCGTGCAGACCTTCCACGCGCTGGGCGTCGTGAAGCGTCGCCACCAGGGCACCGCGGACACGAGCCCCGCGGAGCGCGAGTGGATCGAGCCCGCCGTGGGCCGGAGCGTCGACCAGGTCGTCGCGACGTGCTCCGACGAGGCCTTCGAGCTCAAGACCCTCGGCGTGCCGCTGCACGCCATCTCCGTGGTGCCGTGCGGTGTGGACACCGAGCTCTTCCGGCCGGACGGCCCCGTCGAGGAGCGTGGGCGCCCCTTCCGGGTGCTCACCGCGTCGCGCCTGGTGCGCCGGAAGGGTGTCGGCACGACCATCGCCGCGCTCGCGAAGCTGCTCGACGAGGGCCGCGAGGCCGAGCTCGTGGTGGTCGGCGGAGCCGGCACGGCCGGAGCCGACCTCGCCGACGACCCGGAGTACCAGCGCCTCGACGCCCTGGCCCGGTCGCTCGGGGTGCGCGAGCACGTGAGCTTCCGCGGCCAGCTCGGGCAGCACGACATGCCCGCCGTCTACCGCAGCGCCGACGTCGTCGTGTGCGCCCCCTGGTACGAGCCCTTCGGCATCGTGCCGCTCGAGGCCATGGCGTGCGGTCGTCCCGTCGTCGCGTCGAGCGTCGGCGGACTCATCGACACCGTCGTGGAGGACGCCACCGGCCTGCACGTCCCGCCCCGCGACGAGGAGGCCGTGGCCGCCGCCGTGGGCGCGCTGCTCGACGACCGCGAGCGGCGCGACGCGTACGGACGCGCGGGTCGCGAGCGCGCCGAGTCCCGGTACACCTGGCACAAGGTCGCCGCCGAGAGCGAGCGCGTGTACGAGCGCCTCGTCGCCGGCGCCGCGAACGGCCTCGCCACGCCCGCCGTCGCGGCCACCGGGACCGACACGGCACCCGTGTCGAACGACCCCGTCGGGATCACCCCCGCCACGACCATCCCGGGCGCCCGTCCCGGACGCGCCGGACGGACCGCCCGCCCGACGCCCGCGGTGCTGCCGCACCCGACGGAGAGGACCGCACGATGACCATCGAGCAGCAGACCGGCACGCGTGAGCCGGAGACCGAGAGCGCCAGCGTCCGGACCGTCGTCGACCACATCGCCGCCTCGGTGCCCGTGATCGCCTCGCTCGTCGACCACAAGGACCACATCGCGGCGTGGGCGGACGACATTGCCGCACGGCTCGTCGCCGGCCGTCGGCTGCTCGCCGCGGGCAACGGCGGCTCGGCGGCGGAGGCCCAGCACCTCACCTCCGAGCTGACCGGCCGCTTCGACGGGGACCGTCCGGCGTACTCGGCGATCTCCCTGCACGCCGAGAGCTCCGCCGTCACCGCGATCGGGAACGACTACGGCTACGACCAGGTCTTCGCCCGCCAGGTGACGGCGCACGCGCGCGCCGGTGACGTCGTCGTGCTGCTCAGCACGAGCGGCAAGAGCCCGAACCTGCTCCGCGCGGCCGAGGCCGCTCGGGCCGTCGGTGCACGCTCGATCGCGATGACCGGCCCCGGGCCGAACCCGCTCGCCGACGCGGTCGACGACGCGATCCGCATCGAGGGCCCCTCGGCCAACGTGCAGGAGGCGCAGCTCGTCCTCGTGCACGCCCTCTGCCGTGCGATGGAGCCGGCCCTCCGCCGCGGCGGCCGCCGGTGAGCGGCACGGAGCGCACCGCCAGCGCGACGCCGGGCTCCGGCGACGGCACCCGGCGTCGCATCGTCGTCGTCGGCGACACCCTGCTCGACGTCGACGTCTCGGGCACGAGCGAACGGCTCAGCCCGGACGCCCCCGTCCCGGTCGTCGACGTCCGGACCGACGACCGTCGTGCCGGTGGCGCCGGCCTGGTCGCCTCGATGCTCGTACGCGACGGCCACGACGTGACGCTCGTCACCGTGCTGAGCGACGACGATCGTGCCGACGAGATCCGCGCCCTGCTGCCCGACGTGCACGTCGTCGCCGGTCCGTCCGGTGCGCCGACCCCGGTGAAGACCCGCGTCCGCGTGGTCGACCACGCGCTCGTCCGCATCGACGAGGGGTGCGCCACCCCGCCCGTCCCCGGCACGACCGCCGAGATGACCGCGGCGCTCGAGGGCGCCGACGCGATCGTCGTCGCCGACTACGGCCGTGGCGTCGCGGCCGCCGACGGGCTCCGTACCGCCCTCGCCGCCGTGGCCCGCACGACGCCCGTGGTCTGGGACCCGCACCCGAAGGGTGCCTCCCCCGTCGCGGGCACCGCGGTCGTGACCCCGAACACCAGCGAGGCCCGGCGCTTCACCGACCTGTCCGGCGAGGGCGTGCCCTTCGCCACGGACGCCGCGGCCGAGCTCGTCCGGACCTGGGACGTCGACGCCGTCGCCGTCACGATGGGCGACCGCGGCGCACTCGTCGCCTCGCGTCGCAGCGGGGACGGCACCCGGCCGGCCGCGCTGGACAGCCGGTTCGTCCCGGCCCCGTCCGTCACCGCCGGCGACCCGTGCGGCGCCGGTGACCGCCTCGCCGCGGGCGTCGCCATCGCCCTCGCCGAGGGTGCCGACG
>NZ_JBIQDQ010000034.1:0-14281 GCF_045370965.1 Curtobacterium sp. 179-B 9B NHS
CCCCGCCCCCCCGCCGCGCCCCAGGCCCCCGCTCCTTAAAGCGAACGGTCGAACACCCTGAACTCCACATTAGTGGAGTCGTCGGCAGCGTCAGATGTGTATACGAGACCGGCGGTGGGGGCGACCGGCTCGTCGACGGGGGCCGGCGGGGCGGTGGTGGGTCGCGCCTCCCGGCCGTCCGCCGCCGCGCCGCGTGCCGGTCGACGCGACGTCAGGGGACCACGGCGCTGCCGCGGGGCGCGGGCACCGTCGGCCGGGGCCTCCGGTTCCTCCGGACGCCCGTCGAAGCCCTCGGGACGCTTCACTGCGCGCGGTCCCCGTCGCCGTCGTGCCGCAGCGCGCCGAGCACCTGCGGGATGATCCGGTAGACGTCGCCGCAGCTGAGCGTCATGACGATGTCACCGTCGCGGGCGACCTCGGCCGCGCGGGCGGCGGCGTCGTCCCAGTCCGGCAGGAACTCGACCCTGGACTGGTCGACGAAGCGCTCCTGCACGAGGGCGCCCGTGACGCCGGGCTCCGGGTCCTCACGGGCGCCGTACACGTCGAGCACGACCGTGTGGTCGGCCAGCTCCTCGTAGACGCGGGCGAAGTCGCCGGCCATGAGCCGCGTGCGCGAGTACAGGTGCGGCTGGTGGATCGCGATGATCCGACCGTCGCCGACGACGTTGCGTGCTGCGCGGAGCGCGGCCGCGACCTCCGTCGGGTGGTGCGCGTAGTCGTCGTACACCGAGACCCCGCGCTCGACACCGTGCAGCTCGAAGCGACGCTCGGTGCCGCCGAACGCCTCGATCCCCCGGATCGCGTCGGCGGGTGCGACACCCAGCCCGGTGAGCACCGCGAAGGCGCCCACCGCGTTGACGGCGTTGTGGCGGCCGGGCACCCGGAGCGTCATGTGGTGCTGTTCCCCGCCGGCGCGGAGGTCGACCTCGACGCTCGCCGCCTCGACGATGCGCTCGATGCGGACGTCGGCGTCGGCGGCCTCGCCGAACGTGACGACCTCGGGCGCGTGCTCGCGTGCCCGCACGCCCTCGGTGACGCGCTTCGCGCCCGCGTCGTCGCTCGACACGACGATGCGCTCGCTCGCCTTCGCGGCGAACTCGACGAAGGCGTCGATGAAGGCCTGCTCGCTGCCGTAGTGGTCGAGGTGGTCGGCGTCCACGTTCGTGATGAGCGCGACCGCGACGTCGTAGAGCAGGAAGGACCCGTCGGACTCGTCCGCCTCGACGACGAACAGGTCGCTGCCACCGGGGGCCGAACTCGTGCCGAGCGACTGGATGACGCCGCCGTTGACGAAGCTCGGGTCGAGACCGAGCTCGACCATGGCGGTCACGATCATGCCCGTCGAGGTGGTCTTGCCGTGCGCGCCCGCGACCGCGACGAGGCGGTGCTCGGCGATCAGCGCGGCGAGGGCCTGGGACCGGTGCAGCACCGGGAGCCCGCGACGCTGCGCCTCGAGGAGCTCGGGGTTGTCCGGCCACAGCGCGCTCGTGACCACCACGGTGTCGGCGTCGGCGAGGTTCGCGGCGTCGTGGCCGATGTGCACCTCGGCACCGAGGTCGCGCATCGTGCCGGTCGTCGCGGTCTCGCGGGAGTCGCTGCCCGTGACCCGGTGCCCGGCGGCCAGGAACATCCGCGCGATGCCGCTCATCCCGGAGCCGCCGATGCCGACGAAGTGGACCGTGCCGAGGTCGTCCGGGATCGGCTGGGTCAGGTCCGGCTTGATGGTCATCGTTCCTCCGTGGTGCTGGTGCTGGTGCGCTGCGCGGCCTCGCGTACGAGGGCCGTCATCCGGTCCGCCCCGTCGCGGTGTCCGACGCTGCCGGCTCGGACGGCCATGTCGGCGATCCGCGCACGGTCACGCAGGATCGGCAGCAGCTGGAACGTCACCCACTCGTCCGTGAACGCCGCGTCGTCGACGAGCACCGCTCCCCCGGCGCCGACGACGTCCGCCGCGTTGTGCCGCTGCTCGCCGTTGCCGACCGGGTACGGTACGAGCACGCTCGGCAACCCGACGGCCGTCAGCTCGCACACCATGCCGGCACCCGAGCGGGACACGACGAAGTCGGACGCGGCGTAGGCCAGGTCCATGCGGTCGCAGTACGGCAGGACGTGGTAGCCGTCGAGGTCGCTCGGTCCGATGTCCGACTTGCCGCCGACGACGTGCAGGACCTGCCACCCGGCGTCGACGATCGCCGTCGCCGAGCGGTTCACCGTCGTGTTGATGCTCCGCGCACCGGACGAGCCGCCCGTGACGAGCAGCACCGGGCGGTCCGCGTCGAGGCCGAACTCGGCCAGGCCCTCGGCCCGCGCGGCACGGCGGTCGAGCGTCTCGACCTCCCTGCGGAGCGGCATCCCGACCACGCGTCCGTGGCGCAGGTGGGTGTTCGAGAACGTCAGGCCCACGTGCCGGGTCAGCAGGGCGGCGAGCCGGTTCGCGAGCCCGGGCTTGGCGTTCTGCTCGTGCACGACGATCGGCGTCCCGGTCCGCTTCGCAGCGATGTACGCCGGCGCCGCCGCGTAGCCGCCGACGCCCAGGACGACCTCGACGTCGTGCTCGCGGATGAAGCGCTCGGTGCGTCGGACCGCACCGAGGAAGCCGCCGGGGAACCGGAGCGCCCGGGCGTCGAGCCGGCGCGGGAAGGGCAGGCGCGGGATCGTCAACAGCTCGTAACCGCGCATCGGCACGAGTCGCGACTCGAGCCCCTCGGCGGTGCCGAGGACGAGCACGCGGGCGTCCGGGTCCTGTTCGGTCAGCCGGTCGGCGACCGCGAGCAGCGGGTTGACGTGTCCGGCGGTGCCACCGCCGGCGAAGAGGTAGGTGCTCACCGGAGCACTCCGTTCTGTGGTGCGGAGCCGGCGCGCGGTGCCGCGGTCCGGCCCTTGCCGGGCAGTTCGCGGGCGAAGGACAGCACGACGCCGATCGCCACGAGGGTCATGATGAGGGCCGATCCTCCGGCCGAGATGAGCGGCAGCGGCACGCCGAGGACCGGCAGCAGGCCGAGCACCACCGCGATGTTGACGAGCGCCTGCCCGATGATCCAGGCGAGGATCGCGCCCGTGACCGTCCGGACGAACGGGTCGTCCGACTGGCGGATGACCTTGATCATGCTGACCGCGAGGACGATGAACAGCGCCAGCACGACCACGGCGCCGATGAGCCCGAGTTCCTCGCCGATGATCGCGAAGATGTAGTCGTTGTCCGCCTCGGGCAGCCACGACCACTTCGCCTTCGAGTTGCCCAGGCCGACGCCGAACACGCCACCGGACGCCAGGGCCCACATGCCGTGCACGGGCTGCCAGCAGAGGTCCTGGTACTGGTTCGAGTCGGTGCAGCCGGAGAGCCACGCGTTGATGCGGTACTGCCGCGAGGCCGACGCCATCGTGACGAACGGCAGCACGACGGCGACCGCCCCGAGGATGACGAGCAGGTGCTTCGCCCGCGCGCCCCCGATGAAGAGCGCACCGAGCAGCAGGACCAGCATGATCATCGCGGTTCCCTGGTCACCGCCGAGCAGCACCATCCCGAGCGGCAGCACCGTCGCGATGCCGACCGGCACGAACAGTTCCTTCCACTCCCGCAGCCGGTCACGCTTCACGTAGATGATCGCGCCGACGGCCAGGGCGATGCCGAGCTTGACGGCCTCGGACGGCTGGGCGCTGAACGAGCCGAGCTTGATCCAGTTCCGGTTGCCCTGGATCTCGATGCCGAGCGGCGTGTAGACGAGCAGCTGCAGGACCAGCGCCGCGGCGAGGATCCGCATCGCCCACTTCCGCCAGAGACGCGCGGGGACGCGGCTCGCGACGAGCATGAGCGGGACGCCGAGCACCGCGTACAGCCCCTGCTTGGACGCTGCGCCGAAGAAGTCGTGGGTGGCGGCGTACTGCTCGACGCTCGACGACGACAGCACCATCACGACGCCGAACACGACGAGGAAGAGCGTGACGCCCAGGATCGTGTAGAAGGTGCTCGACTCGGCGACGAAGACGTTCTTGACCGCGACGACGGCGCCCCGCGCACGGCGCTGCGAACCGGCGTGCTCGCCGCCCGCGGACGCGGTTCCCGTGTGTCCGGTGCTGCCCGTCGTGCGGCCGCCGCTACGGCCGCTCGGGAGATCCGTGGTCGCCATCGGCTGTGCCTCCCAGGTGTTCGTGGACCGCCGCCGCGAACCGGCGCCCCCGGTCCGCGTACGAACCGAACTGGTCGAACGACGCCGCCGCGGGGGCGAGGAGGACCGTGTCGCCCGGTCGTGCGACCGATGCGGCATGCCGGACCGCCTCGGGCATGACGTGATCAGTGTCCGTCGCCTCGACCTGCAGGACCGGGACCGTCGGCGCGTGTCGCGCGAATGCCTCGAGCACCGGTGTGCGGTCCGTCCCGATGACGACGACCGCTCGGGCCGTGGGGCCGAAGCGCTCGACGAGGCCGTCGATGTCGACGCCCTTGAACTGCCCGCCGACGATCCAGACGACGGTCTCGAACGATGCCAGCGATGCCGTGGCGGCGTGCGGGTTGGTCGCCTTCGAGTCGTCGACCCAGGCGACGCCGTCCGCCGTCGCGACGTGCTCGGTCCGGTGGTGGTCGGCGCGGAAGCCCTGCACGGCAGCGCGGATGTGCGCGGGCTCGACGGCGGCAGCACGCGCGAGGGCGGCCGCGGCGAGGACGTTCATGGTCATGTGCGGACTGGCGAGCCCGGCCTGCTCGAGGTCCGCCACGGTGGCGAACTCGAGCGCGCTGTTGCGCCGGTCCTCGGTGAAGGCGCGGTCGCAGAGCACGTCGTCCACGATCCCGACGTCGCCCGGCGCGGGGACCCCGGGCGTGAAGCCCACGGCACGGCATCCCTCGACCACGTCGGCGCCCTCGACCATGCGACGGGTCGCCTCGTCCGAGGTGTTGTAGACGCAGGCCATCACGGTGCGCTCGTAGACCTTGGCCTTCGCCGCGCGGTACGCCTCGGCGGACCCGTGCCACTCGAGGTGGTCGTCCGCGATGTTGAGGCAGGTGCTCGCGAGCGGCACGACGGCACCGTCGCCCGAGGTGGGCATGTAGTGCAGCTGGTGGCTCGAGAGCTCGACGACCAGCACGTCGAAGCCCTCCGGGTCACGGACGACGTCGAGCACCGGTACGCCGATGTTCCCGCAGGCGACCGCGCGGAGCCCGGCGGCCGCGAACATCGCGGTCGTCAGCTGCGTCGTCGTGGTCTTGCCGTTCGTTCCCGTGATGGTCACCCACGGTACGGCGATCGGGCCACGGACGACCTTGTCGCGCACGCGCCAGGCGAGCTCGATGTCCCCCCACACGGTGCTGTGCTCGACCGCCCAGCGGACCGTGGCGTTGTGCGGCGGCAGACCGGGCGACACGACGACGACGTCCGGGGCCTGCTCCAGGAGGGCGGCCGGCACGGTGTCGAGCGACGTGCGCTCGAACCGGGCGCCGATCACGTCGAGCAGCTCCACGGTGTCGGCGGGTCCGTCCGGCGCGAGGACGACCACGTCGCTGCCGAGCTCCACGAGCGTGTCGGCGACGGAGAAGCCGGTCGAGCCGAGGCCGAGCACGGCGACCCGCAGCCCCTTCCAGCCCTCGGCGTACCAGCTGTCGAGTCCTTCGAGGCGGGCGTCAGCCGACACGGGCGATCCACTCCAGGTAGAAGAGCCCGACACCGGCCGCGACGCAGAGCCCCGCGATGATCCAGAACCGGACGACGACGGTCACCTCGGCCCACCCCTTCAGCTCGAAGTGGTGGTGCAGCGGGCTCATCCGGAAGATGCGCTTGCCGTGGGTGATCTTGAAGTAGGCGCGCTGCAGGATGACCGAGCCGGTCACGATGAAGAACAGGCCACCGATGAGGATCAGCAGCAGCTCGGTGCGGCTGAGGATCGCCAGGCCGGCCAGCGCTCCGCCGAGGCCGAGCGAGCCGGTGTCGCCGAGGAAGATCTGCGCCGGCGAGGTGTTGTACCAGAGGAACCCGATGAGGCCACCGCAGACCGCGGCCGCGACGACCGCGAGGTCGAGCGGGTCGGACGTGCTGTAGCAGGCGTGCGCGGTGCTCTCGTCGAGTCGGACGCCGCCGCAGATCTGGTTCGACTGCCAGAAGCCGATGATGACGTACGACCCGATCGCCAGGATGCTCGAGCCGGTGGCGAGGCCGTCCAGCCCGTCGGCGACGTTCACGCCGTTCGACGTGGACACCGTCAGCAGCACGATCCACGCGAGGTACAGGATCGTCCCGATGACGGTTCCGAGGACCATGAAGTCCAACCACGGGACGTCGCGGATCGCGGAGATCATCGTCGATGCCGGGGGCTTGCCGTTGCCGGTCGGCACCACGAGGGCGATCGTCGCGAACACGACGCCGACGATGACCTGCCCCAGGACCTTCGCCCAGCCGCCGAGACCGAGGCTCCGCTGCCGACGGACCTTGAGGAAGTCGTCGATGAACCCGACGAACCCGAGCCCGACCATGAGGAAGAGCACGAGCAGCCCGGACAGCGTGACCGAGTCGCGGCCCACCAGGTGTCCGACGAAGTAGCCGAGCACCGCGCCGATGATCAGGACGATGCCGCCCATGGTGGCGGTGCCGCGCTTGGTGTGGTGCGACTGCGGGCCGTCGTCACGGATGAACTGTCCCCAGCCGAGGCGGTGGAACAGCTTGATGAAGAGCGGTGTGAGCAGCAGTGTGAACACCAGCGCCACGGCGCCGGCGACGAGGAGCGCGATCATTCGGTGACACCTCCGAGGCGGTCGCCGAGGAATCGCAGTTCGGCGGACTTCGAGGACTTGACGAGGACGACGTCGCCGGGGCGGACCATCTCCTGCAGGGCGTGGACGGCTGCGTCGACGTCCTCGATGTACACGGACTCGCCGTCCCACGATCCCTCGAGGGTGGCGGCCTGGTGGATCGGCGCGGCGCCGGGTCCGACGACCACGAGCTGTCCGATGCCGAGACGGACGACGAGCCGACCGATGCGGTCGTGCTCCTCCGTCGAGAACTCCCCGAGCTCCGCCATCTCGCCGAGCACGGCGACGGAGCGCTCCCCCGGACGCACGACCTGCGCCAGGGTGCGGAGTGCGGCGGCCGTCGAGTCCGGCGACGCGTTGTAGGCGTCGTTGATGACGGTCACGCCCTCCGGTCCGCCCTGGAGGAGCTCCATGCGCCAGCGCTCGGCCCGCGTCATCGACGCGAGCGCCTCGGCGCCGGCGGCGAGCGGGACGCCCCACAGGTGGGCGACGGTGAGGGCGGCCGACGCGTTCATCGCGTGGTGCTCGCCGAGGATGGCGAGGCGGACGTCGACGGTCTGCGGGACCGGGGACGTGCCTCCAGGACGGTCCGCGGCGGCCTCGGCCGGGACGGGAGGCGCGGTGAGCGTGAAGCGCGTACCGCTGCGGTCCGTCTCGATGCCGGAGACGCGGTAGTCCGCGCCGGCCGACGTGCCGAAGCCGACGACGGTCGCGTCGGTGAGGGCACGCATGGACGCGACGCGGTCGTCGTCCACGTTGAGCAGTGCGGTCGCGGTGGCGGGCAGGTCGGTGACCATCTCCGACTTCGCGCGCTGGGTCGCCTCGATCCCGCCGAACTCGCCGGCGTGCGCGAGCCCGACCTTCAGGACGACACCGACGTCCGGCTCGGCGATCGCGACGAGCTTGGCGATGTGCCCCTTGCCGCTGGCACCCATCTCCACGACGAGGAACCGCGTGTCGTGGGTGATGCGGAGCATCGAGACGGGGGCGCCGACGTGGTTGTTGAACGATCCCTGCGGCGCCACGGTCGCACCGTGCTGCTCGAGGATCGTGCGCAGCATGTTCTTGGTGCTCGTCTTGCCGTTCGAGCCGGTGATGCCGACGACGCGCAGCGGCGCCGGCCGTCCCTGCTCGTCGACGCGGTGGGCGCTCGAGGCACGGACCCGCGCCACGACCTCGTGCGCGAGGGCGGCGAGGGCGGCGTAGCCGTCGGACACGACGACCTGCGCGGTGCCGGCGCCGTCGGGCAGGTCGACGGCGCGCTCGGTCACGACCAGGGCCGAACCGGCCTCGACCGCGTTCGGCACGAAGCGGTGGCCGTCGGTCTCCTCCCCGAGCAGCGCGAAGAACACGCTGCCGGTGTCGACGAGGCGCGAGTCGGTCTCGACGCTGCCGTCGACGACCTGCTCCGGGGCACCGCTGACGACCTCGCCGCCGATCGCGGCGGCGATCTCGGCGAGGGTCAGGGCGATCATCGGGTCTCCTCCGCCGGGCCGGAGTTCGGCTCCCAGCCGGCTTCGCGCAGTGCCTGCCGGGCCTCGTCACGCGCCGAGTAGGGCGTCCGGACGCCCGCGATGTCGCGGTAGTCCTGGTGGCCGGGGCCGGCCCAGAGGATCGAGTCTCCGTCGCCGACCAGGCTCACGGCCGTGCGGATCGCCGCCTCCGGCGGGCTGACCTCGTACGTCTCGTGGTCCGGGTAGGCCTCGCGCGCGGCGTCGACCAGGGTCTTCCGGATGGACGCGGCGTCCTCGAAGCGCGGGTGGTGGTCGGTGACGACGAGGATGTCGCTCCCCGCGGCGGCGACGCGCGCCATGTCGCCGCGCTTCGTCGTGTCGCGGTCGCCGTCGGCGCCGAAGAGCATGAGGACCTTGCCCGGCGTGAACTGCCGGACGGCCGCCAGCGTGTTCTCGAAGGCGTCGGCGCTGTGCCCGAAGTCGACGTAGACGCTCGGGCCGGCGTCCCCCGACACCCGCTCGGTCCGACCGGGCAGGTAGCACTCGATGGCGCTGACCGGCTGCTCGTCGGTCTCGTCCGCGTAGTGCCGGTGGTTCGAGCCGAGGGCGTGCGCGATGGCGCCGAGCTCGAACCCGCCCTCGACGAGCATCACGATCGCGAGCGCCGCGTTGGCCGCCATGTGCCAGCCGATGAGCGGCACACGGGTCGTGAGCTCACGCCCCTCGGGTCCGGTGAGGCGGAACTCGGTGTAGGCGGCGTGCGCCTCGACGATGTCGACGTGCCACTCGGCCTCGACCTCGGGGTGCACCGTGATCGTCGTGACGGGGATGCGGGAGTCCTGCACCACGCGGTACCCCCAGTCGGTGTCCAGCGAGACGACGCCGCGACGGGCGTGCTCGGGCTGGAACAGCGGGAGCTTCGCCTGGTAGTACTCCTCCATGTCGGCGTAGTCGTCGAGGTGGTCGTGGGAGAGGTTCGTGAACCCGGCGACGTCGAACACGATGCCGTCGACACGGTGGCGGCTCAGGGCCTGGGCGCTGACCTCGACGGCGACGGCACGGACCTCGGACTCGCGCATGCGGGCGAGGAGCGCGTGCATCTCGCTCGCCTCGGGGGTGGTCAGGCGGCTCGTCACGCTGAGCGAGCCGATGTGGCGCTCCGCGGTCGAGCTGAGGCCGGTGACCAGGCCGAGCTGCTTGAGGATGCCCTCGAGGATGTACGACGTGCTGGTCTTGCCGTTCGTGCCCGTCGTCGCGAAGAGCTGCGGCAGGTCGGTGGCCTCGTCCGGGTGGGTGCGGTAGACCCACGCCGAGACGTCGCCGAGCGCGGCGCGCGGGTCCTCGACCACCAGCACCGGCAGGCCGGAGGGCTCGGCGAGTGCGACGCCGTCGGCGTCGGTCAGCACCGCGACGGCACCGCGCTCGGCGGCCTCGGTCGCGAACTGGGCGCCGTGTCGGTTCGCGCCGTGCACGCCGACGAACAGGTCACCCGGCTGCACCTCGGCAGCGCTCAGCGTGACGCCCGTCGTCTCGACGGCGTCGACGGAGCCGACCACGCGCATGCCGAACGCGTTCGCGAGTTCGGCGACGCTCCTCGGGGTCGGGTGTTCGGGTCGGAGGACCGGGGGGATCCGTGCGGACAAGTGCTCCTTCTTCCTCACCACGTGGACGGGTACAGCTGCGCCTCGGCCGTGGAGGGGGCTACTCGGTACTTCTCGAGCACCTGGGACATGAGAGTGCGGAACGCCGGAGCCGCTCCGCTGGACCACTTGTTGGTCTGCGGCTTCGTGAACGTCACCGTGACAACATACTGGGGGTCCTCGGCGGGTGCCATTCCGGCCACCGAGGTGATGCGCTGGCCGCCGTAGCCCTTCCCGCCCTCGGCGACCTCGGCGGTACCGGTCTTCGCCGCGATGTTGTAGCCGGAGATCGGCTTCATCCCGACGAGCGTGCCGCCCGTGACCACGCTCTGCAGCATCTTGACGGTCTGGTCGGCTGCCGCAGCGGACACGACGCGCGTGCCCTGCACGTCGGGCGCGTCGATCACCTTGCCGTCGGAGGTCTTGCAGCCCTTCACCATGTGGAGCGGGATCCGGACACCCTGGTTGGCGAGGGTCTGGAACACGCTCGCGACCTGGACGGCGGTCGTCGAGATGCCCTGCCCGAACATCGAGTTGATGTTCGTCTGCTGGTCCCAGTCCGGGCTCGCGCCGTACTGCATGCCCGGCTGGCCGGGGTACTGGATCGCCGACTCGGGCTCGAACAGGCCGAACTTCTTCATGTAGTCGTACCGCTGCTGGGTCGACAGCCGCTCGCCGAGCTCGGTGATGCCGACGTTCGAGGAGTTCTGCAGGATGCCGGTCAGCGTCAGGTTCTCGGTCGGGTGGAGCTCGGAGTCCTGGATCTTGCCGCCCCACGGGAAGGACCGCGAGTACGGCACCACCGCTCGGTCGGTCGGGCTCGACTTGCCCTGGTCGATGAGCGCGGCCGCGATCGCCGCCTTGATGGTCGAACCGGGCTCGTAGGTCGAGGTCAGCGCACGGGAGCCGTACGCACCCTTGTCCGTGGTCGCGTCGACGTCGTTCGGGTCCACGGTGGGCCAGTCGGCGACGGCGAGGAGCTCACCGGTCTTGACGTCCACGACGGTCGCGGTCGCGGACTCCGCCTGCAGCGACTGCGCCGCCGACGCGATGGTCTGCTGCGCCATGTACTGCAGGTCGCTGTCGATGGTGGTCTCGAGCGTGCCGCCGTCCTTGGCCTGCTCCGTCGTCCGGGTGCTCCCGGGGAGCTGCACGCCGTCCTCGCCGCGCTCGTACGTCTCCGAGCCGTTCTTGCCCGCGAGGCACTGGTCGTACGAGTACTCGAGGCCGGCCTGGGCGCCGTCGGTGCCCATGAACCCGGTCAGCGCACCGCCGGTGGCACCCATCGGGTAGACGCGGGCGGACTGCTGCTCCTTGTAGACCCACGGGATGCCGAGGGCGACGACCGCCTCGTAGTGCTTCACGTCGAGCCCCTTGACCAGGTAGGCGAAGTCCGACTTCGGGTCGGCGGCGATCGCCTTCTGCATCGCCTGCACGTCACCGCCGGACGCCTTCGCCAACGCCTGCAGGGCGTCGTCCACCGAGACCTTCTTCGTGCGCTCGCCACCGAGCTTGCCGTCGAAGCCCGCGACGAGTCGTGGCGAGGTGACGATGTTGTAGCGGTTGACGCTCTCCGCGAGTTCGGTGCCGTTGCGGTCGACGATCGCACCGCGGTTGCCGTAGATGGTGACCGGGATGCTCCGCTTCGCCTTCGACGCCTCGTTCAGCGCCGCTGCCTGCACCACCTGGATGTCGACCAGTCGGATCACGAAGACCGCGACGAGGGCGATCACGGCGATGATCACCACGCTGTAGCGCAGTCGAGGGTTGCGGATCGTCTTCGTCACGCGGTGCGGTCCTTCCCGGGTGGTGCGGCAGTCTGATCCCGCCCGCAGGTCACCGGGTGGTGGGTGCCTGGAGCGGGTTCGCGTCGGACTCTACGTCGGTGGTCGAGCCGGTCCGTCCCGACTCGCTGGTGCCTGCGCTCTTCTCAGTGTCGGCCGTCGCAGCGCCCTGCTGGGCACCGGCCGCCGACGTCCCGCCCGCGCTGGTGTCCGTGCTGCCGCCGGTCGTGCTCGTGGTGCCGTCGGCCGGGGTCGCACCGGTGCCGGCGGCACCGTCGGTCGTGCTCGCCCCGCCGGCGGACGCGTCCGGGCCGGCGGCGAGCGGGACCGGGTCGAGGAGCGCGTTCGGCACCTGGTTGTCGCCGCTCGCGGTCGCCTCGTCGGGGGCCGCCGGGGTCGGCGTGCCGTACACGTGGCCGGTCTTCGGGTCGAGGTACACCGGGGTGGAGTTCGCGATCATCCCCAGCGCCTTGGCGTTGCGCGCCAGGTTCTGCGGCGAGTCGAGCACACGGAGCTCCTCGGACAGCGACTGCTGCGTCCGGGAGAGCCCCGTCTGCTCGGCGCCGAGCGAGTCCAGCGTGTACGCCCCCTGGCTCAGCACCATGCTGATGCCGAGCTGCGCGAGGAGCAGCACACCGAGCGACACGACGCCGACCACCGCGTAGGCGATCTTCGGCCGTGCCCGGCGCTGCGCCCTGGACGGCGCGACCTCGACGAGCTCGGGTCGCTCCCGGCGCGGTGGGTGCGGGGCACGGGTCGGTGCGCCGACGGGGTCGACGAGTGCGAGGTTCGTGCTCATGTCACTTCCGGATCCGCTCAGCCGCGCGCAGGCGCACGGGGATGGCTCGGGGGTTGGCGGCGCGTTCGGCCTCGTCGGCCAGTTCCGCGCCCTTGACGACGAGGGAGTAGGTGGGAGCGTGCTCCGGCAGCTCGACGGGTAGTCCTGCCGGGGCGCTCGAGGTCGTGCGCTCGACCAGTGCCCGCTTCACGAGGCGGTCCTCGAGCGACTGGTACGACTCGACGACGATCCGACCACCGACCGCGATCACGTCGAGCGCGGCGGGGATCGCCCGCTCGAGCACGGCGAGCTCGGCGTTGACCTCGATGCGGAGCGCCTGGAACACGCGCTTGGCCGGGTGCCCCTGCCGCTGCACGGCCACGGGTGTCGCGTCGTGCAGCACCTGGACGAGGTCACCCGACATCTCGAACGGGCGCTCGGTGCGACGCTCGACGATCGCGCGGGCGTACCGGCCGGCGAGCTTCTCCTCGCCGTACCGCTGGAAGATCCGGCGCAGCTCGCCCTCGTCGTAGGTCGCGAGGACGTCGGCGGCGGTCTGCCCCTCGGTCCGGTCCATGCGCATGTCGAGCGGGGCGTCTTGGCTGTAGGCGAACCCGCGCTCGGCACGGTCGAGCTGCAGCGAGCTGACGCCGAGGTCGAACAGCACGCCGTCGACCTGACGGAAGCCCTCGCCCTCGACCGCGTCGACGATCCCGTCGTACACGGTGTGGACGAGGCGCACGCGGTCGCCGAAGCGAGCGAGCCGCTCCCCCGCGATGCCGAGGGCGTCGGTGTCGCGGTCGAGCCCGATGAGCGTGAGCTCCGGGAACCGTTCGAGCAGCGCCTCGGAGTGGCCGCCCATGCCGAGGGTCGCGTCGACGACGACCTTGCCCGGGCCGTCGAGGGCCGGGACGAACAGGTCGACGATGCGCTGGAGCATCACCGGCGTGTGCGGGAACTTCGGCTGGTCTTCGGCCATGTGCAGCCCCTGTGACCGTCTGGGCCACGCACCCGGATCCCCATCCATGCGACCTGACACCGGGGAAGGTGTGTCAGGGCACCACGGCTGGGAGTCCCGATCCGCGGATCAGAAGATCCCCGGGATCACCTCCTCGTCGTTGTCGGCGAAGCCCTCTTCGACCTCGGCGTAGTAGGCCTCCCACGCGGGGGTCGACCAGATCTCGGCACGGTCACCGCTGCCGATGACCGTGAGGTCCCGTTCGAGCCCCGCGTACTCACGGAGGTTCTGCGGGATCGTCACGCGGTTCTGCTTGTCCGGGGTCTCCGCGCTCGCTCCGGAGAGGAACAGGCGCATGTAGTCCCGGGTGCGCTTCGACGTCATCGGAGCCGTCCGGATCCGTTCGTGCAGTTGCTCGAACGTGTCCGCACTGAAGACGACGACGCAGCGCTCCTGCCCACGGGTCATCACGAGTCCGCCGGACAGTTCGTCCCGGAACTTGGCGGGGAGGATCACGCGACCCTTCTCGTCCAGCTTCGGGGCATGGGTACCGAGCAGCACGTCGGGGCCTCCCCTCCGCTCCACCGGACCGTCGTGATCCCCACTTTACTCCACTTCGCTCCCCGCGGAACGGTCGGCGCTCCCGAATCTGCCCCGATCCCCCGATCTGGGGTGGTCACCGGAGCTCGTAGCTCGCCTCTCTGCGAGTCACTTCCCCGGAAGCACGCGGACGTGGAGCGGAGTGAAGGGGGTGGAGGGAAGTGGAGGACATTCGCAGGCTCGGGAGCAGCCGAGGGCGCGCCGGACGGGAGGCTCGGCGCACGACCGCCCCGCGCCTCCCGTCCGATGCGTGCTCACGCCCATCGCCCCATCGCGCCCGTGGCGCACGTCGCGCCCCTCGCGCCCCTCGCGCCGTCGCGCCGTCGCGCCG
>NZ_JBIQDQ010000035.1:0-11981 GCF_045370965.1 Curtobacterium sp. 179-B 9B NHS
GCCTCAGCGGCAACGAGTGATTACTCTACGCACGGCCCGACCACACCACCAACACCACCCACATCCCGGGCGTGTCGTCCCCCGACTTCCCCGAGGACTCGCTGGAGGAGGGGTACCGAGCCGCGGTCGGACGGGTGCCGGTCGACCGTCGCACGCGTGCCGACGCGACCCGGGAACGACGGGAGGCACGGTGCGGACCCGCACCGTGCCTCCCGTCCGACCGATCGTCGGCTCAGACGTCCGTCTCGTCCGCCGCGGCCAACTGGCCGCACGCGCCGTCGATCTCCTTGCCGCGGGTGTCGCGCAGGGTCGTCGGGACGCCCGCGGCGTTCAGCCGGCGGACGAACTCGTCCTGCACGTGGGGCTCCGACGAGGTCCAGACCGAACCGGGCGTCGGGTTGAGCGGGATCGGGTTGACATGCACCCAGCCCTTGCCACGCGCGTTGAGCTTCTCGGCGAGCAGGTCGGCGCGCCAGGCGTGGTCGTTCATGTCCTTGATGAGGGCGTACTCGATCGAGACCCGTCGACCGGTCTTCGCGTAGTACTCGTACGCGGCGTCGATCGCCTCGTCGGCCTTCCACCGCGAGTTCACCGGGATGAGCTCGTCGCGGAGCTCGTCGTCCGGCGCGTGCAGCGACAGGGCGAAGGTGAGCGGGATGTCCTCGTCCGCGAGCTTCTTGATCGCCGGCACCAGGCCGACGGTGGAGACGGTGATGCCGCGCGCGCTCATCCCGAGACCGTGCGGCTGCGGGGCGATCATCGTGCGCACCGCCTCGATGACCCGCTTGTAGTTGGCGAGCGGCTCGCCCATCCCCATGAAGACGATGTTCGTGACCCGCTCGGCGTCGACGCGGTCCTGCCCGCCCTTGCGCGGGTCACCCCCGAGCTCGCCGGCGGCGATCGCGGCGTTCGCGCGGACGATCTGCTCGATGATCTCGGCGGTCGACATGTTGCGGGTCAACCCCGCCTGGCCGGTGGCGCAGAACGGGCAGTTCATGCCGCAGCCCGCCTGCGACGAGACGCAGAGCGTGATGCGACCGGGGTAGCGCATCAGCACCGACTCGACCAGGGCGCCGTCGTGCAGCTTCCAGAGGAACTTGATCGTGTCGCCCTTGTCCGTCGCCAGACGCCGGGTCTCCGTGAGGAGCGGCGGCAGCATCCCGGCCACGAGTTCCTCGCGCTGGGCTGCCGGCAGGTCGGTCATCGTCGCCGGGTCGGACGACCAGTGCGTGAAGTAGTGCGTCGACAGCTGCTTGGCGCGGAAGCCGGGCAGGCCGAGTTCCTTGACCTTCGCGATGCGCTCCTCGACGGTCATGTCGGCGAGGTGCACCGGCGGCTTGCCGCGCTTCGGCGACGCGAACTGCAGGAGGGGTCGCCCCTCGGAGTCCTGCGCCTGGGTCCACCCCTCGGTGCGCGGGCGCACCTGCGGACGCGTGGAGCGCTGCTCCTCGAACGGGGTGCGGGTCTCGGTGGCCATCACTCCAGTTTACGGGAGGTGCGCAACTCCCCGTCGACGCGTCACTCCCCCGCGGGCAGCAGACGCGCGAAGTGGTGGGCGTTCGGGTACAGCGGCACGATGTCGACCGGGTCGCCGGGGTGCGGCGCCTGCAGCACGATGCCGTCGCCGAGGTAGATGCCGACGTGGTCCTCGTTGTCGAACACCACGAGGTCGCCCGGCAGGGCCTCGGACTGCGGGATCGTCGTGGCGACCGCGTCCTGCGATGGCACGTAGTGGACGAGCGGGATGCCGACGGCCGCGTACGCCACCATCGTCAGTCCCGAGCAGTCGATGCCGGAGTGGCTCGCGCCGCCCTCGACGTACGGGTCCCCCATGAACTGCAGCGCCGTCGAGACGATCGTGGCGCGCTTGCCGCCCGCCGACAGCACCTTCGAGATGGCCGCCTCGGCCTGCTGCGTGGTGACGCCGTACTTCGTGACGATCGTCGGGTAGGACACGATCGTCGTGGTGGTCGTCATGCCGTCCGTCTGCACGACGGGGACCTCGACGTCGCGGGCGACGGTGAAGGACTGCGCGTCGTCCGCAGCCGTGGTGGTGGACGACGAGCTGCTCGTCGTGGTCGCCGGGGCCGCGTCCGCAGGGACCGCGAGCGTCAGCGTCGACGTCACGGCGAGCGCCGGTGCGAGCAGGATCGCCGCACGCTTGGCGTTCGCGGCGCGGCGGACGTGCCGCGGGTCGGCAGCCCGCTCGGCGCGGAGTGCTGCGGAGCGTGAGAGCACCGCGGCGCCGGCGACGGCGGTCGACGCGACCGGGCGCGGTGCGGCGAGCGCGACCGTGCGCGCGGGCTTCGCGGGCTGCACGAAGGAGGAACGGGCGACCGCGGGGCCGAGGGCGGCGCGACGGCCGCGGGGACGCCGCAGCTCCGCGGGTCCCGACGATCCGGGTGCGGTCGGCTCGGGTGCTGCCGACCGTGCGCCGTCGTGGGCTGCGGGCAGTGCGTGTCGTCCCATGGTTCCTTCCGCGATCGGGCGACGGATGGTCGACCGGCTCAGGGAGATAACGTATTGGTCACGAAGCTGTGACCGCCAGGGCTGGAGCGTCCGGTTCCTGCGGTTCGTCTCAGCCTGCCGGGTCGAGCGCAGCCCTCCCCGAGCGAGCGGAGCCGGTACGCAGCGGTCAGGCGCGGCAGCGATCAGGCGCGCTCGAGGTGGCTCCGGACGCGCTCCTGCACGCGGGCCGCGTCGTGGTGGTCCCAGAGCCCGAAGTGGGTGCCGCCGGGCAGCGTGAGGAGCTCGGCCCCGGGCACGGTCGCAGCGGCCCGGGCACTGTGCTCCATCGGGACCTCGGTGTCCGCGTCGCCGTGCACCAGGAGCGTCGGTGCCCGGACGGCCCCGAGCTCAAGGTCGTCCACCGCTCCGAGCACCCGCACGTCGTTGTCCCACCCCGGACGGTTGCGCCCGCCCGCGTTGCCGCTCGAGGACAGGTCGAGCAGGACCCGGCGCCGGGGCCGGTCGTGCAGGACGTCCGCGACGTGTGCGGTGAGTGCCCGCCCGCGCAGGGAGCTGACGCCGGCCTCGGCGGTGCGGACGACGACGGACGGCAGCAGTCGCGCGGCGGACGCGGCGAGCGCCGCACCGACCCGGGTGTACGCGACGACCCACTCGGCGAAGGACGGCTTCGGCGGGACCCACCGCGCGGACAGCCCGGCGACGACGACGAGCGTCCGGATCCGGTCCGGGTGGCGGACCGCGAACCGGTAGGCAGCCGGGCCGCCGCCGGACCACGCCAGCACGGCGACACGGTCGATGCCGAGCCCGTCGAGGAGCGCCGCGTACCGGTCGGCCTCGTCGTCGAGCGAGGGGTGGTCCGGCTCGAGGGTCGTCCCCGCGTAGCCCGGTCGTGCGAGGGTCACGACGCGGAAGCGGTCGGAGGGCAGGAAGCGGGCCATCGCCTCGGCGGAGGAGATCCCGCCGGGGGTGCCGTGCAGGACGAGGACCGGGGCGCCGGTGCCGCGCACGGCGACCGCGATCCCGCCGGTCCCGGTGCTCGGTGACGTCCGCTGCATCCCTGCACGCTACCCAGCGCAGCATGGGGCGGACCGGGGCTGCGCGGTGGACGCGCCGGGTGCCTCCCGACCGACCTGCGGATCCGGACAGGCGAGGGAGACGGGCGGGCTCAGCCCGGCTGGGACCCCCGCGTGCGACCGGGGGTCCCGGCGACCGCGATCATCCGTCGCTGCCCTCGCAGCGTCTCCCCCGGGTGCTCCCCGTAGCGCGCGGAGTACGCGCCGGAGAAACGCCCCATGTGCCGGAAGCCGCAGGAGGACGCCACGGCTCCCACCGAGGTCTCCCGTGCGTCGGCGAGCTGCAGCGCAATCCGGGCCTTGTCGAGCCGGAGGTCCCGGAGGAACGCGGTCGGCGTCGATGCCTCGTGCCGTTGGAAGGTCTCCTGCAGCGTCCGGACGCTGGACTCGGCGCCGGCGGCGATCTCCGCGGTGCTGAGCGGGCGGGCGAAGTGCGCGTACATGTACGCCTTCGCCCGCTCGAGCGTGGCGACGGAGCCGTCGGGGACACCGCCGTCGGGGTCGGGGCGGAACGCCTCGAGGACGGCCTCGGCGAGTCGCAGGTCCAGCACCGCCCGCTCTCCGTCGACCACGTCGACGTCGAGCATCGCACCGGCGAGCTCGCGGAGCGTGCGCTGCAACGGCGCGAGGCGGGCGGACGGCACGGCGGCCGGGAACGCCAGCGGCACGGGGACGGCCGCACCGCCGACGACCGCGACGGCCTCGAGGAAGTCCGCGTCGAAGTGCACCAGGTGCACGGTGCCGGGCGGCGCCGCCACCGAGAAGGGACGACCCGCCGGGCACATCACCGGGACGCCCGGGCGGAGCGTGACGCCGTCCTCGCGGTCCGGGTCGAGCACGACACCGCCCTCGACCGACCACGCGAGCAGGTACTGCCGACCGGGGTCGAGCACACCGCCGTGGTGCGCCGAGACCGACGAGGTCCGCAGGCTCACCCGCCCGTCCTCGGTGGCACGGTACCGGTAGCTGAAGGGGGCGTCCCCGTCGGGACGGCACCACAGGTCGTGGGCGTCGTACACGTCCTCGTGGAGTATGCGGGCCCCGCCGGGTTCCGTGCCGCTGTGCACGACCTGTCGGACCGAGGTCCGGCGCTGCTCGGTCGACCGGTCCTCCGCGGGCGGGTCGACGGTCGCGGTGATCACGTGCGGTCGCCGCGGCTGGGTCCGCGGACCCGCCCCAGGTCCGCGAGCGACGGCGCCGGGGTGCCCTCGGGCACCGCCCAACCCCGTCGCGCGGCGCGGCGGAGGTGCCGGTAGGTGATGACGCGGACCGGTTCGACCCGCTCGTCCGTCTGGTACGTCGACATGTCGTGCTCCCTGCATCACGACCGCCTGGCGTCCTGCGCCGTCCGGAGTCCGGCCGGCAGGGTCGCGGGGTGGCGTGGTGTCCACCCTGGCGGCCCCCGCATGGCGTGGCCGCCGGACGATCTCGTCGTGCCGGCGACGGTACGCGCCGCTGGACGGCACCGCGGACACCGGACACCCAGGCCGCGCACTCCGGACGGAACGTCGTCGGCCGTCCGTCCGGTGTGCGACGGACGGGAGGCGCGTGGCGGGCGGCCGTGTGCCTCCCGTCCGGCGGCCACTCGCGACAGGCTGCCGTCGCCGGTCCGGGCCTGATCGCGGCGGGCCGCCGTTGCCGGTCCGGCAAGGATCCTTGCGGTGCGCTCCGGTGCGCGGTCGACTGGGTGGATGCGCACGCACGACGATCCCTCCGCCCCCGCCGACGCACACACCCCGGCCCGCCCCGACGGCACTCCGGGTGGGGGCGGCACGGCGCGCGACTGGTGGGAGGCCCGGTACGCCGAACGGGACGGGATCTGGTCGGGCCGGGTGAACGCGGTGCTCGCCGACGTGGTCGCCGGACTGCCGTCGGGTGGCGGCCGGGCACTCGACCTCGGGTGCGGTGAGGGCGGCGACGTCGTCTGGCTCGCGGAGCAGGGCTGGACGGTGACCGGTGTCGACCTGTCGCAGACCGCCGTCGACCGCGCCGACCGTGCGGCGCGGTCGGCCGGGGTGGCCGGACGGACCCGGTTCGTCGCCGCCGACCTGGCGACCTGGAGCCCGGCTCCCGACGAGCGGTTCGACCTGGTCACGGCGTCCTTCCTGCAGTCGTGGCCGGTCGGCATCCCCCGCGACGCGATCCTGCACCGGGCGACCACGGCGGTCGCTCCCGGCGGGCACCTGCTCGTCACCGCCCACGCCGCTCCGCCGCACCGCGACGTGCCCGAGGAGATGCGGTCCTACCGCTTCCCGACGCCCGAGCAGGACCTGGCGGCGCTGCGGCTCGACGACGGGTGGGACGTCCTGGTCGCCGAGGGCCGACCGCGATCGGCGACCGGACCGGACGGCGAGCGACACGAGACGGGGGACAGCGTGGTGCTCGTGCGGCGGCGACCCGCGGAGGTCGGCGCGTAGCGTCGGCGACGTGGGGACGGACAGCACGGAGGGCACGGGCGTGACGCACGGCGTCGTGGTACCGCTCGACGTCGCCGGGGTCCGGGTGGGCGAGCTGCACGACGGCGCGGACGTCCCGCCGGCCTGGGTGCCGCGGCCCTTCCTCCACCCGGTGCGGACGCTCGGCGGCGTGGTGCTCACCGACCGTCACCCCGAGGACCACCCCTGGCACTGCGGCCTCGGCGTCGCGTTCCCGGACCTCGACGGCGTCAACTGCTGGGGTGGACCGACGTACGTGGACGGTCCCGGCTACCGGTGGCAGGACGACCACGGCACCGCGACCGTCGGCCCCTCCGAGACGGACGGCGCCCGGGTGCGGCTCGGCACCGAATGGCGCGACCCGGCCGGCGCGCTGCTGCTCCACGAGGACCGCACGCTCGGCTGGCGTGCGACGCCGGACGGCTGGCAGCTCGAGTGGACGTCCACGCTCCGCGCGCCCGGTGCCCGACCTGTCGCGCTCGGCAGTCCGGCCAGCCACGGTCGCGCCGGTGCCGGCTACGGCGGCTGGTTCCTGCGGTTCGCCGCCTGCACGGACGTCGTGGTCCGCACCCCCGACGGCGCGGGCGAGCACCGCGTGCACGGTTCCGTCGCACCGTGGGTGGCCTGGACCGGTTCCTTCGCCGACGGACGGGCGCACGTGCTCGTCGAGGCGCTGGACCACCGCGATCCGTGGTTCGTCCGGGTCGCGGAGTACCCCGCGGTCGGTTCGGCGCTCGCCTGGCGCTCCCCCGTCGTCGTCCAGCCGGACGAGCCGCTCGTGCGGTCCTTCCGCGTGACGGCCTCCGACGGCTGACGATCCGTCTGCGCCGTCCGCGTAGCCTCGCGGTGTGTTCCTGATCTTCGGCACCCGCGGCTCCGACACCCTGCTCACCGTGGTCCGCTTCGTCTGCGGGGTGTGCGGCGTCCTGGCGGCGCAGCGGGTGGTGCGCCGCACGACGAAGCTCAGCCTGTTCTTCGTCCCGCTCGTCCCGCTGTCGCGCTCGCACCGCAACGAGTGCACCAACTGCGGTGCGGTGACCCGGATCACGGCCGAGCAGGCGGACCGGGCGATGACCTGGTCGGACGGCCGACCCGGCGCCTGACGCGGGTCAGCGCGCGCCGTCGAGCGGCAGTGCGTCGCTCGTCGTGCGCAGGGACTCCTGGCGGAGCTCCAGCTGCGTGGTGGCCAGCGCGGCGAGGTCGCGCAGGTTCGCCAGGTCGCCCTCGGACGCCTCACGCGGACGGACGTCGAGCACGGCGAGGGTCCCCACCGCGGTGCCGTCGTGCCGCAGCAGGGGCACGCTCACGTAGAACCGGATGCCGAGCGGCCCGGTGACGAGCGGACTCTGCCGCATCTCCGGGTGCACGGACCCGTCCGGGATCACCACGGGGACGGGTACCGGCGCGAAGCCGCTGCGGAAGCTGATGCTGCGCGCTGCCTCGTCGACCCCCTCGGCGATCCACGACTGCGACCACTCACGGTCCTCGTCGAGCACGTCGACCAGGGCGATCGGAGCGTCGAAGAGCCGTGCGGCCATCGCCACGGTGCGCTGCAGCGACTCCTCGGGCAGCGAGTCGAGCGTGGCAGGGCGGGCGTCCGCCGGGGCGGCTGGGGTCGGCTCGGCGGGGCCTGCGTCGGCGGTCGCGGTCGCAGCGGGGGCGGCATCGGACCGGGCACCGGTGGCCGCGGGGTCGGCTGCAGCACTCTCGGTGATGACGACGTCGCGCAGCATCGTGACGAGCTGCGCACCGAGGGGCCGCTCCGTCGGGTCCTGCGCCGTCATCGCGCGGAGCAGGTGCTTCCAGTGCTCCGGCAGCGGCTCCGGCACGACCGGGTCGCGCGACAGCCGGGCGATGGCGGACTCGACGAGCGACCCCGGGAACTCGCGGCGTCGCGTGAAGCACTGGAGCAGCACGAGACCGAGCGAGTACACGTCGCTCGCGGGACCGACGTCCGCACCCCGGGCCTGCTCCGGGCTGAGGTAGGCAGCCGTGCCCGTCGTGACACCGTCAGCGGTGAGCCGTTCGACCCCCGCGGCCAGGGCGATCCCGAAGTCGGTCAGCCGTGCCCGGGCCCGGTCGGAGCCGGTGCCGTAGTCCACGAGCAGGATGTTGGACGGCTTGATGTCGCGGTGCACGACGCCGTGCGGGTGGATGTACTCGAGCGCCTCGGCCATGTCGTAGCCGATCTCGGCGATGTGCTTCGCGGAGAGCGGTCCGACCTCGAGCCGCGCCTCCAGGTCCTGTCCGACGACGAGCGACATGACGAGGAAGCGTCGCGGACCACTGCCGACGACGTCGACCACACCCGCGTCGAGCAACCCGACCAGCCCGTGGTGCTCGAGCGCAGCGAGGACGCCGAGCTCTGCCTCCTGCCGTGCCAGGTCGACGGACCCCGGGTGGAAGAGCTTCACGGCGACGGGACGGTGCAGCACCTCGTCGGTGGCGCGGTACACGACGGACATGCCGCCACGTCCGATCTCCTGCTCGAGTCGGTAGCGCCCGTCGAGGAGCGGCGCGGCGTCGTCGTGTCCCATGGGTTCCTCGTCGTCCTGTCGGTGGGCAACGATGCATCTTCGCATCCCGGTGCCCCGGATGCGCGCAGGGGCACGTCCACCGGATGGTCGCGCGTCGCAGCGGTGCCGCTAGCGTGACCGTGTGAGCGAAACCACGACCCCGCAGCCACGACCCTCCGACCCCGACTGGGAAGCACGCGTCGCGGCGCTGTGGGCGGACGACACCGTGGACGACGCTGCCCGGATCGACCGGATGCGCGAGCTCGCGGCGGTCGCACCCCATCCCGCGCTCGGCTCGTTCGAGCTCGGTGGCGCACACGACTCCGGCGGGCAGGAGGCCGCCGCGCACGAGCAGTACGCCGCGGCGACCGAGGCGGGGCTCGGCACCGTCGACCCCGACCGTGCCGCGCGGCTGGTCGTGCAGCACGCGTCGACCCTCCGGAACCTCGGCCGGATCGACGATGCGATCGCGATGCTCCGCGACGCCCCAGCGCACCCCGCGACCGGAGCGGCCCCTCGCGTCTTCCTCGCGCTCGCGCTGCACAGCGCGGGGCAGGTGGACGAGGCGCTCCGGGTGGCGATCGAGGCCGTCGAGCCGACACTCCCCCGCTACAACCGATCGGTGCGCGCCTACGCGGCCGCGCTCACGGGCGCGGACTGATCCGCCCTCGCCCAGCAAGCTGACTAGTTGCACGCTGGTCAATTGATATTCACAATTTGATGTTGGACATCGACCGGCTCAGGATGGACAGTGGTCGGACCGCAGACGGCGGTACGAACGGGGAAGTCATGGCCAGATCGATCATCACCACTTGTGCACGATGGAAGCGCCTCGGCGTCGCGACGCTCATGGTCGCGCTCGTCGCCTCGGTCGCGTCGGTGTCACCGGCCCACGCTGCACCATCCGACCCTTCGGCTGCTTCCCTCGGGGCCGCCTTGTCGAGTGCGATCGGCAGCGACGGCGTCTTCGATGGAGATCGTGCGCGCGCAATCGGCGTGTCCACCGAGGCAGTCGATGCGTTCGCGACCGGACGGTCGCTGGTCGGTCTCGCCAGTCGGCACGCTGCGGTCGACCGCCAGCTCGTTGACGAGGTGGAACGGTCGACCGCCGTCGTGCGCGCCTGCGCCGGGAAGAATCGGTGGGACCACACCGGGATCCAGCTGAACGTCTACCTCAACTCTTGCAACACCACGAGACTGCTCGGCGTGCTCGGAGCTTCTGCGGGAGTCGCGACCGCCATCGGGATCATCACCGCCGCGACCGGTCTCGGAGGAGCTGCGGCAGGCATCATCGCTGCCGGTCTCGCAGTCGCCGGCGGCGTGCTGACCGCATGCTCGTCTCGCGGGCGAGGCACCGTCATCCACAACATCCCGCCGGGATCCGTGGTCTGGTGCAACAACCAATGACCAACGGCAGGAGAAGACCGTGTCCGGAGATCGCCTGAGGACCAGCTTGCTGTGCATCGCTGCACTCCTCTCGGGTGCAGGAACGACGCTGGCGCTCGTCGGCGCGTTCGTGAGCCCTGCGGATCAACCGACCGCGACGTGGCTCACCGTCACGGCCCTGCCGTTGGTGCTGCTCGGAGTGGCCGCGCTGCTCGCCGCAGTGTTGCTCGGCCGTCGGCCCAGGTGAAGCAACGGACGGGAGGCGCGGTGCCAGCTGGCACCGCGCCTCCCGTCCGTGGTCACCCCGTCAGTGCGAGGCGGCCTTCTCGATCTTCTTGCGGAGCTTCGCGCGCTGCTTCCGCGCGTGCGGGTCGTTCCAGGCCTTGCGGATGGTCTCGGCCGTGCTCGTCTTCTTCACGACGGGCCGGTTCGACCGGGACCCGATCCAGATGCCGACCAGGGCGATGAGCCCGATGACGATGATGCGGTTGCGCATGCTGTTCTCCTTCTCTCGGTGGGTGACCTCGTGGGGTCAGCCGGTGATGCGGCGGCGACCGCCGACGCGGACGATCAGGCCGGCGACGACCGCACCGAGGACCGGCGCGACGATGAAGACCCAGAGCTGGGCGAGCGGCGTGGCCCCACCGTAGACCGCGGCAGCGACGGATCGTGCGGGGTTCACGGAGGTGTTGCTCACCGGGATGCTCACCAGGTGGATGAGGGTCAGGGTGAGGCCGATGCCGATCGGGGCGAGGGCCTGGTACTCCTGCTTGGCGGTGATCGAGAGGATCACCGCGAGGAAGACCCCGGTGAGGACCGCCTCGGTCAGGAAGACGGCGCCGAGGCCGTACCCGCCCGGGCTGGCACTGCCGAAGCCGTTCGAGGCGAAGCCCGCGTCGTGCGCGGCCCGGAAGGCGCCGGCCTTCCCGGAGAGCACGATCGCGATGATGCTGGTCGCGGCGAGGCCGCCGAGGACCTGCGACACGATGTAGCCGGCCACGTGCCGCAGGTCCGTGCGCCCGGCGGCGAGGAGGCCGAGGGTGACGGCCGGGTTGAAGTGGCCGCCGGAGATGTGCCCGACGGCGGCGATGCCGGCGACGAGCGTCAGACCGAAGGCCAGTGCGACGCCGAGGAAGCCGACGCCGGACTGGTTGTCGGTGTCGCTCGGGAAGTTCGCGGCGAAGAGTGCCGTACCGACGCCGCCGAGCACGAGCAGGAAGGTGCCGAAGAACTCGGACAGGTAGCGGGCCAGCGGGCTCCACTCGGCAGCGTCCTCGCGACGCTGTTCCGAGGTCGATGCGCTGACGGCTCCGTGGTTGCGTGCCATGTGGGGTCTCCTCCTGGGTCTGCGGACGGGAGGCTCGGGTCGCCTCCCGGGTTCGGCTGCGGCTGTGTGGACGGCCGGTTCCGGGCACGGAACGGCCGGGGGACGTCGGGCGTCCCCCGGCCTGTGGGTGGTGCTGCGTGGTGCTGGTGGTGCTGTTACTGGACGCGGGTGGTGCGTGCCAGTGCGGTGCGGGTGCCGCCGGTGAGGTGGACCAGGACCGGGATCTGTCGGCCGAGGGTCTGGTCGAGGGTGGTCAGGGCGTGGTCGACGGCGTCGAGGACGGTGACCGCGTCGCCGCCGCGGCGGACGTGGACCCGGATGCGTGCGGCGCGGGTCTTCTTGACCAGGTACGTGTCGACCTTCGCGGCGACGATGTCGTGGACGCCGGTGAGTTCGTGGTCGATGACGTCTCGCACGAGGGCGACGTTCACGGTGACCTGGTCCTCGCCGGAGCGTTCCCGGACCGCGACGCTGGTGCCGCCGCCACCGCGAGTGAACACCACGATCACGGCGAGGACGATGACCACCGCGCAGACCGCGGCGATGATCCACAGTGCCTGGTCGGGCACGGTGACCTGTTGCGGCAGCGTCAGGTACGGCTGGAGGGCGTCGCGGACGGGTTGCAGGACCCCGGCGCCGATGGTGACACCGACGATGATGGCGATCAGGCCGATCAGGAGCAGCAGGACCCGGTTGACGCCGCGGTTGGTGGTGGTCATGCCAGGGTTCCCTTCTGTTCCACGGTGACCTGCACCGACGAGCCGTGCTTGCCGCC
>NZ_JBIQDQ010000036.1:0-6650 GCF_045370965.1 Curtobacterium sp. 179-B 9B NHS
GCGCTGGCCCCGCCCGATCGGGCAGGACACGCGGCGCGCCGCCCGCGCCGCCGCCGGCCTACGCCGAGGCGGCGCGGATGCGGTCGAGCGCCTGCTGCAGGTCGTCCGGGTACTCGGCCCGGAACTCCACCCACGCGCCCGTCCGCGGGTGCTCGAACCCGAGTCGCACCGCGTCGAGCCACTGCCGCGTCAGTCCGAGCTCGGACGCCAGCACCGGGTCGGCGCCGTACATCGTGTCGCCGACGAGCGGGTGCTTCGTCGCCGCCATGTGCACGCGGATCTGGTGCGTCCGCCCGGTCTCCAGGTGCACCTCGAGCAGGCTCGCCGACCGGAACGCCTCGAGCGTCTCGTAGTGCGTCACGCTCGGCTTGCCGTCGGCCGTGACCGCGAACTTCCAGTCGCTCGACGGGTGCCGTCCGATGGGTGCGTCGATGGTCCCCGACGTCGGATCCGGGTGCCCCTGCGCCAGCGCGTGGTAGACCTTCTCGACGGTGCGCTCCTTGAACGCCCGCTTGAGGTGCGTGTACGCGAGCTCCGTCTTCGCGACGACCATCAGGCCCGAGGTCCCGACGTCGAGCCGGTGCACGATCCCCGCCCGCTCGGCGGCGCCGGAGGTCGCGATGGTGAAGCCGGCCGCGGCGAGCCCACCGGGCACCGTCGGCCCGTCCCACCCGGGCGACGGGTGCGCGGCGACGCCGATCGGCTTGTCGACGACGACGATGTCTTCGTCGTCGTGCACGACCCGCATGCCCGGGACCTCGACCGGCACGATGCGCGGGGGCTCCTTCGGGGACCACTCGACCTCGAGCCAGGAGTCGGCGTGCAGCCGGTCGGACTTGCCGACCTCGACGCCGTCCACGCGGACGCCGCCGGCCGCGACGACCTCGGCCGCGAAGGAGCGCGAGAACCCGAGGAGCTTCGCGATGGCCGCGTCGACCCGCTCACCGGCGAGACCGTCGGGCACGGGCAGGGAACGCTGCTCGCTCACGTCGCGTCGTGCCCGAGGACGTCACGACCGTCGCGCGGCGCGCGCGGGTCGGGCTCCGCCACCACCGGACGGGAGGCGCGGGACGGCTCCGCCCCGTCGGCGACCGAGGAGCGGGCCGCCGCCTCCGCAGCGCGCTGCTGCTTCGCCGAGAGGGCACGGGTGCCGTCGAGGTTCACGCCGACGATGACGAGCAGGACGAAGACGACCATGCTCACGCAGATGAACGAGTCGGCGATGTTGTAGATCGCCGGCATCATCCACGGCGTCGAGATGAAGTCCACCACGTGACCGCGGCCGAAGCCCGGTTCGCGGAAGAGCCGGTCGAGCAGGTTGCCGAGCGCCCCGCCGAGGAGCATGCCGAGCACGATCGCCCACCACATGGACCGGATGCGACGGGCGAACACGATGATGCCGACGACGACCGCGGTCGACACGATCGAGAACACCCAGGTCATGTTCACCGCGAAGGAGAACGCGGCACCGGGGTTCCGGACGTAGAGCAGCTGGAGCGCGTCACCGAGGACGGGGACCACCTGTCCGTACGGCAGGTGCGCGACGACGAGCGCCTTCACGCCCTGGTCGAGCGCCACCACGACGACAGCGGCGAAGGCCAGTGCCGCGATCGCGCGGACACTGACCTTCGCCGTTGGTGCTGGTCGGACCAACGTCAGTTGCCGAAGCCCTGCGCCGATGCCGGCGCGGGGGTGAGGCCGGACTCCTGCGAGCCGGACCCGTCGAGCTCGGCGAGCTGACCCTGGATGTAGCTCTTGAGCTGCGCACGGTAGTCGCGCTCGAACGTGCGGAGCTCGTCGATCTTGCCCTCGAGCTGACGCTGCTCGCCCTCGAGCACGGCGACGCGCTGGCGGTTGGTGTTCTCGGTGTCGGCGATGATCTGGCGCTGCTTGGCCTCGGCCTCGGAGACCAGGCGAGCTGCCTGCGCGGTGCCCTCGGCGATGAGCGCGTCGCGCTTCTCGATGCCCTCGCGGACGTGCTCCTCGTGCAGACGACGAGCGAGCGTGAGGAGGTTCGTGGTGCCCTCGGTGTCCTCGTCGGCCGGGACGGTCGACGGCGCCGGAGCAGCGGCGGCGACCGGCGCGGGCTCCGGAGCAGCGGCGACGGGGGCCGGCTCGGGCTCGGGGGTCGACTCGGGCTGCTGCTCGACGGACTGCTCGGCGGCGGCCGGCTTCGGCGCCGACTCGGCGGCCTGCAGGCGCTGGCGGAGCTCGTCGTTCTCGGCCGTCAGGCGGCGGAGCTCGACGACGACCTCGTCCAGGAAGTCGTCGACCTCGTCCTGGTCGTAGCCCTCGCGGAACTTCGTCGGCTGGAACCGCTTGTTGACTACGTCTTCCGGCGTCAAAGCCATTGCCGTCACCTCAATAGAACTGCTGAACGTGTGGAACCACTTGCGTCGCGACCGAATCTACCAGCCACCACGAGCGGTGCGGATGCCCGCCGGAGCGGACATCGATCCCGACCACCGTACACCGCGGCCGGAGGGGAACCGCGACGTTCGTCGCGGCGTGGCGCGTGTCGCGGTGGGCGCGGGCTCAGAACCCGCGTGCGAGACCGCCGACGATCACCCGGAGGATGATCACGACGAGCATGACGATCGTCCACCCGAAGTCGAGCGCCACCGGCCCCAGCCGGAGCGGCGGGAGCAGGCGTCGGACGAACCTGATGGGCGGATCGGTCAGCGTGTACACCACGTCGGCGACCACGAGCAGGGCGCCACGAGGACGCCAGGACCGGTTGTACGCCTGGACGATGTCGAACGCGAACCGACCCCACATCACGAAGAAGTAGAGCAGGAGGGCGAAGGAGAGGATCCCGAAGACCACGGACACGATGGGGCTCGCTCGGCTCGGGTGCGTCCGCCGTCAGGGCGACCGCACGGGGCGGGGTGAACCGGGGTACGGCTCAGGACTGGGCGAAGAAGGACGCCTCGATGTCGGACTCTACCTCAGCGGGCTCACCGCTCACCGCGACGTGGGCCGGCGACAGCAGGAAGACCTTGTTCGTCACGCGCTCGATCTTGCCGTACAGACCGAGCGACAGGCCCGACGCGAAGTCGATCATGCGGCGGGCGTCCGACTCGGTCATCTGCGAGAGGTTGATGATGACGGGGATGCCGTCGCGGAAGCTCTCGGCGATGGACTGGGCGTCCTTGTACTCGCGCGGGTGGACGGTGAGGATCTCGTTCATTTCCTGGACCGGGGTCGCCTTCTGTGCGGTCGTGTGCGAGCGGCGGAGCGGGGTGACCTGAGCGCCGCGCTGGTGGGTGTGCGTCTTGGGCTCGGCGGGGACCGCTGCGGGAGCTGCTGCCGCCGGGGCAGCGGCTGCGGGCGCAGCGGCGGCCGGAGCCTGCGCGGCCGGAGCTGCAGCGGGAGCCGTGGCAGGGGCGGCGGCCTGGCGCGTCGGCGCGGCCTGCTGCTGCTGCTCGTCCTCGTACAGTTCCTCGTCGGCGAGGCCGAGGTAGACCATCGTCTTCTTGAGCGGGTTCGCCATGGTTCCTCCGGAGGTCGGTGCTCGTGGGTGCCCTGCAACGAGGCTAGGGCGCGGCCGGCCGGTTTCCCGTGATTGCGGTCCCGATCCGCAGGTGTGTCGCGCCCTCCGCGATCGCCTCGGCGTGGTCCCCGCTCATGCCGGCCGAGATGTCGGTCGCGTCGGGGGCGATCGCCGCGACCCGGTCGGAGACGTCGCGGAGCCGCGCGAAGGCCCGTCGGGGCTCCTCGTCGAGGGGCGCGACCGCCATCACGCCGCGGAGTCGGATCGTCCCGGTGCGCAGGACCCGTTCGACCATCGCCTCGACCGCGTCCGGCTGGACGCCACCACGATCGGGGTCGTCGGTCAGGTTGACCTGCACGAAACCGTCGACCACCCGGGGCTCCGGCTCGGTCTCGGTCGGCGCGAAGGCATCGACGACGGAGTCGCGGTCGAGCGACTGCACGACATCGGCGTAGCGGCGCACCTGCCGCGCCTTCTTCGACTGCAGCTGACCGACGAAGTGCCACGTCAGGTCGAGGTCGGCCAGCTCGGCGGCCTTGGCCTGCGCCTCCTGGTGCCGGTTCTCCCCCACGTCGGTGACCCCGAGTGCGGCGAGCTCGCGGACCAGCGACGCCGGGTGGTACTTCGTCACGACGACGAGCGTGAGGTCGTCGGCCGAGCGCCCGGCGGACCGGGCGGCGTCGGCGACGGACGCGCGGACGGACGCGAGACGCGCCTCCAGTGCGTCACGGTCGACGGTCTGGAGGCGCGCATCACCTGCCATGGGTCGGCTTACTTCAGGAAGTCGGGGACGTCGAGCTCGTCGTCGTCGTCGAACGCCGGGTCGGCGGCACGACGCACGGGCGCCTCGTGCTCCTGCGTCGACCAGGACGGCGCGCTGGTCGCGGTGTCCTCGATCGCGCCGGTGCCGGCCGACGACGCCGCGGACGACGTGCCGGAGTCCGCCTCGACCCAGCTGGAGCGACGCTCCTTCTGCTGCGCGCCCGGCTCGCCGCCGTCGAAGCCCGCGGCGATGACGGTCACGCGGACCTCGTCGCCGAGGGTGTCGTCGATGACGGCACCGAAGATGATGTTGGCCTCGGGGTGGACGGCCTCCTGCACCAGGCGGGCGGCGTCGTTGATCTCGAAGATGCCGAGGTTCGACCCACCCTGGATCGACAGGAGCACACCGTGCGCGCCGTCGATCGAGGCCTCGAGCAGCGGCGACGCGACGGCGAGCTCGGCCGCCTTGATCGCACGGTCCGCCCCGCGGGACGAGCCGATGCCCATGAGGGCCGAACCGGCACCCTGCATGACGCTCTTGACGTCCGCGAAGTCGAGGTTGATGAGACCAGGGGTGGTGATGAGGTCGGTGATGCCCTGGACACCCGCGAGCAGCACCTGGTCGGCGGTCGCGAAGGCCTCGACCATCGAGATGCCACGGTCGCTGATCTCGAGCAGGCGGTCGTTCGGCACGACGATGAGCGTGTCGACCTCGTCCTTGAGTCCGGCGACGCCGTTCTCGGCCTGGGACTGCCGACGCTTGCCCTCGAAGCTGAACGGCTTCGTGACGACGCCGATGGTGAGCGCACCGATCGACTTCGCGATCCGTGCGACGACGGGCGCACCGCCGGTGCCGGTACCGCCGCCCTCACCCGCGGTGACGAAGACCATGTCGGCGCCCGCGAGGGCCTCCTCGATCTCCTCGGCGTGGTCCTCGGCGGCACGACGGCCGACCTCGGGGTCCGCGCCGGCGCCGAGGCCCCGGGTGATCTCACGACCGACGTCGAGCTTGACGTCGGCGTCGCTGAGCAGCAGCGCCTGCGCGTCGGTGTTGATCGCGATGAACTCGACCCCACGGAGGCCCAGCTCGATCATGCGGTTCACGGCGTTCACGCCGCCGCCGCCGACACCGACGACCTTGATGACGGCGAGGTAGTTGTGGTTCGTGGTCACGTCAGTCGGGCCTCCGGTTGAACCCTCAACCTCTACTTGAAGTTCAGGGGCAATGCTGGTAGTTGCGGTGCTTCCACGACGCTACGGGTGCGCTCCGCGGGCTGTCGCCCCGCCACGCCGCGTGTCGCGGATCGCGTCGCCGAGATTCCCGCCGCGAGCGGCTCGGCGGTGGTCGTCGGACCCTCCGCTCGTCACTGCGCCGGTCGGACGATGCCGTTGTCCGGTGCCGAGACGTCGAACTCGACCTCGGTGTCGGGATCGCGCGACGCGTGGTCCGCGACGAGGGCCGCGAGCAGCGACGCCTTCGCGTCGGAGGCGTCCGGGCTGCCCCAGACCACGGTCGACCCGTCGTCGAGCGTGAGCGTGACGTCGTCGGCGGTGGTCGCCCGGACGTCCGTGACCTGCCGACGGACCGTCGACGGCAGCGACAGCACGACCTCGGTCATCGTCCGGAACACCGGCGAGCCGAGCTCGGCGCGCTGCACGTCGGCGACCGGCACGCCCTCCGGACGGTCCGGCGACGACTGCACCACGATGCCCGCCGGGTCGACCAGGTCGAACGAGTCCCCCGAACGGACGGCGACGACGGGCGTCCGCTCCGTGACGGTCACGACGAGGGTGTGCGGCGGGACCTCCTCGGTGACGTAGCTCTCGATCAGCGGGAAGCCGGCGATGTCGCGCTTGACCTCGCCGAAGTCGATGCGGGCCAGCGGGGTGCCCACCTGGTCGGAGAGCGCCTGGCGGAGCGCGGTCGCGTCGACGCGCTCGGTGCCGCGGACCTCGATCGTGCGCAGGGCCATCAGCGGTGAGTAGACGGCGACCAGGATCGACGCGCCGAAGACCACCACGACGGTGCCCGCGGTGATCCAGGCAGCACGGCGGTGTCGTGCACGCCGGGTGAAGCGCCGCACCTCGGCCCGCTCGAGCAGCCGCCGGCGACGCCTCGCCACCCGTGCCTCGCGCGCGGTCTCGGCAGCGCGGACGCCGGCACCGATCGGGGACCCGTGCTCGTCGTCGGCCGCCGGGCGGGCAGCACCGGGCGCGTCGATCACGTCGGTGACGGTGGCCGCACCGGTCGCGTCGTCCGGGGCCGGCTCCTCCGTCGTCGGGTCGGCCGTGGTCGCGCCCGCACCGCGGGGCGCGGTGTCCGCACCGGGGCGCGACGCGGCGCCGCCGTCACGGGCAGCGGCGGACGTCCTGCCCGCGTGGTCCTCGTCCGGGG
>NZ_JBIQDQ010000037.1:0-5519 GCF_045370965.1 Curtobacterium sp. 179-B 9B NHS
GTTGAGTCCGGCGGCGTCCTACTCTCCCACAAGGTCCCCCTTGCAGTACCATCGGCGCTGAGAGGCTTAGCTTCCGGGTTCGGAATGTGACCGGGCGTTTCCCTCTCGCTATGACCACCGGAACACTGTCGACCCAGATCCTGGATCAAACCATTGTTCCTTCAGAGCATTGCTGAAGTATTCAGTTTGATTCCCGATCGTCTGTCGGGAACCACAAAGTGGACGCGAGCCCGCCACCCACAAGGGGCGACGGTAAAAGTTGTGTTGTCAAGTCTTCGGCTTATTAGTACCGGTCAGCTCCACGGGTCGTTAGTCCCCGCTTCCACATCCGGCCTATCAACCCAGTAGTCTGCTGGGAGCCTCTCACACTCAAGGTGCATGGAAATCTCATCTCGAAGACGGCTTCCCGCTTAGATGCTTTCAGCGGTTATCCGGTCCGAACGTAGCTAATCAGCGGTGCCCTTGGCAGAACAACTGACACACCAGAGGTTCGTCCATCCCGGTCCTCTCGTACTAGGGATAGATCTTCTCAAATTTCCAACGCGCGCAGCGGATAGGGACCGAACTGTCTCACGACGTTCTAAACCCAGCTCGCGTACCGCTTTAATGGGCGAACAGCCCAACCCTTGGGACCTACTCCAGCCCCAGGATGCGACGAGCCGACATCGAGGTGCCAAACCATGCCGTCGATATGGACTCTTGGGCAAGATCAGCCTGTTATCCCCGAGGTACCTTTTATCCGTTGAGCGACAGCGCTTCCACAAGCCACTGCCGGATCACTAGTCCCGACTTTCGTCCCTGCTCGACCTGTCAGTCTCACAGTCAAGCTCCCTTGTGCACTTACACTCGCCACCTGATTGCCAACCAGGTTGAGGGAACCTTTGGGCGCCTCCGTTACTCTTTGGGAGGCAACCGCCCCAGTTAAACTACCCATCAGGCACTGTCCATGAACCCGATCAGGGTCCTACGTTAGACATCCAAAGTGACCAGAGTGGTATTTCAACAATGACTCCACGAACACTAGCGTGCCCGCTTCACAGTCTCCCACCTATCCTACACAAGCCACTCCGAACACCAATACCAAACTGTAGTAAAGGTCACGGGGTCTTTCCGTCCTGCTGCGCGTAACGAGCATCTTTACTCGTAGTGCAATTTCGCCGAGTTCGCGGTTGAGACAGCTGGGAAGTCGTTACGCCATTCGTGCAGGTCGGAACTTACCCGACAAGGAATTTCGCTACCTTAGGATGGTTATAGTTACCACCGCCGTTTACTGGGGCTTAAATTCAGAGCTTCGCCCTAAGGCTAACCCTTCCTCTTAACCTTCCAGCACCGGGCAGGCGTCAGTCCGTATACATCGTCTTGCGACTTCGCACGGACCTGTGTTTTTAGTAAACAGTCGCTTCCCACTGGTCTCTGCGGCCTTCAACGCTCAACGACGAGAAGTCGTATCACGTGTCCGGCCCCCCTTCTCCCGAAGTTACGGGGGCATTTTGCCGAGTTCCTTAACCACGATTCTCTCGATCTCCTTGGTATTCTCTACCTGACCACCTGAGTCGGTTTCGGGTACGGGCGGCTGCAACCTCGCGTCGATGCTTTTCTCGGCAGCATAGGATCACTGATTTCCCCTTACGGGTACGCGTCGGATCTCAGGCACACAGACGACGGATTTGCCTATCGTCAGCCCTACATCCTTACACCAGGTTCACCTTACGGATACCATCGCCTGGCTCAGCTACCTTCCTGCGTCACACCTGTTCATACGCTAGCCGCACCAGCATGGGGTCGAGCGTTAGACCGGACACCATCACCCCGAAGGGATCCGGAAGTCCGGGTTAGGACTCTTAGCACCACTGGATTAGCTTGGGCGGTTGTTCGCCGGTACGGGAATATCAACCCGTTGTCCATCGACTACGCCTGTCGGCCTCGCCTTAGGTCCCGACTTACCCAGGGCGGATTAACCTGGCCCTGGAACCCTTGGTCTTTCGGAGGACGGGTTTCTCACCCGTCTTTCGCTACTCATGCCTGCATTCTCACTCGTGTGGCGTCCACGGCTGGATTACTCCGCCGCTTCACTCGCCACACGACGCTCTCCTACCACTCCGCACGACTGAACCACGAAGGCTTGTCTGTGTGCGAAATCTACAACTTCGGCGGTGTGCTTGAGCCCCGTTACATTGTCGGCGCGGAATCACTTGACCAGTGAGCTATTACGCACTCTTTCAAGGGTGGCTGCTTCTAAGCCAACCTCCTGGTTGTCTGTGCAACTCCACATCCTTTCCCACTTAGCACACGCTTAGGGGCCTTAGTTGGTAGTCTGGGTTGTTTCCCTCTCGACGATGAAGCTTATCCCCCACCGTCTCACTGCTGCGCTCTCACTCACCGGCATTCGGAGTTTGGCTGACGTCAGTAACCTGTTGAGGCCCATCGGCCATCCAGTAGCTCTACCTCCGGCGAGAAACACGCAACGCTGCACCTAAATGCATTTCGGAGAGAACCAGCTATCACGAAGTTTGATTGGCCTTTCACCCCTATCCACAGCTCATCCCCTCCATTTTCAACTGAAGTGGGTTCGGTCCTCCACGACGTCTTACCGTCGCTTCAACCTGGCCATGGATAGATCACTTCGCTTCGGGTCTAGGACATGCGACTGAATCGCCCTATTCAGACTCGCTTTCGCTACGGCTGCCCCACACGGGTTAACCTCGCCACATATCACTAACTCGCAGGCTCATTCTTCAAAAGGCACGCCGTCACCCCTACAAGGAGGCTCCGACGGTTTGTAAGCAAACGGTTTCAGGTACTATTTCACTCCCCTCCCGGGGTACTTTTCACCTTTCCCTCACGGTACTTGTCCGCTATCGGTCATCTGGGAGTATTTAGGCTTATCAGGTGGTCCTGACAGATTCACACGGGATTTCTCGGGCCCCGTGCTACTTGGGATACACATCCGGCCATAACACCATTTCGTCTACGGGGCTGGCACCCACTACGGCCCGGCTTTCAAACCGGTTCGACTATGATGCGCTGTAACCGTCCCAGTCCGGCAGAACTGAGCGACGTGTCCCACAACCCCGACCATGCAACGCCCGCCGGCTATCACACATGATCGGTTTAGCCTCATCCGCTTTCGCTCGCCACTACTCACGGAATCACATGTTGTTTTCTCTTCCTGTGGGTACTGAGATGTTTCACTTCCCCACGTTCCCTCTACCCGCCCTATATATTCAGGCGGGAGTCACCAGGTCGACAAGTCGCCTGGCGGGGTTTCCCCATTCGGAAATCCTCGGCTCACAGCTCGATTATCAGCTCCCCGAGGCTTATCGCAGATTTCTACGTCCTTCTTCGGCTCCAGATGCCAAGGCATCCACCGTTTGCTCTTAGAAACTTGACCACAAAGATTAAAATTGCGATCGACTCGAACAACAACCAACCCGAAGGCCAGTCATCATCACGAGCGATCTAAGATGCTCGCGTCCACTGTGTAGTTCTCAACATACGATCGGCACCAGCACTCCCCCACCAACCGGTAGGTTCACCCTGGCCCAACGAAGGACCCGTAGGCCCAACCCCCGCCAACACTCACGTGTCAACAGGAAGCCTGGTCCCTCAGGACCCAACAACGTGCACCAGCCGACCCGCTCACCCCGACCCGTCCCAACCAGCAAGCTGGCGTACTAGGGCCGGAAGCTACGCTCCCGACTGCACTGTCAATGTTCCACCCATGAGCTACCGGCAACCACGTTCGGGTTACTCGGCGCCTGAACCAGACACCTGCAGAGCAGGGCCGGTCAGATGCTCCTTAGAAAGGAGGTGATCCAGCCGCACCTTCCGGTACGGCTACCTTGTTACGACTTAGTCCTAATCACCGATCCCACCTTCGACGGCTCCTTCCACAAGGGTTAGGCCACCGGCTTCGGGTGTTACCGACTTTCATGACTTGACGGGCGGTGTGTACAAGGCCCGGGAACGTATTCACCGCAGCGTTGCTGATCTGCGATTACTAGCGACTCCGACTTCATGAGGTCGAGTTGCAGACCTCAATCCGAACTGAGACCGGCTTTTTGGGATTCGCTCCACCTTACGGTATCGCAGCCCTTTGTACCGGCCATTGTAGCATGCGTGAAGCCCAAGACATAAGGGGCATGATGATTTGACGTCATCCCCACCTTCCTCCGAGTTGACCCCGGCAGTCTCCTATGAGTCCCCGCCATAACGCGCTGGCAACATAGAACGAGGGTTGCGCTCGTTGCGGGACTTAACCCAACATCTCACGACACGAGCTGACGACAACCATGCACCACCTGTACACCGACCACAAGGGGGCGACCATCTCTGGCCGTTTCCGGTGTATGTCAAGCCTTGGTAAGGTTCTTCGCGTTGCATCGAATTAATCCGCATGCTCCGCCGCTTGTGCGGGCCCCCGTCAATTCCTTTGAGTTTTAGCCTTGCGGCCGTACTCCCCAGGCGGGGCGCTTAATGCGTTAGCTACGACACAGAAACCGTGGAAAGGTCCCTACATCTAGCGCCCAACGTTTACGGCGTGGACTACCAGGGTATCTAATCCTGTTCGCTCCCCACGCTTTCGCTCCTCAGCGTCAGTTACGGCCCAGAGATCTGCCTTCGCCATCGGTGTTCCTCCTGATATCTGCGCATTCCACCGCTACACCAGGAATTCCAATCTCCCCTACCGCACTCTAGTCTGCCCGTACCCACTGCAAGCCCGAGGTTGAGCCTCGGGATTTCACAGCAGACGCGACAAACCGCCTACGAGCTCTTTACGCCCAATAATTCCGGACAACGCTTGCACCCTACGTATTACCGCGGCTGCTGGCACGTAGTTAGCCGGTGCTTTTTCTGCAGGTACCGTCACTTTCGCTTCTTCCCTACTAAAAGAGGTTTACAACCCGAAGGCCGTCATCCCTCACGCGGCGTTGCTGCATCAGGCTTTCGCCCATTGTGCAATATTCCCCACTGCTGCCTCCCGTAGGAGTCTGGGCCGTGTCTCAGTCCCAGTGTGGCCGGTCACCCTCTCAGGCCGGCTACCCGTCGTCGCCTTGGTGAGCCATTACCTCACCAACAAGCTGATAGGCCGCGAGTCCATCCCCAACCAAAAAATCTTTCCACCACCAGACCATGCGGCCAGTGATCATATCCAGTATTAGACGTCGTTTCCAACGCTTATCCCAGAGTCAGGGGCAGGTTACTCACGTGTTACTCACCCGTTCGCCACTAATCACAGGAGCAAGCTCCTGATCATCGTTCGACTTGCATGTGTTAAGCACGCCGCCAGCGTTCGTCCTGAGCCAGGATCAAACTCTCCGTAAAAAATTACAGATCCGACACCCGAAAGCGCCGAACCGAGTTGATTCTGACTGTTGACTGTCTACTGACAATCTTCAATCCAAAAGGAATTGTCTCCGACGACCACAACCAAAGCTGCAATCGCACGGGGTCAAAATAATTGGCATTGACAATGTGCACGCTGTTGAGTTCTCAAGGACCAGACGCACCCCCCACTC
>NZ_JBIQDQ010000038.1:0-1669 GCF_045370965.1 Curtobacterium sp. 179-B 9B NHS
GCCGCGGTTGGTGGTGGTCATGCCAGGGTTCCCTTCTGTTCCACGGTGACCTGCACCGACGAGCCGTGCTTGCCGCCGAGGCGACCGAGCCGGTCCCCGACGGCGTGCTCGACGGCGCTGGCATCGACGGGGATGCCGGACAGGGGCACCACGTGCACCTGGGTGCGGTGCCCACGCGCGGACGCGGTCGTGTTGGCTTCCGGGACGCCTGCTGCGTGGGCGGCGGCGTTCGCGGCGGTGGAGGCCAGGATGCGGGTGTCGATCACGACCGCACCGCGGTCACGGTCGATCCCGGACCGGGGCTGCCGGCCGGGCTTGAGGGCCAGCACGACCAGGACGATACCGAGGATCACCAGGGCGGCGGCGATGACCTCGATGATGGTGGTGAACGCGGCGTCGGGCGTGAGGGCGGTGTCGACCACGGTCTGCGGGTCCGCCAGCAGCGGCTGCTGCCCGATGGCCTTCAGGACCGCTTCGGTGCCGATCCACGCCGCGACAAGTGCGACGACGACCAGGGTGATCGCGACCGCGGTGGACCGGGACCGGTGGATGCTGCGACGACGCAGCCGCTTCTCGAGCTGTTCGGTGCTCATGTGCTCTGTCTCCTACCGGACCCGGCCCTCGTGCGCACGCACGATCCCGGTCAGTTCGATGTGGGTCCGACCCACCCGCCGGCCGGAGAGTTCCCCGACGCGGGAGCGGATCGTGTCAGCAGCCGACGACGCCGCGGAGACGACGTCCCCGCCGGCGGCGATCGGGCCGGTGACCTCCAGCGCGAGCGCGCCGTCGTGGTCGTCCAACCCGACCCGGAGCCGCTTCGCGGGAGCGCCCAGACGCTCCGCTGCGACGGCCCGGGCCAGCGCCGTCAGCGCCCGGGCGGTGATCTCGACCCGGCCCGGGACCGCGCTCGCCGGGAGGCTCCCCGGGCCGGCGCTCACCGGGAGCTCCGGCGTCCGGTCAGCACGTCGGTCAGGGCGCCGCGGTCGATCTTCCCGGTCGTGATCGCGGCCACGAGGGCACCGACCAGACCGAACACGATCACCAGGACGAAGCCCCAGAACCCGAACTGCAGTGCCACGACGGCGAGGATGGCGCCGATCAGCGCGCCGACGAGTGTGTTACTCAACGCGGGACTCCTTCTTGTCGTCGTTGTCGTCGTCATCACCCGGGATGAAGACGTCCTGGACGGTGACGTTCACCTCGGCGACCTCCATGCCCACGATCTGCTCCAGCGCACGGGCGACCGACGAACGGACACCGTCAGCGACCTGCTGCAGCGACACCGGGTACTCCGCGACGATCACGACGTCCGCGGCGACCTGCTTCTCGCCGACCTCGACCTTGACGCCCTGACCGTGGTCACGCTGCCCGATCGCGTCACGGATCGCGCCGATCGCACGGGCAGCGCCGCCGCCCAGCGAGTGCACCCCGTTGACCTCACGAGCGGCGATGCCGGCGACCTTCGACACGACGGTGTCGTCGATCGTGGTCTTGCCCGCAGTACCCGAACCGTTCTGGACGGCCGAGCGCGACGCCGCCGAAGCGGTCGCCGGAGTGGTCGAGGTGGTGGTGGTGTCAGCCATTGGTGTCTCCCTTCGAGGACCCGCCGGGACTCGTTCCCAGCGGTTGCTGTTCACGGATGAGACGGGCTGACACCGAGATTCGTCAC
>NZ_JBIQDQ010000039.1:0-1351 GCF_045370965.1 Curtobacterium sp. 179-B 9B NHS
AATGTGCACGCTGTTGAGTTCTCAAGGACCAGACGCACCCCCCACTCGACTCCACGAAGGAGCTCCGCCAGAGGGGCTTGGATTCTCGACACCATCCGCCGAACCTTGCAGCTCGTCAGGGTGGTGGTTGGTTGCCGAGCGGGACCCCGTCCGGACTGCATCTCCAGGTACTCGCCCTGGTGACCGTCTCGGCCGTTCCGTTCTCCGCCTCAGCGGCAACGAGGTACAACTTTACGCGGAGGTGAACGCGCTGCCAAGTGGGGCCACATCTCGGGCGTGTCGGGCGATGAGCGGACGCGTTGCAGCGTTGCGACCGACTCACTCCTCGCCCGGTTCTCCGCTGCTTCCGTGGACGGTCGGGAGCTCGAGTGCAGTCGCCATCTCTTCGATGACGGCGTTCGGCAACCCGTCGGCCGCGCGCCGGCGTCCCGTCCTGCGGAAGCCGTGGCGAGCGTAGAAGCCCCGCGCCGGCGCACCGTCCGGAGCGCAGTCCACCCAGAGTCGGATCGACGGGGCACGGAGGGCTGCCCAGCTGAGGACCTCCGCGAGGAGCGCGTCCGCCACGCCGTTCGCCCGGCCCCGCGCTCGAGGACGGACGAACACCCCCGTGAGCAGCGCGGCAGGCTCCTCGTCAGCCGGCAGCTGAGCGGCCATGATCCCCAGCCACGCCCCGTCCTCCGCGACTGCCACGACAGCAGTGGTGTCCCGCCCGGTACCGCGCCGCGCCCGCAGCCGCCAGTCGTCCTCGGTCATCGCGAGGGTGGTCCGGAGGTCGGCGCCGTACGACACCGGGTTCTCCGCCGCGTTCTCGAGCCGGAGCGCTCGCACCGACCGCCAGTCCTGCTCGACCATGCTCCGCACGACGTACCGGAGACCCGGGAGACCGGCCCGCCCCAGGAGGAGGGGCACGCCGGTCGCCGACCACCACGAGGGCGACACGTGCCCGGAAGACATCCCGCCGTGTGCGAAGCGCTCGACGAACACCCCTGCGCCGGCGTCTCCCGACATCGCACGACCGACCTCCGCCGCAAAGCCCCACCGCAGCATGCCGTCGAGCTCACCTCGCGTGCTCGGGAGCGTGACGTGCGCGAACCGCTCACCGAGAGCTCGCCACAGCCACGGGTCACCGCGCCAGCCCCACTGGTCAGGCTCGTCCCGGAACAGATCACCGACGTGTCGTGCCACGTTCTGATGGTGACCGATCGCGTGCAATCGCGCCAGCGTGCGATCGCCGCTGCGCTCGCCCGCACGGCCCGAGCAGTCGAGGGCGGTGGCGGTGTGCGGGTCGGCCCGGAAACGCAGGAAACCCCTGACCGATCACGGTCAGGGGTTTCCTGGTGTTGCTGAAGTT
>NZ_JBIQDQ010000003.1:0-328904 GCF_045370965.1 Curtobacterium sp. 179-B 9B NHS
TTACTGGGCGTGCGGCGCGGGGGCAGCGTCGGCCGACGGGACCTGCGCCGCCCGGGTCACCGCCGTGTGCCGTCCTCGTCCGTGCCGTGTCCGACCGTGCCGTGCCCGACCGTGCCGTGCTCGCCGGAGTCGGGCCCGGCGGTGCCGTCCTCGACGTCCGGTCCCGCGGCGGGGACACCGTTCCGACGGGCCAGCAGGGCGCGGACGCCGACGACGCCCGCGAACACGACGACGACCAGCGCGACGATCAGCAGCAGGATCGTGTGGTGTCGGTGGTCGACCGGGGCGGCGGCCGCCTGGGTGGCCGACACCTCGTCGGAGGTGCCGGACGCGGCGTCCGCCGTCGCGGTCGCGGTCGGCGCTGCGGAGGACGCAGCAGCGGTCGGGGTCGGCGTCTCCGCGATGCCCGAGGTCGTCGAGGAGTCGAGCGCTGCCGGGCCGCTCGACGCGAACCGGTACTCGCCGGAGATCGGGTGCCCGTCGACGGAGACGCTCCGCCACCGCACCGAGTACGACCCCGCTTCGGAGATGTCGAGGTCCTTGCCGATGGTGTTGCCCTCGACCGTGACCTCGCCGGACGTGTGCTCGGCGTCCTCTGCGTCGGTGACGCTGATCACGATGCCGGTCTGCAGGCCGCTGAGCGGCGGTTCGGAGAGGGTCAGGGTGATGCGGTCCAGGTCACCCGCGACCGTCGCGTCGGCCACCGGGTCGGACGCGACCAGCACGTCGTGGGCCGATGCCGGCCCGGCGACGAACAGGACGGGCGCGAGCGCTGCAACGAGGACGGTGGCGAGGAGGGCTCGGAGACGCACGGGTGCCTTTCGACGAGGGCGGACCCGGCTGGTACCGGACGCCCCGAGCGTACCCGGGGCGTCCGGCAGAGCGGCCCGGTCAGCCCTTGCTGACGAACTGCACGTCGGACGAGCCGAGCTGCAGCTGCTCCTCGATGCCCTGCTGGTCGGTCGAGCCCCAGCGCTCCGCGATCTTGCCGTCGACGAACTTCGACACCTGGATGCCACGGACGGTGAACGAGCGTCCGGTCGGCTCGTGCCCCTGGAACGGACCCGTGTGCGTGCCGTGGATCGTGAACACCGCGGTGACGAAGTCGTCGGTGACGATCAGCGGGTCGGCCTCGAGCGTGACGTCGGGGAACGCCGTCGTGAACTCCGTCCAGAAGTCGACGATGCCGGCGAGTCCGGGCGCCTGCCCGGGTGCGGGGTCGTGGTCGACGACGTCCTCGTGCCAGGCCTCGTGCATGCGACCCCAGTCGCGGGCCTCGAGGATCCCGCCGAGCTTCTCCTGCGTGGCGGCGTTCGCGTCCTTGGTCATGTGGGTTCCTCCCGTGGTCGGACGGTGAGGGTCCTGGCTACGCCGGAGACCCCGGAACGACCCGGGTGTCCGAGGGACACGCTGTCCGATCGGCGAACGACGGTGGCGACGGACGGGAGGAGCGTGGCGACCCCGCCACGCTCCTCCCGTCCGTCCGCCGACCGGTCAGCGGCCCGTCCCGCGCTGGATCTCGACGTCGCCCGCCACCGCCGTGAACCGGTACTGCTGCGCGGCACCGGGGTCGGTACCGAGCTCGTTGTCGACGTCGCCGACGGTGGCCTCGGCGGTGATCCGGTAGTCGCCGTCCGGCAGGCTGACCACCTGGTCGCCCGACGTCGTCTCGACCGTGATGCTCCGCGGCGCCGCAGCGAGGGTGAGCTGCACGTCGCCCGAGGTCGCCTCGACGGCGAGGGCGTCCGCCCGCCCGTCGAGCGTGACGTCACCGGCGGTGCTCGTCAGTGCGACGTCACCCCAGCTGCCGGCGAGCAGCACGTCGCCGGCGGTGGCGTCGACCTCGACCGGGACGTCCGCGGCGTCCTCCGGCACCCGCACGGTCAGGTGGGCGCCCTGTCGGACCCCGACGGAGAGGTCGACGATGCTCCACGCCGGACCGGACACCGTGAGGTCGAGCACCCCGTCGCGGACCGCGTGCCGTTCACGGAGTCGGGTGTCACCGGCGACGAAGACGACCTCCGTGCGGTTCACGTCGACCCGCTCGACGCGGACGTCGGTTGCCCCGGTCTCGATCCGGATGCGGTCGAAGGACTCGTCGACGGCACTCGTCCGTGAGTGGTCCTGCCGGTCGCTGGCGGCGACGGACTGCACCACGACGACGGCGAGCAGTGCGACGAGCAGCACGGAGCCGACCACGAGCAGGACGGTCCGCAGGGTGCGGGGACGTCGGGGAGCCGGTGGGGGCGTGGAGTCGGTGGGCGGGGCGGTGGTCGTCACGGGGATCTCGTTCCTTCAGGTGCTGGTGCGGGGTGGGCGGGCGGGGCGGGGCGGGTGCGCGGTCAGCGTCCCCGGCCGGCGGCCTCGGACAGGTAGCGGAGCACGGCGAGCACGCGGCGGTTGCCGGTGCCCTCGGCCGGGACGCCGAGCTTCGTGAACACGGCGGAGACGTGCTTCTCGACCGAGCTCTCGGTGATGTGCATCGCAGCGGCGACCGCGCTGTTCGACCGACCCTCGGCCATGAGCTGCAGGACCTGGAGCTCCCGCGGGGACAGGGTGTCGATGCCGTCCGTGCGGCGCGAGCGAGCGAGGATCTGCGCGACCACCTCGGGGTCGAACACGGTGCCACCCGAACCGACCCGCGCGACGTCGCCGAGGAACTCGTCGACCTCGACCACGCGGTCCTTGAGCAGGTACCCGAGTCCTGCGGTGTCGCTCGTGATGAGGTCGGCCGCGTAGCGCTCCTCGACGTACTGGGAGAGCACGAGCACCGCGACCCCGGGGTGCTGCGCGCGGATGAGGACCGCGGCGCGCACCCCCTCGTCGGTGGAGGTCGGGGGCATCCGTACGTCGACGATCGCCAGGTCGGGGCGGTCGGCGGCGACGGCGTCGAGGAGGGCGGGAGCGGTGTCGACGGCCGCCGTCACCTCGTGCCCGGCGTCGGTCAGCAGGCGGACGAGTCCGGCCCGCAGGAGGACGGCGTCCTCGGCGATCACGATGCGCACGGGAGCTCCACGGTCACTCGGGTCGGGCCGCCGACGGGGCTCTCGGTCAGCAGGGTGCCGCCGGCGGCGCGGACGCGGTCGCGCATCCCGCTCAGTCCGCCGCCGGGGTGACCGTCGGTGCCGGCGCCACCGACCCCGTCGTCCCACACGACGGTCCGGACACCGCCGGGCACCTGGTCGACGGTGACGGAGCACCGCGTGGCACCGGAGTGCTTCGCGACGTTCGTCAACGCCTCGGCGACGGCGAAGTAGAGGACCGCCTCGACCTCGGGCCGCGGTCGACCGGTGAGCACCACGTCGACGGTCGTCGGGACGGCGTTGCGTGCGGCCACGGCGGACAGCGCGGCGTCGAGCCCCCGGTCGGTGAGGATCGCCGGGTGGATGCCTCGGGCGAGCTGTCGGAGCTCGGTGATCGAGTCCTTCGCGTCGCGGTGCGCCTGGTCGAGGAGCTCCCGGGTGGCCGCGGGGTCGCTGTCGAAGCGCGACCGGGCCATGCCGAGGGTCATCGCGAGCGCCACGAGCCGGGGCTGGACGCCGTCGTGCAGGTCGCGCTCGATGCGGAGTCGTTCGGTGGTCGCGGCGTCGACCGCACCCTGCCGGGCGTCGGCGAGGGCGTGGATGCGGTCCTGCAGCGCCGCGGTCCGGCTGGAGCCGAGGAGCAGCGGTGCGAGCGCCCGGTCGAGACTGCCGGCGCCCCACACGTAGAGCACGGTCACCACGAGGAGCACCACGCTCGCCGTGACACCACCGGCCGTGCCACCGGGGAGCAGTCCCGGCAGGGGACCGGATCGAGCCGTCGTCACGATGAACGGAGCGAGCGTCACGAGCGAGAGGAACCCCCACCCGAGGACGGTGGACACCAGGTGGTGCGCCAGCGCCCGCCAGGTCACCGGGTCGGCGAGGTCGACGAACGCCTGCACCACGGGACGCCAGAGCCCGGTCGTGCGGGTCGTCCGGCGGATCGGCCGTGGGATCTCGACGTCGCGGAGGGCCGCGGCGCGGCGGCGCTCGAGCTCGGCGGCCCACCGGGCCGTCAGGGTCGTGGCCACCAGCAGGAGCACCCCGACCCCGGCGGCGGGGATGCTGCCGATCGAGGTGGCGAGGAACGTGACGAGGAGGACGGTCCAGACGAGGCCGAGGAACGCGTCGAGGAGGAGGTCCACGGCGGAGCTCCAGAGGGCGATCGCTTTCTGCACGGCTTCACAGTAGGGGCGGACGCGAGCACCGCTCGACGGTGGTGACCGCACGATCGGGTGGGGGTTTCCCCCACCCGCCCACGGACGGACGGGAGGCGCGCGGCGACCCCGTCACGCGCCTCCCGTCCGCCGTGTCGGTGGGTCAGCGACCGGCGGCGTTGTGGTTCGCGACCTGCGTCGCGGACAGCTCCGTCGAGTAGACCGCGGCGTACCGCATCGACCCGGTGAAGTACTCCCTGGACGGCGCCCCCGGCCACCCGCTGATGGTGTCGTACCCGATGCGGAAGTACCCGGTGTAGTTCTCCGGGGCCTTGAACGCGGTGTTCGACGCGACGAGGGTGCCGTCCAGGTACAGGCGCATCCCGTTCGTCGGCGACATCGTCGACACGACGTGGTGCCACGCACCGTCGGTGACGGCCTTCGGGGACGTGATCACCTGCGTGGTGCCGTTGTACGAGCCGAACACGAGCTGCCCCGAGGTGTTGACGTAGATCTGCCGGTCGTGCTGCCCCGAGGTGGCGACCTGGTTGCTGCCGAAGCCGATGAGCAGTCCACCGGCCACCGTGGTGCGGAACCAGACCTCCTCGCTGAAGGTCGTCGGGTTCGCGTAGGCCCGCGGCGTCGAGACGAAGCTCGTCGACCCGTTCAGCGTGTACGCCGGACCACCGTCGCGGGAGCACGCTGCCGGGTTCGCGGTCGTGGTCATCGACCCCTGGTAGGTGCCGGCGTTGCCCTTGCCCGACGAGTCCGCCGCGGTCTTCGCGCCGGCAGCCTCGTCGAGGTCGTAGGCGAACAGCGCGCCGGAGGCGTCGGCCAGCGCTGCGGCACCGCAGGTGAAGTACGGCGCGGTCGCCGCGGTGTTGCCGGTGTTCGCGACGGTCGCGCTGTACGCGGACCGCGTCGGGGCGAACTGGTTGAGCAGCACGACCACGGCGAGGGCGACGACGAGCAGCGCGGCGACGACCCGGCCGTCGCGGAGGCGAAGGGCCCTCACGAGGCACGCACCGGTTCGACACGGCCGACGGCCAGGCAGAGCACGAGCGGCACGAGGCAGACCAGGACGAGCGCAGCCCAGCCGACCGGGTCGAGGTGGATGTTCGAGGTCAGCTGGTAGTGCCCGTTCGCCGTGAGCTCGTGGATGACGACGCGTCCGACCTGGCCGTCGACCAGGTGCACGGTGGTGCCGCCGTGGGCCTCGACGCGGACGGGGAACATCCCGGAGGAGACGATGGTCGCCTCGACACCCTCGGGGCTCGAGGTGTTCGTGATCGTGGTCACGTTCACGAACGGCTTGAGGACGAAGGCTGCGTACGAGGTCGTGAGGGCACCACCGGCGATGCGCAGGCAGGTGCGGGTCACGCGGTCGGTGAAGGCGCTGGTGAGCGTCCAGATCAGCAGGGTGCCGACGAGCAGGATCGGTGCGGCGCGGAACAGCCAGCCGAGGTGGGGCACGAGGAGCACCGGTGCGCCGATGACGTCGTGCTGCGTGAGCGTCCACGGGTCGGTGGCACCGTTGATGTCCCCGCGGGTGTGCAGGCCCTGCGCGTCGATGCCGATGATGCGGTGCGTGTAGACGACGCCGGGGTTCGCATCGGTCGCGAACGAGACGACGTCGCCGACCGCGAGCGTGTCCACGTCGACCGGCATGTCGAGCACGAGGGTGCCGACCGGGGCGGCCACGCCCATCGAGGGCGTCTCGACGACGAACCAGCGACCACCGGCGGACAGGAACAGCACCGCGGCGGTCAGCAGCACGGCGGCGACCGCGGCGACCGTCCAGGCGAGGACGGTCTCGGAGCGGCTGACGGCACGGCCGCGCAGGACCGGACGGTCGAGCGTGCCGCTGAGCGGGATCGCTGCGGTCTGGCTCATCTGCTGCTCCGGTGGGGTCGGCCGCCCCGGAGGGACGGCGGGTGGTGCGGGTGCGGGGAGTGCGTGGGGAAGGGGGGCGGCGCTCGGGCGTGGGGGGACGTCCGAGCGCCGCCGGGGTGGACGCGTCCGACCGGACGGGGGGACGACGGTCGGACTGCGCCGGGGGTGACGTCACCCGGCCGGAAGGGGGGAGGCCGGTCGGGGGGCGTCGGTCTGTGGAGTTCGGTCTGGGAGCGGGGGGTACCGTGCCGGCGGGACGGGATCAGGGCGTCACGCCGGCTCGCTCCCTGCGGGTCAGGCGGTGAAGGTCCAGGTCATCGGGACGGACGCTGCGAGGCCCTGGTACGTGTTGCCGGCCGACGGGTCGAGGGTGACCGCGAAGTTGAACGGCACGGTGGCGCCGGCGGCGGGGGCCTGGGGCATCGTGAAGGACGAGGCCGGCGCACCCTTGAAGCTGGCGAGGGTACCGCTGAAGACGGTGGTCGAGCCCGAGGTGATGACGAGGTTCATCTTCGCGCAGAGGTCGGTCGCGGTGCCGTTCTGCGTGCCGTTGGCCGACTGCGTGCAGGTCGCACCCGGGGTCAGCGTGAAGGTCGCGGCGTTCGCGGTACCGGTGTTCTTGATCGAGATCGCGGTGTTGACGGTGTTGCCGGGCGTCATCGTCGTGCTGCCACCGAACTTGTTGATGGTGGAGCAGGTCGCCGCGTTCGTGGAGACCGAACCACCGTCGGTGCTGAGGCAGGTGACGGTCGCGCCGGCGTTCTGCTCCTGCATGACCAGCGTGCCGGTCGCGGCGGTGTTGCTCGAGTTGGTGATGCTCGCGGCGAACCCGGAGAGGGTGCCGGTGAGCGAGAGCGACAGCAGGACGGCGGCGAAGATGCCGGCGAGGAGTGCCACGGGGGCGAAACGGATCCGCTTCATCGCGGAGGTGCGGAGCTTGGTGGACACGGTGTACCTCATCGTTCGGTGGTGGTGCGGGCAGTCGGAGCAAGTGGTTCGGGCTCACTTGCTTCAATGATCAAGATAGTCAGTTGTTCACCAATTTGACCACTCGTATACTTACCCCAGAGCGGGGGACGCCCCGTGTCCCCCCTTCGACGGAAGCAGGTCCCGTGGCCCCCTCCACCGACGACGCCGACCTGATGGCGGCGTTCGCCGCGGTCGTCCGCGCGAACACGAGCCTGGTCGGCCAGCTCAGCACGCGAGCCGGCATCCACGAGAACGCCCTGCGCGCGCTCGTGCTCGTCAGCGACACCGGGTACTCGACCCCCACCGAGGTCGCCGGCTACCTCGGGCTGACCTCGGGTGCGGTGACGAACATGATCGACCGCATGACGGCCGCCGGGCTGATCGAGCGCGCACCCAACCCCGCGGACCGACGGGGGTCCCTGCTGCGCCTGCTCCCGGCTGGCGACGCCGTCGTCGACGACTACCGCGCGCGCTACGGCGCGATGCTGCGCGCCGTCGACGGCGCGCACGGCGGCGAGCTCCACGAGGTGCTGAACTCCCTGGCAACCAGCCTGTACGAGCAGGCGGCCGACGCGATCGGCGTCCGCGGGGACTGAACCGGGACGCGACGGACGGGAGGCACGGCGAGGGCCCGCCGCGCGCCTCCCGTCCGCATGCCCCAGACTGGAACGATGCCCCAGCTCCCCGTCGTCTTCGAGGTCGGCTCCATCATCGCGCTCGTCGCGATCCTGCTCGTCGACCTGCTCATCGTCGCCCGCCGACCGCACGTCCCGAGCCTGCGCGAATCGGGCACGTGGGTCGGTGTCTACGTGGGGCTCGCGCTCGTCTTCGCGGTGCTCATGCTCGTCTTCGCCGGCGGGGACGCCGCAGGGCAGTTCGTCGCCGGCTGGCTGACCGAGTACAGCCTGAGCATCGACAACCTGTTCGTCTTCGTCATCATCATGGCGCGGTTCAGCGTGCCGAAGGCGATCCAGCAGGAGGTGCTGATGCTCGGCATCATCATCGCCCTGGTCCTGCGCGGGGTGTTCATCCTGGTCGGCGCGCAACTCATCGAGGACTTCACCTGGATCTTCTACCTGTTCGGCGCGTGGCTCATCTGGACCGCGATCCAGCAGCTCCGTGAGGACGACGACGAGGAGCAGCAGGACAGCGCCCTCGTCCGCCTGCTGCGCCGTCGGGTGCGCATCACGGACGAGTTCGACGGCATGAAGTTCCGCGTCTCCCAGGACGGCGCGAAGCACTTCACACCGCTGCTCATCGTGCTCATCGCGATCGGCACGACGGACCTGCTGTTCGCGCTCGACTCGATCCCGGCGATCTTCGGCATCACCGAGAGCGCGTTCATCGTCTTCACCGCGAACGTGTTCGCCCTGATGGGTCTGCGGCAGCTGTACTTCCTGCTCGGCGGGCTGCTCGAGCGCCTGGTCTACCTGAAGTACGGGATCGCGCTCATCCTGGCGTTCATCGGCGTGAAGCTCGTGCTGCACGCCCTGCACGAGAACGAGCTGCCGTTCCTCAACGGGGGCGAGGGGTTCTCGTGGGCGCCGGAGATCCCGACGTGGGTGTCCCTGGTGGTGATCCTCGTCGCGATGGCGGGCGCGACGGGGGCGAGCCTCGTCCGGATGCGACGGGACGCGGTGGTCAGCGGGCGCTGACCGTCCGGGCCGCGGTGGTCGGCCGGCGCTGACCCTGCGGCCGCGTCAGGCGGCGGGCTCGGCGCTCTGCGGGATCGGCAGGGCGATCTCGACGTCGGGGTCGTCCTGCCGGGCCGCCCGGATCATCGAGTTCGCGGTCGCGGCGAGCGGTACGGCGAAGAACCCGCCGGCGATCCCGCCGATCGTCGTGCCGGCGATCACCGCCAGCAGCACCGCGAGCGGGTGCACGGCGACGACGGACCCGGTCAGGAACGGGTGCAGCACCTGGCCCTCGAGCTGCTGCACGAGCACGACGACCCCGAGCATGACCAGGGCGACCACCCAGCCCTTGAACAGCAGTGCCAGGAGCACCGCGACGGCCCCGGCGGCGAAGGCCCCGACGACCGGGATGAACGCCCCGACGAACACCACGACACCGATCGGCCCGGCGAGCGGCACCCCGAGCAGGAACGCGCCGAGTGCGATGCCGATCGCGTCCGTCGCCGCGATGACGACCTGCACGCGGATGAAGTGCGTCAGGGTCGTCCACCCGGCCTCGCCGGCGACGCCGATCCGGTGCTGCGCGGCCCGGGGGAAGAGCGAGACGACCCACTCCCACATCCGCCGTCCGCCGGTGAGCGCGAAGATCGTCACGAAGGTCACGATGAAGAGCCCTTCGCCGAGGTGCACGAGCGTGGCGCCCGCGACGACGACGCCCTGCTGCAGTTCGGCGGCGTGCTGCTCGACGAAGGTCCTGGCGTCCGTCGAGAGCGTGTCGAGGTCGACCGACGGCAGGCCGAACGGTGGGTGCCGCAGCAGGTCCTGCACGGTACCGATGAGCGCCACCGTGCGGTCCTCGAGGCTCGGGAGCTGCTCGCTGACGCGCCAGACGACCAGGAAGACGAGCAGGGCGATCCCGACGACGAGCGACAGCAGCGCGAGGACGATCGCGAGCCACCCCGGGACACCGTGACGCTGCAGCAGGGCACTGAAGGGCACGAGCAGCGCGGCGACGACCAGCCCGATGAGCAGGGGCACCACGACGTTCGACAGGGTGAAGGCGATCCACCCGACCAGGCCGACGGCCGCCGCGATGACGAGGATGCGACCGGCGAACACCGCGCCCGTGCGCAGGCCGGACGGGCGGGGAGCGGGTGTGGTGGTCACGGGGTGTCCTTCGTTCGGGGTGCTGGTGCCGGGCGATCGGTCGAGCGCTCGGCACGGGGGTGCGCCACGTGGTCCGGTGTGCGTCGGGACCAGGTGCGCTGCACGTGGTCCATCCACGTGACGACGACGGTGTGCGGGGTGGTGAGCGCCGCGATGAGGACCAGGTAGACGCCGAGGTCGGCTCGGCGGACCACGGCGGCGAGTGCCACGAGCATCGCCACCGCGATCGCGGTGATCGGCCACGCCTGGCGGGCGAAGCGGAGGAACGGCGCGAGCAGCCGGCCGCGGTGCAGCTGTCCCGCGCTCGTCGGCTCGGTCAGCTCGAGTCGCAGGATGTGCCGGACCGCGTGCCACAGCGTGAAGTAGAGGCCGACCGCGAGCACCGGCGGTACGACGGCGAAGAACGCGACGAGCACGAGGTCCTCGGAGACCTGCCGCCAGCGCGGTCCGCCGGCACGGGCGACGACCACGACGTGCAGCACGACGAGCGCGGCGACCAGGACGGCGCCGGCGAGCCGGACCGCGCCGGGCACCACGAGCACGGCGCCGTCGAGCCCGCCGTCGACCACCGCCGCCGACTCGACGACCACGTGCGCGGCGGCACCCGGCTGCGCGACGAACGGCACGGTCATCGGCAGGGCTCCGCGCACCGCCACGGTCAGGGTGGACCCGAGCGCACCCGGCACGCCGTCGCCGAGCAGCCGGTCGACGAACAGGTCGCCCTGCCCCCAGTGGAACCAGGTGATCCCGACGAACACCGCGAAGCCGAGCAGCGGTGCGGTGGTCCAGAGCGCGACCGTCGCCGCGCCGACGACGAGGTACAGCGCCACGACGGTGACGACCGACCGCGCGGTGCTCGTCCCCGGCCGCAGGCGCGCGGGGACCAGGTGGTCGAGGGCGCCGTGGGGGAGCCCGAAGACCAGCACGCTCACCGCGAAGGGCACGAGCTGCACCGCCACGGGGACGGCAGCGCCGCTGAGCGTCGTGACGGCGCAGGCGAGTGCGACGAGCGCGAGCACCGCGGTCACCGGCGCGAGCACGCGGTCGGCGACCCAGGTGCGGAGCGCGGGCGGCGCTGCGAGCCCGCGGTCGGGCAGGACGCCCGCCGGCACCGCGGTCACGATCGGCCCCCGGACCGGACGGCCGTGTCCCGGTCCGTCCGGGTCCGGGTCCGGGTCCGGGTCCGGGTCCGGGTCCGGGTCTGGGTCTGGGTCTGGGTCTGGGTCTGGGCGATCGTGTCCCGGTCCGTCCGGGTCCGGACGACCGCGTCACGGGCGGTCCGCGCCAGTGCCGCCAGGAACGGGCGCTTCTGCAGCGCCAGGACGATGCGCAGCTCGTCGATCAGGCCCGACCGCTCCGACAGGAACCGGACGACGAGGGGACCGGGCAGCGCGAAGAGCCGCCGGAACGCCTCCGCTGCCTGCTCCGGCCGGTCCCGCAGGAACCGCAGGAACACCGCGTCGAGGAAGCGCGTCCGCCACCCGTCGACGAACGGCGGCACCGCGGTCCCGGCGGCGAGGTGCTGCGCGACGACGGCGCTGTGCCGGTTGCTGCGGGCGAACCCGTAGCCGCTGCTCGGTCGGGTCGTCCCCACGACGGCGGTCGCTGCCGACCACCGGGCGTCGGGCCGTGCGGGTGCGTCGGTCATCGGGATGCACCCGCGTTCCTCGTCGACCACGCGCCACTCGTCCGGACGGAGCCCCCACCGTCGCCCGACGTAGCCGGCGACGTGGCCCTCGTGGTCGAACGGGTCGGCGGCGTCCGGGGTGAAGACCGTGCTCTCGACGAGCGCCTCGGTGGGGGAGACCGGCAGGACGTAGACGAACCGGACCGGTCCGGCGGCGTCCTGCCCGGTGAAGTCCATGAGCGTCGCGGTCGACGTGTCGAACACGGGTCGGTCGGCGGTGACCCAGTGTCCGACGAACCGCTGGTGCAGGAGCACGCGGCCTGCTCCGACGTGGTCCGGGCACCGGGGTCCACGGGCGTCGAGCACCTGCCGTGCGCGCACCGTCCCGAGTCGGGAGGTCACGACGCACCCGTCGTCGGTGCGCACGACCGTCGAGACGGGGGCACCGCCGACGACGCGGACGGTCCCGGCGGTGTCGTGGCCACCCGCGGCGATCCGTCGCTCGGCTGCCTCCCGACGATCGGCGGCCCGGACGAGCACGTAGGGGTGTGCGGGGTCGGTCCCGGTGCTCGTTCCGTGGTCCGTGCGGACCTCCCACCGGTCCCAGCTCGCCGACCGCGCCTCCGGCAGGGGATCGCTGCCGTCGTCCCACGAGCACCACGAGCGCGGGTCGGGCGTCGAGCGCCCCTCGAGCACGAGGACGGTCGGTGCGCCCGCGGAACCGGCCTCGGCACCAGCACCGACACCGGCCCCGGCCCCGGTCTCGGCCCCGGCCCCGGTCTCGGCCTCGGCCTCGGCCTCGGCGAGCCGGATCGCGGTGGCCAGGCCGGAACAGCCGGCCCCGACGATCGCGACGTCGACGGTGCCGGGCAGTGCCGGACGGACGGGGCCGGGGGCCGGAACGCCGTGCGCTCCGACCCCCTGGCTGGTCGCGACCGTCGGGTCAGCGACGAGCACGCTGCGCACCGGGGGCGGCGGTGGCGTGCTGCGAGTGGTGCGCCGTGGCGGTGTTCGGGAGCGTGCCGTCGGAGAGCTTCTCGGACGAGATCCAGAGCGCCTCGGGGAGGGTGTCGACGCCGGTGCGGACGTCCTCGGCGGAGCGGAGCTTGGCGATCTTGTGGATCATCGAGCCGAAGCCGACCTTCGCGACGATGTCGGCCGCGGACAGGATGATCTGCATCCACGTGATGACCGCGCCCCCGTGCCCCCAGCCCTGCAGGCCGAAGACGACCGGGTACGCCATCCACGTGATGATCAGCAGGATGCCGGCATTCCGCAGCGTCGCGGCGGCGGGGGTGCCCTTGAGGTCACGGCCCCCCTTGACGACGACGTAGACGACGAGGACGTACAGAATCACCATGAAGATGCCGGAGATGATGCCCCAGGTCCACAGCGCGCCCGTGTTCGTGCCGGAGTCGATGACGACGCCGCCGACGAAGCCGGTGCTGATCATCAGGAACGCGGCGGCGATGCCCACCGCACGCAGTCGACGGGCCGCGGCACCGGCGAGGGTGGCGACGGCGATGAGCTCGATCACCAGCAGCGGCACGGTGACGGTCCAGTCGAAGTAGCGCGGCGCCCAGGACAGGATCGCGTTCGCGTTCGGCACCCAGGACGCACCCTTGCGGTCGTAGCCGATCGCGAACTCGAGCACGAGCAGGACGTACGACAGGAACGCGATGCCGGTGATGCACAACCCCGCGTACACGCCGCTGCGGTACCGGCCGGTGACCTCGCTGACCGAGACCCACGACTTCACGAAGAACGCGAAGAGCGCGAGTCCCGCGACCGAGAGTGCGTAGACGATGAGCGTGTGCTCCGCGAGCGTCAGCGTCGCGTTCCACGGAGCGAGTGCATCCGACATGGGGGTCCTTCCGGGGGATCGAGGGCCGACGGGACGCCGCCGACCAGGAAAACTTGCTCCTGGGCAACCGTCGCGGTTCCCAGGCCCGGCTGCGGATGGGGTACAGCACCGTCCGTAGCGTGGTGATCCCGAACGAACCAGGGCACGATCGCGCCCGTCTCACCCCCAGGGGTGGTCCTGAGAGGATCCAGATGTCCGAGCGCATCCGCGTCGCACTCGTCAACGACTACGAACTCGTCCTGCGCGGCCTCGCCGACCTGCTCGCCCCGTTCTCGGACCGACTCGAGGTCGTGCAGCTCGACGCCCGTCACCGGGTGACCGTGGACGTCGACGTGGCGCTCTACGACACGTTCGCCCAGCCGCAGCCCGACGACGAGGACGTGACCCGGCTGGCCTCGAACCCCCGCATCCGGACCGTCGCCGTCTTCACGTGGAAGATGGACCAGGACCTCATCGACGCCGCCGTGTCCCGTGGCGCGACGGGCTACTTCGCGAAGAGCTCGACCGCCGAGCAGCTCGCCGACGGGCTCCTCCGCGTCGCGGCGGGCGAGCGGGTGCTGGACGAGCCGCGACGTCGGGTGGCGAGCGGGCCGGGTGTCGACTGGCCCGGCCGCGAGCTCGGGATCTCGGACCGGCAGTCCGAGATCCTCGCCCTGATCACCCAGGGGAAACGCAACGACGAGATCGCCGACCTGACGCACCTCAGCCCGAACACGGTGAAGACCCACATCCGCACGCTCTACAGCAAGATCGGCGCCCGGACCCGGGTCGACGCGGTGCTGTGGGGGACCGACCACGGGTTCCGGCCCGACCACCGCAGCGTCGACCGGGCCACGTCGCCGTAGGCTGGCCCGGTGGGCGACGACGATGAGCAGCAGTCACGAACGGAGTCGTCCGTCGTGGACGCGTCGGTCGTCGGGCTCGGCATCGTGCTCCGCTCCCTCGCGCCCGCGCTCGAGCAGGTGACGCTGCAGCAGTACCGGATCCTCGTCCTCCTGGCCACCCGCGGGCCGCTGCGGGCCGGGGACCTGGCCGTCGAGCTCGGGCTGCTCCCGTCCGGCATCACCCGGATGGTCGACCGTCTGGTCCGCGACGGGTGGGTGACCCGGAGGACGTCCGGTCGCGAGGTCCTGGTCACCGCCGGTGAGGACGCCCTCGCGCTCGTCGAGCACGTGCTGGCGCGCCGGGCCGTCGAGTTCCGGGCGGCGCTCCGCCGGATGACCCCCGAGGAGCGGTCCGCCGTGCGCACGGCGGCGGACGCGCTGGCGCGCACCGCGGTCGCGGACCCGGTGCTGGACGCACAGCTCCTGCTCGCCACCCCACCCGAACGGTGATCCCCGGGTCGTACCGTGGGGGCGTGACGATCACGCTGACCAGGACCGACCCGCAGGGCGCCGACCGGGAGGCCCTGGTCACCTTCCACACGTCTGCCCGCTTCCCCTTCCACGTCCGTCCGCAGCCCACCCGCGTCGACCTGGAGCGCGCGATCGACCGCGGTGCGTTCCGCGACGACGAGCACGACTCGTGGTGGCTCGACGACGAGCGGCTCGGACGCGTCGGGCTGGTCGTCCTCGAGGACCTGCAGGACCCGGCACCACTGCTCGACCTGCGGCTCGCCCCGGCGTTCCGTGGGCAGGGACTCGGGGTACCGGCGCTCCGAGCGGTGACCGGTCACGTGTTCCGCACCATGCCCGACGTGACGCGCTTCGAGGGGCAGACGCGCGAGGACAACACCGCGATGCGACGCGTGTTCCTGCGCGCCGGGTGGGTGCAGGAGGCGCACTACCGGGAGTCGTGGCCGGTCGAGGGTGGAGCACCGCTGGCGTCGGTGGCGTACGGCGTGCTCCGGCGGGACTGGGAGACGGGTCGGGTGACGACGTTCGCGTGGGACGCCGTCACGCTCGACGACTGACCGAGGAGTCGTCGCGATCAGCCCGACTCGTCACGGTCAGCCCGACTCGTCACGATCAGGACGGCTCGTCGACCAGGGCGGTGAACCGACTGCCGACGCCGTACACGAGGTGCCGCGTCGTCCCGGCCGCGGGCGGCGGCACCTCGTCGTGGTCGTCGCACACGAGCAGCGTCCAGTCCGGCCACCACTTCTTCGGCCGCTCCTGCTCGGAGAACCCGCAGACGGCGCACTCCAGGTGCGTCCAGACCTTCTTCGTCCCCGTGCGGTTGCCCCGGGACTGCACCAGCCAGGCGGGCGGGTCCTGCTCGATGCGCTCGAGCTCGGCCTCGCTGATGTGCGACGGGATGCCGTGGCGAGCGGCCATCTCGAGGGGGATGTCGAGCCGGATCGCGGCGTCACGGCGGGAGAGCATCCGTCCAGGGTAGGTCGTCCCGAGGTGTGCGGATGCGCCGGTTCCCGCGTCGCCACCCGGCCACCCGGGTCATCCGCGCGGCGGATCTTGCCTGAGCTCCCGTTCAGCCCACGGTGGAACGACCGGTGCTGACCGGGACTTTCCCGTCTGCCCCTCGGGCGGGGGACCAGCCGCGCGCCCAGGATCCTCCTACTCTGCGCGAACCGACAGATTCCCGTTCTGTCACCTGACCCCTGGGGGAACCCGTGCGCCGTAGCACCTCCACCGCCCGACGCGCCTGCGCCGTCGGCACGACCATCGCCCTCGTCGGCCTCACGACCGGCCTCGGCATCATGACCGCGACGTCGGCCTCCGCCGTCGAGCCGACGACGAGCACCGCCGTCGCGGACGGCGGGACCACGTCGACGGTCGCCCCGAGCACCGACAGCCCGAGTACCGACACGCCGGGCACGGAGGCACCCGCGACGGGGACCCCGACCTCGGACGCCCCCGCCACCGAAGCACCGTCGACGGCTGCTCCGACGACCGACGCCCCCGCCACCGAAACCCCCGCCACCGTCGCGCCGACCCCGTCCGAGGGCGACGAGCCGACCGGCTCCTCGACGACCGCCGACCGCCCCGCGGCCGCCGGCACCGTGACGATCGACGGCGTCGCCGCGGTCGGGTCGAAGCTCACGGCCGAGCCCTCGGGCTTCACCGCCCCGACGAACCTCAGCTACTCGTGGACCGTCGACGGCACGTCCGTCAGCCAGGGCCAGAGCTACGTGGTGAAGCCCACCGACGCCGGCAAGGTCGTCATGGTCACCGTCACGAACACGCAGGGCGGGATCGCCGTCGAGTCCGAGTCGGCCCAGACCGACCCGATCACGCAGGCCCCGGTCTTCGTCGACGAGGACGGCGAGCCGGTCACCGACGGCATCACGACCGAGGGCGACCTGACCCTCACCGCGACCGCGGGCGAGGCGTTCTCGTACACCTTCCGCGCGATCGGTTCGCCGAAGCCCGTGCTGGCCCTCGACTACTACAACTCCGAGGACGGCGAGGACGCGGACGGCTGGACCCCGGCCGACCAGCTGCCCGAGGGGATCTCGTTCGACCCGGCGACCGGCGTGCTCAGCGGGACGACCGTCGATGCCTCGTACTGGGACTTCGCCGTCACCGCGACGAGCGGGACCGAGACCGTGACGCAGACCGTCGAGCTCGACGTGCAGGCCGCCGCACCGGTCGGGCTCGAGGCGACCGCGGTCGACCGCGCCGACTTCATCGACTACGCGAAGGCCGGCTTCCCGGTCGGCTGGTTCGACGACGAGGAGACGAAGAAGTCCGGCTCGCTCCGGTCCTGGATCATCAAGGCCGACGGGTCGGTCGTCACCGAGCACACCGACTGGGAGCAGACGCCCTTCGGCGGGTCGGAGTTCATCGACGAGGTCCCCGGCGGCACCCCGACCGTCCCGCAGGGCGGCACGCTGCTGCTGTCCGGCACCCTGGTCGACGAGTTCGGCAACGCGGTCGAGGACGAGGAGGACGACCTCGGCGTCACCACCGTCGACGTCCGCTCGAACGTCGCGTCCGACGTCGTGGAACAGGACTCCCTGCTCGGTGACTCGGGCTTCGTCGGGGTCACCTTCCCGCACGCCTCGGTGCACCGCCTGACGGTCAGCGCGTCCGACTTCAGCACCGCGTTCGACGTGCAGGTGACGCCGACGCCGGTCGCGGCCGTCCCGGGCGGCACCACGACACCCGCTGCGGTGCAGCACGGCACCGCGTCGGCGCCGAAGGGCCACGGCCGGCTCGCCTACACCGGCGCCGACGAGACCTCGCCGATCGCGTGGGCACTCGGTCTGCTCGTCGCCGGTGCCGGCCTGATCGGCGCACGCACGCTGCGTCGTCGACGCGCCCGTTCCTGACCCGGTCCCTCCCGTCCGTCAGGTGCCCACCTGACGGACGGGAGGCTCCTCCCGCGGCCCCGCCACGTCCCTCCCGGACGCAGCGGGGCCGTCGCGCGTCCGTGGACGGGTGGGTCAGACGGCGATGCGGCCGCCGTCGACGGGCAGGACCGCGCCGTGCACGAAGGACGCCGCGTCGGCCGCGAGGAACGCGATCGCCTCGGCGACCTCCTGCGCGGAGCCCGGGCGACCCGCCGGACCGGCCGCGGCCAACTGGTCGAGTGCCTCACCCATGGCCGCGGTGCCCTCGGTACGGGTCGGTCCGGGGCTGACCGCGTTCACGCGGACGCCGGAGGGACCGAACTCGGCCGCCCACGACTTCGTCAACAGGACCAGCGCCGCCTTGGTCGAGCCGTACAGGCCCATGCCGGCGGCGCCGAACTCGGCGACCATCGTGGTCACGTTGACGATCGCGCCCGTGCCACGCTCCGCCATGCCCGGCGCGAGCGCTGCGACGAGGAAGTACGGCGCCTTGACGTTGAGGTCGTAGACCTCGTCGAACCCCTCGGGCGTGGTGTCGGCGGTCGGGCCGAACGGGAAGATGCCCGCGCTGTTCACGAGCACGTCGACCCGACCGTCACCGATGCGCAGCGCCGCAGCGGCGAGGGCCCTGGCGCTCTCCGCGTCGCCGAGCTCGGCGCGCACGAAGTCTGCGGTACCGCCGGCCGCGCGGATGCCGCGGACGACCTCCTCGCCGCGCTCGGCGCTGCGGCCGGACACGACGACGTGCACGCCGCGCGAGGCGAGGAGCTCGGCGGTCGCGCGGCCGATGCCGCTGGTGGAACCGGTGATGAGGGCGGTGGTGCTCATGGGACAGTCCTAACTGAACAGATCTGTTTGGTTTGTGGTGCTGGTAACTGTACAGATCGGTGCAGTAAAGTCAAACCATGGCCGAGCCCACCAAGACACGCCGCCGTCCCGCGTACGAACGCGCCGTCGTGACCGCCGACCGGCTGTTCTACGAGCAGGGCATCCACGCCGTCGGGGTCGACCAGGTCGCGGCAGCAGCGGACATCTCGAAGGCGAGCCTCTACACGCACTTCCGCACGAAGGACGACCTCGTGCTCGGATACCTGCGCGGCCGGAGCACCGCCTGGCAGGACCACGTCGCGACCGAGCTCCCGCAGCGCGGCGCGACACCGCACGAGCGGATCGTCGCCGTGTTCGCGCTGCTCGGCGAGTGGTTCGACGAGCCCGGTTACCGCGGGTGCCCGTTCATCAACGTCGAGGCCGAGTACGGCGGCGGACACCCCACGCACGAGGTGACGCTCGAACATCGCGACTGGGTGCGCGGACTGTTCAGCGGCCTCCTGGCAGAAGCCGGCTCCGCGGACGTCGACGGCACCGCGCTCCAGCTCTGCCTGCTCTACGACGGCGCCATGGCCAGTGCGCAGGCCGACCCGTCCCGACCGTGGGCCCGGGCGGCAGCGGCAGCCGCTCGGGCACTGCTCGGACCGGCGCTGTAGCCGGTCCGCCGGGAGGGGCGCGGCCCGACCTCGTGGTCACCGGGCGCGGTCGGGCGCCGGCCTGCTGAACAGGTTGACGACGTTGCCGTCGGGGTCACGGACCAGCGCGGAGCGGTTGCCCCAGGGCATCGTGGTCGGCTCGAGGACGACGTCCTCCGGTCCGAGCCGGAGCTCCGCGAAGGCGCCGTCGACGTCGGCGACCGCGAACTCGATGAACACCGACCGGTTCGTGGCGGGCGTCAGGGCCCCGCCGAGCATCGCGACGGTGGCGGTACCGGCGATCGCGAGGGCCGCGCCGGGGCCGGTGAACTGCGCGAAGACGGGTGCGGGGCGTTCGGCGCGCTGGCCGGTGACCCGCTCGTAGAAGGCGACGAGACCGTCGAGGTCGTCGGTGACGATGCGGATGGATGCGAACGACAAGGGGTCCTCCGGTGGTGCTGGTGCTGACGTGGTCGGCGCCCAGCCTCACCGGGGGTCGCGACACCGTCCTGTCGGTGTTCGCGGGATCCCGTCCGTGTCCGCGGGATCCCGTCGTGAGAGCGCGGACGCGGTCAGTCGACGACCGGGCGCAGTCGCCCGTACTCGACGCCCAGGTCCTCGGTCCGGAGCACGCGCCTCGGTGGTCGTTCGTCGGTGACCTCGATCGCCACCATCCGGTCGGCGCGGAACGCACGGACGCCGTCACGCAGTCGGCACCACGCGACCAGGTACCACTGCCCGTCCTTCTCGATCGATCCCAGCGGTTCGACGTCCCGGATCGAGACCGCGCCGTCCGCAGCCCGGTACCGCAGGCGCACCACCCGGTCCGCACCCAGCGCCTCCGCGAAGGCGACCGGCGTGACGGGGTCCTCGTCGGCCTCCAGGAAGTGCACCCGGGACGCAGTGGCACCGGCGCGAGCCGCGTCGCGGTCAGGCATGACCGCGAGCACCTTGCGTGCCGCGGTCCGGGCGGCCTGCCGGAACGGGCTGTTGCCGAGGGCGCCGAGGCCGATCAGCACCGCGAGGGCCTCGTCCGGCGTGAAGCCGGCGGGGCCGAGCGTCGCCGATGCGTCGATGACGTACCCGCCGGTGCGGCCGGGCTCGGCCCAGATCGGCAGACCCGACTGCTGCAGCGCCGCCAGGTCCCGCTCGACGGTCCGCACGGACACCTCGAACCGCTCCGCGAGACGGCGTGCGCTCCGCGGACGGGGTGCGGCCGCCCGGAGCTCCTCGACGATGCCGTAGAGGCGGTCGGTGCGGTTCACGGACCCATCATCCGGCAGGGCGGACCGGTCCGCGGACGTCGGGTCCCCGAGCGCCCTTCGGTGCGACGGTGCTCACACGTGCGCGAGCCGACCAGGCGGGAGTCGAGCCAGCACGCCCCCGGGCAGCGCCCCCTGCGCGACGCAGCATCTCGATCCGGCGTTCGGAGCGGCGCGAGCGGATGCTTCTCGTTGACTCAGACGACCGTCGGGCCGTCAGACCGCTGTTACCTTCAGCCCATGAGTACCGGGCATGGCAATGCACCGCTTCGCTTGACTCCGGCGGTACGGATCGCAGCGGTGCTCGCCGCCGCGTACGGCTTCTCGCTCGTCGCGCTGGCAATCGTGCTCGCCACGGATCAGGCCCTCCATCGAGGAACGTCGGCCACCTCCACAGCCTCGCTGCGTCTCGCGGGGTCGTGTACTTCATCGTTGCGTGTATCGCCGGCGCTGCTCTGCTGATGACGGGCAGCGTCCGAGCATGGCGCGGCGCGAGGGGGCTTCCAGCGCTCATCCCCCTCGGACTCATCGTTGCCATCGGTTGCATCGGCGAGCCGATCGACATCTTGACCGGTCAGAGCTTGAGCTCCGACATCACCGGTGTGGCGATCATCTGCGCCGCCGCCCTCCCGGCAGTACTCCTGATCCTGCCCCGAAAGGACACTGCGTAGCGATCGGCTGATGAAACGGCGGCCGTCTGGCCGTCAGCCGATGCCGAGCAGCGGTCTCGCTGACCGATCGGCTGTCGAGATGCGAGCCGTAGTTTTCATCGCCGACTGGTTTGATGAGCTGTGCGACGACAACGCGGAGAACCGGACACGCGCAAGCCAAACCTGGCACTCGTGCTGGCGCTCGTCGCCGGATTCTTCTGGCTCCTCGCGCTTGCGCTGCCGATCTACCTGCTCGCCCTCATCGGCAACCTCCCCGGGGAGGACCCCGAGCGCGCCGAGCGGTCCCTTGTCATCGCTTCCGGCGCTTCCTTGAGTTCCGTGCTCCTCGCAGTCCCGGCAACGATCGGCTCTTTCGTTGTGCGCCGCGCAGGAGTCCGCAGAACCAGCGCCGGAGCGGAATCGACCTGAGATCCGTGTCCGACAGCCGGTCCTTGACCGGACGGCTCTAGGGTCTACATCCCCTTGCGCTTATTGGTCTCCCAGTAGCCGAGCACCACGTCGTCTCCCTCCGGCAGCTCTCGTTCGACGAGCAGCAGCAGACGACGTCCTTGGCGTTCGTGGGAGCGCGCAGCCGCCTCAGTCGGCCAGCCAGTTTCGATGCCGTAGTTCTCGTTGAAGTCGCGAGCCCATTCGAGAATCTCGTGCTCAAGTCGGGGCGTGAAGGACGGCGTGCCAGCGTCGCAAGGACCGTCGTCGTGCAACAGCGGCCAGTCGCGGCTGTACTCATTCATCAGCCGGTAGCGCACACCAGCAGGATCGCACAGGTAGCGAGACCCTGTCCGAGCCCGATCTCCCGGAGGATGTCGTCGAGCTGCCGCTGCCGCCCTTCGACCAACTCTCCGACCAGGCCAGCATGGACGGTCTGAGCGACACGGACCTCGAGCAGTTCCGCATGCAGGCCGTGTCGCAGCCCGCCTCCGTCCTGCGCGATCCGGTCGTGTTGCACGATCAGGGAGGCACGCGTGTGCCGACCACGCTGGTGTGTTGTTCCTTCCCGAGCGCGCAGGTCCTCGAGCTTGCCCGCGCGGGGCATCCGATGTTCGCGCCGATCGCAAAGCTCGAGCGAGTCGACGTCGTCGATCTCCCGACCGGGCACTGGCCGATGTGGAGTCGTCCAGAAGAGCTGGGACGGCTGATCGCCCAGGAGTCCGCGCGGTAGTGGCGCCTTCGACGACGACGTCCGGAAGCTCAGCGGTTACCGGACGCTCGGCGATGAGAACCGATGCTTCACTTTGGTCTCCGCCCTGAGCGCGGGATCCAGATCGCGACTCCCGCGTGGGTCGACACCTCGACGAGCGACGACCGCCCCAGCATCGAAGGCTGCTGGGGCGGTCGTCGCCTCACCGCGGTCCTGGCCTCTGCCGCTTCCGTCGGGCGATCACGGCATCTCCAGCGATGAGGGCGAGTGCTGAGGCGGCTCCGATGATGGCGAGCAACCACCAGCCTATGTCGGTGAGGAAGCCGATCAAGCCGAGGACGACGATGGGAATCGGAATGTATTTCAGCAAGTTCATTGCACCTCAACTGCAGTTGCTTCGAGCGGTCTTCACGAAGGGTCGAGACTCGCCGCCGATCTTCGTCTGGTAGCAGGAGTTGCCCGCGTACTTCTTGTTCGAGTAGATCTTCGCGATGCTCGTGAAGACCTGCTTCACCGTCACTCCTCCAACGGCGGTGCAGAGGATCGCGGCCGCTTTCGCGGGTCCCGCCGGGAGTTTGGTCGCGCCCCCGCAGATGGCGGCAGCGCTGAGTCCCGTAACGGCTGCCACTGCCGTAGCGATCGCCTTCATCTCCGCTCCGGTCAGGTTGATGTACGCGCCGGGCCCGTAAGGAGTGCCGGTGATACCCGCAGTGATCTTCGGATCTGCGACCACTGGGTACGTGGTTCCTGCATTCCTGTGTTCGACCACCTGGACGAGGCGTCCGCTGTCCACCTCGTAGTGGGTCGGGACAGTGACACCAGCCGCGTCCTTTGCCCAGGGAGCGTCGATGATGCCTGCGACGGGCGGCACGGTGTCGTCCGTCTCCGGGCTGTCGAAGAGCACGACTGAACCGTCCTCGTTCAGAACTGGGACGACCGAGTCCGGCAGTGCGTACGTGAAGCGCGACGGCGCGGCGTTGTCCTGCAGGACTGCCTGGACGCGCACTCCATCGCTGAGCGCCTGTGCTGCCACGTCAGTCGACGTCGCGGCGTTGGCGTAGACGACCGTACCGTCCGCCGCAGCTTGCCCGACCGCGTTCCGTGCAGCCCCCGGCAGGCCGAAGCGCAATGTGCCGTCCGCAGTTGCGAGCTCGATCGCACCGGCGGTGTCTTCTGGGAGCGTCGTCACCGACGAACCACCGTCCTGCACATCCAATTCAGGAGCAACGCGCGCGATGTCCTGAGCAACTGCGTCCGCGTCCGAGGTGCCGTCGGCGTGCGCCACTCCAGCGCCTGCCAGAACCAGTGCTCCAGCAGCAACGGTGGCCAAGAGTGCGTGTGTCCTCACCTGCATGTTCGATCCCCTCATCGTCCAGTGGGCAGTGCGCCGGTCGGAGCTTGACAGCTACGCGAGGGCCCGCGCATCCAGCCGAGGAGGGAGGCGCTCTGGCCAGACGGCCAGCACGTGACCCCAGGCGGACGTCTGAAGTGCACCTCAGCTGAACGTAAGGATCCGTGACCGGCTCGGTTCGACAAAGGCGGGCTCTCTGACCTCCTCGTGGATCTGAGGCTTCCAGCTGACCGTGATGGCGGGTCAGCTGGTCGGGGTGTGGAGGCGAGCAGCACTGGGGTGCGGCGCGTCAGCCGACGGCGTCGCATTGGGGAGTGTCGAGTTCAGGGCACCGAAAAGGACGCGGATTGCCCGCAGTTCGAGGCGATGGTCGGGTCGTACGAGGACGGGGACATGCCCTCCCCCTCCACAGAGTCCCGATAGCCGATCAACTACCGGACAGCTGAGATCAAGCCTCGCCGTCTGCTGCTCGCTACCTTCGATTCATGAGCAAGTCATCGTTCTGGCGTCGGGCGAGCATTGCTACCGCCTCCCTTGTGCTGGGCCTGGCGTGCCTACTGACGCCAGCGCGGACCGCGATCACGACACACGGCTTCCCGACGTGGGTCCTCGCCGTCGTTCTTCTGATTGGCGGCGCGGGCTTGTGGGTTGATGCGCTGATCGGCCGAGCTCGAGATCGCGATTGAGTCGAAGGGGTTGGAAATTTCCGGCTGCTCTTCTCAGTGCTCGTCAGCTGTGCTCTCGACGTCACATCGGCGTATCAGATGACAAGCCCCATCGGGCGTTACGGCTGCCTTTCTGCACGGTGCAAGATGGGGTCGTGAGCAAAGAACCCGAGAAGAAGCGAACGTGGTCGCGTGGCACCATGATTCTCGTCGGATCCTTGGTCGTCCTGTCCCAAGTGCTCACGATCACGTCCCGAATTCTTGACGGCGACAGCTTCTTCAGCCCGTGGGTCATCTTCAGCGCGGCCCTCGCCGTAATCGGTGCAATCTTCGCCGGGATCGCGCTCACCAGGACGAAGCGGTCTCGCTGACGCCTCTCGCGTCCGGTAGCCGATCGGCTATCGAGACGGCATGGTGGGCTGTTCCTCTGGTTTGGGCGCGGCCTAGGCTGAACGGATGTCTCGCGTCTCTGACAATTTCGGTTCTATGACGGTGACTGAGTCCGGCGGGACGCCCGGGCGTCGGACGTTGCTGTCTGTCTTGCCGTTGACGACGGCGTGGGCGGGGGCCGCAGCTGTTGTCGCCGTCCCGATCGCGGGCGTTGTCGTCGGTGCCGTTGTCGAGCGTTCGACCAGTGGTTTGTCGTTCATCCCGATCATGGTTCCGGTGCTCGTGGGAGCGGCGGCGGCCACATTCGTGTTCGGGCTCGCTGCTGGAGCGTTGGCGGGTCTACCGGATTGGTTCCTGCGTCGACGTCCACTCGGCACGGTCGGCGCCGTTGCGGCCGTCGTGATCCTGACTCTGGTCGTGGCGGGCGCATCGAGCGCCGCGTTTCTGGTGGCGCCCTACTTGATCCCATGGCCGGTACTGACGCAGGTGTGCGTCGTGGCAGCAACGACAGCGATCGCGACGCTGGTGGTCGTCGCCTTGCACCGCCGACGCGAACGTCAACGACACCAGTAGACGAGCGGCGTCGCTGCTGCCCCTATTCGGCGGAACGGTGTCCGGAGGACCATCGGCTAGCGAGACAAACCCTCAAGCGACTACTGGCCCGAACCAGAGCAACACGGGTCCCAGGGCAAGCAGGACCGCACTCGCGGCCATGACTGCCTCGCTGCGCTTAGCCCCTGCTTCCTTTCGGGACCGTGCCGCTAGCGCGAGGGCGGTCCAGGTTCCGCCCCACGGTCCTACGGCCAGTAAGAAGACAATCGGGTAGAGGAAGAGGGTGCCCTCGCTGCCGGTTAGGAGCACGGGGAGCCACATGATCGCCCAAAGGATCGCGAAGCCCGCCGCAGAGCAGATCAGCAGCGCCAGCGCTGTGCTGTAACGCCCGTTGGTCGGCGACTCAGGCTGAACAAGCGTCCACATAGCATGATGCTAGCCAGACTGTCGCTGCCGCGTCGGCTATCAGACGCAGGGGGACGGGGCACAGTAGTGCCATGTCTTGGCTCGCGGCGCAAATCTTCCAGCGGAACCAAGACCGTCGCGCGCGTCAGCATGCAGCTCACAGGCTGGCTGCACCCCCGGCGCTTCACCCGATTCTGGGAGTTGGAGGTCGGTCGATTCAACTCTCGATCGCCTCGGACGTCCCTCCCGACCCTGGCGCGTTTGAACTTGCAGCCGAGCACATACACACTCTCGTGATGCAGCAAGACACTGAACGTAGCGACCTCTTACAGGCGGCGCGGTGGCTTCGTGGTCTCTGGTCCCCCGAGGCCCCCGCGTCAGTCCTCGCTCGACTCGACGACGACCTCGAGGAGCTTGGCCGCCGTCAGACGAAGGGGTATTAGTAGCCGATCGGCTACCGGGCAGGCGCGTCGGGTAATGACACGGTGAACTTGAAGCCCACGTGCGAGTCGATGAAACCGAGACGACGGTAGAAGCGGTGCGCATCGGTACGCGCAGCGTCGGAGGTCAGCTGCACCAGCGGAGTCCTGAGTTCGATCGCGGCCTGCGCGACAACCCATCGCATCAGACTCGTTCCGACGCCCGAAGACCGCTCTGTGCCGGAGACGCGGACTGCCTCGACCAGCAGCCGGGCACTGCCTCGTCGAGCCATTCCGGGGATGACCGTCAGCTGCAGCGTGCCGATGACGGCTGCGAGCTCGTCTTCCAGGACGAGCACATCATTGCTCGGGTCGCCGATGATGCGTTGCAAGGCTTCCGCATAGGCCGCCTCGTCCGCGGTGCTCCCCACGTCGCCACGCCCGGCGCTGATCGGATCGTCCGACAGGAGCCGGATGATCGGATGCAGGTCCGCGGCTGTGGCCCGTCGGAGCAGCAGCTCACGGTCGCGGGAGGGGATGGTGGCGGGGAGAGTCAATCCAGAGATCACACCGCATTGTCTCTGACGTACAAGAGTCAGGAAGCAGACCGCCACCGCAGTGAAGCGGACACGGATGAAGGATGCAGATGCGGTGCGGCGAGCAATCAACTGACGCACCTACAGCTCATCGTGACCGTCCCGATAGCCGATCGGCCACCGGACGCCGCTGGAACGATGAACGTGTGACGTTCCACACCATGACCGAGCATGACGTCGAACCCATTCGTGCTTTCCTGCGCGACGCCGACCTGACCCTTGCCGGTCTCGACGAGCCGACCGTTCACCTCTGGATCGAACAGGAGAAGCGGGGACAGTAATCGGTAGCACCGGCTTCGAGCTGAGCCGGGACGGCACCGACGCGCTGATCCGGAGCGTCGCCGTGGCACCCGACCGTCGTGCGGCCGGTGCCGGCTCGCGCCTCGCCATGTTCGCACTCGAACAAGCGGCACAGGCCGGGGCATCGTGCGCCTGGCTGTTCTCTCGACGATCGGGGCCGTTCTGGCAGAAGCTCGGCTTCACCAACGCCGACCGAGAACGCCTGGCGGCCGTGTTGCCCGAGACGCAACAGGTTTGCCTCTGACTCGGCAACACCGAACGCGGAGCCATCCAGCGCGGGCGAGGTCGGCGCGTCGCTGAGGCGTCTGCTAGCGCTGGCTGTCGGGAACTCTTGTCTCAGATGGGTGGACCGCGATCCTTCTCGGTGAAGGTGCGTCATGCGGACTCTTCGCGCGCGCTCCCCGGACCCGGGGTGGGCGACGGACCGGCGCCCCCGCGCCCACGGGAACGGCGACGAGTTGTGCGCGAAGGAAACGGGTCATGGGCGCGGCGACAGGTGTGAGTGGCGTCGCAAACTGTCGCGTCTCACCGCGTGCTTCCGCCGATTGCAGCTTCGCTGTCGCGGCACTTGTGAAGAGTTCATTGTCGCCTGGAGTAAAGCCCCGGTCGGAAGCCGTGTCTTCGAGCCGAGCTGAGAACCACTCCTGCTCCGTTCGGGGCTCGACGTGGAACCTGAGGTCCGCGCTACCGGTGCCTTGAGGTTCCCCACTCCGCGGCTTGGACTACCTATACGACACGGCCACGAACTACCACGGCCACTGCGACCAACGAGACTAAAGAGCCTGAAGACGGACCGGCTATCGGCCACGCTTGCCTTGCAAGCGAAGGAAGCCGAAGCCTCGCTATATCCGACGCGTCCGTGCGGCGAGCCGGAGTGCCTGGACGGAACGTCGGTACTGTTCCGCGCGGTGGCGGCCGTTGGCGGGAGAGGGGTGTGGCGCCGCGATGACGGGGACGAGTCGGGGGTGTTGGTCCAGGGTGAGGTGCCGCATGACTCCGTCGAGGGCGACGGTCCCGTACGTGACGATGGCGCCGAGCACGGGGAGCACCTCGAGCAGAGCTGCGAGGGCGCGTCGCCCCTCGTCGATATCCGCAGGTCCTACGCGGCCGGGGATCTCCCACGGGATGAGGTTCCAGCGGACGTACTCGATGCGTGCGAGTCCGGACTCGATGCGGGCCGCGCGGAATGCGGCCGCGGTCGGCCCCGGGTTGTCCTCGCTGCAGATCGCCGAGTGCGCTGCGGCGATGGTCTGGGGGCCGGGTGACTGCATGAGGACCAGCACGCGGCTGGACGTGCCGCCGGATCGTGGGTCGAAGCTCGGGACGAACCGCCGCGAGCCGTCGGGTGCGGTGCGCCATGTCTCCGCAAGGGCCTTCAGCGATCGAACGTCCGCGACCTCATCCGCGAATTCGTCGGGAGTGCTCATGCCGGCTGCGGCGGGGCCAGCAGGGCGCCTCGGACGACGGAGCCGTGGAAGGTGCGGACGGCGACGGTGATCCACGCGGCGACGAGGCCGACGTAGTAGACGACGGCGAGCACGGCGACGACGGTGAGTCCGGAGTGCAGGGCGAGACCGTTCAGCCCGGTGACGCAGGTACCGACGGGGAACGTGAAGGACCACCACGTCAGGCTGAACGGCAGGTGCTCGCGGGCGGTCCGGATGGTGATGGCGAGGGCGATGACGGTCCACAGCAGTGCGAAGCCGAGCATCGCGAACCCGTACACCAACGCCACGACCAGCAGTGCGTGGGCCGTGGAGGCGTCGACGACGGTGGGGGCGTTCGAGGCGAGGAGGTTCACCGCGGTGATCGACTGTCCGACCGGTCCGAGGACGATCCACAGGGTCGGCACCATGCCGGCGGCACCGACCTTGTGTTGCGCGAGACGGTTCCAGATCAGCGTAACGACGACCAGGGACGTGATGAGGCTGAGACCGAAGAAGCCGTAGCAGGACCACAGCAGCGTCTCCCGCACTTGCCCGGCGGGTGCGTACGGCAGCAGGAGCGCGCCGGTGGAGGCGGACACCATCGGCGGGACGATCGGCATCAGCCAGCCGCCGAACGCGGAATCGGGCGTGTTCTCGTGGCGGGTGAAAGCCAGGTACGGCACCAGGACCGCTGTGAGCAGTCCGCCGATGGTGCCGATGGTCCAGAGGACCCAGTCGACGGTGACGGCGGCGGGGAGGCCGATCCAGTCCTTGCCGAGGAGGATCGTGCCGGCGCCGACGGTGAGGAACGCCATGGGCGGTGCGCCGTAGAAGTGGGAGATCACCGGGTTGAGGTGGTGCTTCGCTGCGGTGCTGCGGTAGCGGACCCAGTGCAGGGCCGTCGCGATGGTGAGGGCGACGAGCAGGACCGCCGCGATCGCCCAGACGACCGTCGCCGCAGTCCGGAGCCCCGGGAACTGCAGTGGCAGCGACGCGGCTGCGACGGCGACGATCCCGGTGCCCATGATCGACGCGAACCAGTTCGGGGTCAGGTTCGACACGATCAGGCCGGGCCGCTCCAGCTCCCGGAACAACCGCCGGTCGCGCGCATCGTGCTCGGAGGCCGCGGGTGCGTGGGCGAGGTGAGCGGACATGCACCCATCGTGCGCGCGTTCCCCCTGGTTCGGGAACGGCGGACTCGTTGGCAGGGCACAATGGTTGCTTGTGGCACTGCGGCGGTTGACGGACCGGATCCTGGACCTTGACACCCTCGAGGTCCTCGTCCGCGTCGCGGAGACTGGTTCGTTGACCCGTGCAGCCGAGGTGTTGCGGGTGACACAGCAGGCGGTGTCGGCGCGCTTGCGTGCCGCGGAGCAGGCGATCGGTCAGCCGCTGGCGCACCGGACGGCGTCCGGGACCGCGCTGACCGACGCCGGCCGGGTGGTGCTCGGTCTGGCCGTCCCGGTGTTGGAGGCCTCCCGGCGGCTCGAAGCAGGGGTCGTCGCGCTCAGGGAACCGGCGGGATTCCTCGTGGTCGCAGCGTCGCAGACGATCGCCGAACTCCTGCTGCCTGGATGGTTGCTCGCCCATCGGGCTGCTGCGCCGGATGCGTCGGTGCGCCTGATCGCGGGGAACTCTGCCGCCGTGATCGACCTCATTCGTTCCGGCGCTGCCGACGTCGGGTTCACGGAGACTCCTGCTGCGCCAATCGGCCTCTCGTCGCTGGTGGTCGACGAGGACGAACTGGTGGTCGTCGTCGCGCCGCACCATCCCTGGGCAAGCGCTTCAGGTATCACCGCGGATGAGCTCGCGGAGACGCCGCTACTGCTCCGTGAGGAGGGGTCCGGCACCCGCGCCACGGTCGAGGCATGGCTTAACGATGCTGGGCTCCGCTTGGTGGCGCCAGCGGCGGTGCTGGAGACAACGGGCATCATCCGCGCCAACGTTCGAGCGGGCATCGCGCCCGCGGTGATGAGTCTCCGCACCGTCGGCAGTGACCTCGCCGAGGGTGCCCTCGTCCGGGTGCCGTTGCTCGGCTCGCCACTGATCCGGCTGCTGCGTGCGATCTGGACCGGCCAACCGGGGCCCGCCGTCTCGGCGTTCCTGGACACTGCTCGCAGCTCGAGCGCCGGTGGTCAGATCAGTCCGTAGGGCAGATCCGGGTGCTGCTCGGCGATCTCGGTGAGCCGGTTGTACTTCGCGACCCGTTCCCCGCGGGCGGGTGCACCGGACTTGATCTGCCCGGTGCCGGTCCCGACAACGAGGTCTGCGATGAATGTATCCGTGGTCTCGCCGGAACGGTGGGAGACCATGCTGGCCATCCCGATGCTGGTGGCGGTGGCGATCGCGCCGAGGGTCTGGGAGACGGTGCCGATCTGGTTCGGCTTGATCAGTGCCGCGTTCGTCAGCTGTTGCTCGCCGCCGTCGCGGATCCGTTGCGGGTCGGTGACGTAGAGGTCATCGCCGACGGTCTGGATCCGGTCGCCGAGCGCTGCCTGCATGCGGCGGAACCCGTCGTGGTCGTCTTCCGCGAACCCGTCTTCGATGCTGCGGATCGGATACGTGTCGACGAGGTGTCGGTAGTAGTCGACCAGCCCGTCCCGGTCGAGGCTGTCGTCGAGCATCCGATACGATCCGGCGCCCTGGTGGAACTCGTTCGCGGCCGGGTCGAGGGCGATCGCCACTTGGTCGACACCCGGCTCGTAGCCGGCGGCACGGATCGCAGCGACGAGCAGGTCGAGCGCTTCCTCGGGTGCAGCAATCGAAGGGGCGAAGCCACCCTCGTCGCCGAGGCCGAGGCTGCCGAACCGGTCCCGCACCAGGGCCGCGAGGGCGTGGTAGACGTCTGTGCCGATGCGGACGGCGTCGGCCATCGATGAGGCGTTGACGGGGGCGATCATGAACTCCTGGAAGTCCAGCTTGTTCGCTGCGTGGGCGCCGCCGTTGAGGACGTTGAAGTGCGGGACCGGTAGGCGCGGCGTCGACCCGGTGATCGCGGCGATCCACTGCCAGAGCGGGAGGTCCGCGGCGTGGGCGAGGGCCCGGGAGGCGGCGATGGAGGCCGCGACGACGCTGTTCGCGCCGAGCCGGCGGTACCCGGTGGTGCCGTCGAGTTCGGCGAGGGCGGCGTCGATCTGCCCGATCGCCGTCCACGAGCGGCCGGTGAGGAGCCCTGAGATGTCGGTGTCGATCAGGTGGAGCGCCTGGGTGACGTCGCGGCCGCCGAACGCGGTCCCGCCGTCACGGAGCTCGACGGCTTCGTGGGCGCCGGTGGATGCGCCGGCAGGGGCGTCGCCGGTGACGGTGCGGCCGTCGTCGAGCTCAAGGGAGACGCGGACAGTCGGGTAGCCGCGGGAGTCGAGGATGCGGGCGCCGTGGACGGCGTCGATGGTGACGGGGTGGTCGTGGTGGGTGACGTACTCGCCCTGATGGGCTCCGTGGTGGTGGATGCCGCTGATGTAGTCGTTCATGGTGACGCTCCTTCGGTTCGGGTCATGCGTCGAGCTGGCGGGTGGTTGCGGGAAGCCGCGGGGAGGCGGAGGGACGACCTGCTGGCGATCACTCGGCGCCAGTGCCTCCCCGCGGCAGTCTGTGGACCCGTGGGTCACGGGTGTCGGGTGTGGGCGTCCTGTGCGGTGCGGATGATGGCTTCGGCAGCGGCCCGGTCGGCCCACCCATTGGTGGTGACGTGCTTGCCGTGCTCGATCTCCTTGTAGTGGGCGAAGAAGTGCTCGATCTCCGCCAGCGTGTGTTCCGGCACGTCGGTGATGTCCTGCAGCTGCGCGAAGCGGTCGTCGTTGGCGGGGACGGTGAGGATCTTGTCGTCGCCGCCGTTCTCGTCGACCATGCGCAGCATCCCGACCGGGCGGACCGTTATGACGACGCCGGGGAACGTGGGACGGGGTAGGAGCACGAGGGCGTCGAGGGGGTCGCCGTCATCGCCGAGGGTGTTGTCGATGGAGCCGTAGTCCTGGGGGAACACCATGCTGGTGAACACCGCCCGGTCGAGCCGGATCCGGCCGGTGGTGTGGTCGACTTCGTACTTGTTGCCGCTGCCGCGGGGAATCTCGATCGTGACGTCGAACAGCATGGATGCCTCCGGTTCTGGAGCGGGTGTGTGGTCCGTGGGCGGGGTGGTCACAGGGTGCCGCCGAGGAGGATGCCGGCGGTCGCGGCGGCGACGGAGACGACGAGCATCCCGAGCCCGTTGACTGCGGCGGCGGTGATCCGTCCGCTGCGGGCGAGGCGGACGGTTTCGAAGCTGGCGGTGCTGAACGTGGTGTAGCCGCCCATCACCCCGGTGCCGAGGACGGCGACCGGCACCGCGCCGAGGTGGGTGGCGGCGCCGACGGTGATCCCCAGCAGCAGCGACCCGGTGATGTTGATCGTCAACGTGCCGACAGGGAGCCGGAACTCTCGGCCGGTGTTGATGAGCCCGTCGAGGAGGAACCGGCCGGCAGCGCCGGCACCGCCGCCGAGGGCGACGGCGAGGACCAGGAGCGGGCTCATGCTTCCTCCGTGCGGGGTCGGAACCAGCCGGCGACGACGAGACCGACCGCGGTCGCGATCGCGCCGGACAGGACGGTTAGGAGTGCGTAGCCGGTGCCGGCGAGGCCGTGCCCGTCGAGGAACAGGGCGGCGGTGGACTCGGCGAGGGTGCTGTAGGTGGTGAACCCGCCGAGGACCCCGGTGCCGAGGAGCAGCCGCAGCACGCGTCGGCGGCCGGCGTCGGGCCCGCGGTGCGCGAGCGCTTCCAACAGCACACCGAGGGCCAGCGCTCCGGTGATGTTGATCCAGAAGATCGACCAACTCGCCCCGCCTTGGGCGGGGAGCAGGCTACTGATGACGTCGCGGAGGGCAGTACCGGCTGCCCCACCGATGGCGACGAGGCCGACGTACCGCCACCGCAGATGCACCGGCCGCATGGTCGTTGCCGGGTCGGAGACGTCGACGTCGGGGTCGGGAGGGAGCTGGTCGTCGGGCATCGGGGTGTCCGTTCGGGTGGTCATGTTCCGCCTTCTGCCGCGATCAGCGCCGCGGCGTGCTGTGCTGCTACCGGATCGAGGAACGCCCCACCCCGAGGGACGAGAGCACCCGTCGGGGCGAGGTGGTACTGCACGGGTTGCCCGGTCGGCAGGTTGAGCTGCTCGAGCTCCGGGTCGGTGAGGTCGTCGATGCATGCGCAAAACGCACGGAGCGAGTTCCCGTGCGCGACGACGAGGACGCTCCGCACGGCCCGCAGCCTCGGCAGGAGTCGTTCCTGCAGGATGGGGCGGACCCGCTCGATGACGTCCGAGAGTGCCTCGGTGCGTCGGAGGGCGCCGTCGGGCAGGCCGTGCAGCGCGGAGCTCGACCGCAGTTCCTCCCATAGCTGCAGCGACATCGGTGGCGGTGTGCCGGTACGGGACCTGCGGAGCCGCATGTACTCGTCGTCACCGAGCCTGTAGCGGGCGTCGGTCTTCGTCATCCCGGTCAGGGCGCCGTAGTTGCGTTCGTTGAGCTGCCACACCGCTTCTGTGGGCAGCTGTGTCCCGAGGGCGTCGCAGACCAGTTCGGCGGTGCGGACGGCACGGCGCAGTGTGGAGGTGACCACGACGTCCGGCGTGATGTGGTTCGACCGGAGGAGCCATCCGGCTGCGGACGCTTGCCGTCGTCCGTGGGGCGTGAGCGGGACGTCGAGGAGCCCGGTGAAGGTGCCGGCTTCGTTCGCGGTGCTCTCCCCATGCCGCAGGAGCGTCAGCGTGCCAGTCACGGGGCTTCCGACGGGAGGAGGACGGTGGCGCCGACCGGGTCGTGCGGGACGACCAGCACCGGCCGGTGCTGCTGATGCGTCAGATGCGCGGCGACGGACCCGGTGAGCAGTTCCGCCATCCGGCGTCGGCCAGCCTGGGATCCGACGACGATCATCACCGCGTCACGTTCCTCAGCCACCGCAGCGAGTGCGTGACTCGGATCTCCGACCCGGGAGAGAATCTCGACGCCCACTGACCGCGCCGCAGCAAGACCGTGAATGACCCGCACGTCATCGTCGGGAAGCTGCTGCGGGTCGCTGTCCGCCGTGTCCGGGTCGATCGGTTCGATGATCTCCGACCCGTCCGCACGCATCCCCGCTGACAGCAGCGCCGGATCGACGACCACACACACCATCGGGGCGCTGAAGCGTTCAGCGACGGCAGCCGCGACACCGACGACGTCGTGCGCCTGCCCGGACTGCACACCGACGACGACAACACCGGCAGTGTTCGATTCGACCATGACATCTCCCTACCTCAGGCGTGCAGAAGCGCGACCAGCTGAGATAGGGACTGTTGTCGACGAGTGTCGAGGTTGGGTCCGGCAAGCCCCACTGCCGGGTCCGAAGACACCACCAGTATGCACCCACCACCCCATGCCCGCACCGACGATCTTCCGCACCTCGAGAACCGGTCCGCTTCGTGACGCGGGACGACAGGGAAAGAAGCTTGAAGGGCGACACTGAGCGGAGCTGCTCACAGCCGACGCGGACCGCCTCCGAGGGCCCAAGTGTCCGGTTGGGGATCGTCTAGTGAGACATCGTCTGCCTTGCGCGTGCGTGCTTTCACACGTTCGCGCCAATACCGAGATCGTTGCAGCGGAGCAAGGTTGAATTCCGACGAAGGAGGGTCCCGTGTTCGTGCTGCGAGGAGTTGGTGATGCGCTGGCGGCTGCTGGCTCGATGGGGTGGGAGATCCTCTGGCCCCTCGTGCTCGGCTTCACCCTGTCCGGCATCATCCAGGCGATCGTCCGTACGGATCAGATCACCAAGCTGATGCGCGACGACTCGCCACGCGCGATCAGTGTCGCGACCGGGCTTGGCGCCCTGTCATCGTCGTGCTCCTACGCCGCGGTCGCGCTCGCGCGGGCCCTGTTCCGGAAGGGTGCGAGCCTGAGCGCCGCGATGGCGTTCGAGGTTGCGTCGACGAACCTCGTTGTCGAGCTCGGGCTGATCCTGGCGTTCGTGATGGGGTGGCAGTTCACGGTCGCGGAGTTTGTCGGCGGGCCGATCATGATCATCCTCATCGCCCTCGGCTTCCGGCTCTGGATGCGCGGCAGGATCCTCGACGCCGCCCGTGAGCAGGCCGACAAGGGGCTCGCTGGGTCGATGGAGGGGCACGCGGCGATGGACATGTCGGTGCCGGGCGATCAGGGGTTCTGGCGACGGTTGTTCTCGAAGCCTGGGCTGACGAGCGTGTCGCAGTACTTCGTGATGGACTGGGCGTCCGTGCTCCGCGACATCATCATCGGTCTGCTCATCGCCGGCGCGTTCGATGCCTGGGTGCCGAAGGCTTGGCTGCAGGCGGTCTTCTTCGAGGGACATCCGACGTTGGCGTTCATCATCGACCCGATCATCGGGCCGGTGCTGGCGATGGTGAGCTTCGTCTGCTCCGTGGGGAACGTGCCCCTCGCGGCGGTGTTGTGGAACGGTGGGATCAGCTTCGGCGGGGTGGTCAGCTTCATCTTCGCGGACCTGATCATCATCCCGATCATCGTCATCTACCGGAAGTACTACGGCTGGAAGGCAGCCCTCCGGATCACCGGGATCTTCTACGGGGCGATGGTCCTCGCCGGCTACGCCGTCGAACTGCTGTTCACCCCGCTGGGCCTGATCCCTACGAACCGGCATCTGAGCATCGTGGCGACCTCTATCAGCTGGAACTACACCACCTGGCTCAACATCGTGTTCCTGCTGATCGCGTCGTTCCTGCTGGCCGTGTTCATCCGCAGCGGCTCCTGGTCGATGCTACGGATGATGAAGGGCGCACCCGACGACGGCGGCCACGACCACCCCGCACACGAACACTCACACGCCTGACCGCGCGCCGCGATCGAGTTGACTAGCGGACCGGTCAGTGGTGGCCGTGGACGACGGCGTGGCCGAGGCCGCGGCTGATCATCCACCGGTTCACGGGCGTGGTGATCACGAATGCGATCGCGAGGGAGAACAGCAGCGCCGTCCAGAACAGCCAGTCGCTGAGCTGCGCGTCCATCGCGCCGGGGATCGCAACGATGACGGTGTTGTCGATCAGCTCCATGACCGCGATCGACACGGTGTCCGCGGCGAGAGCGACCTTGAACGCAGCGCCGAGGCTCAGACCCGACTTGATGACGCCGCGCATGGTGAGGGCGTAGCCGAAGATGAACGCGAGGACGATTGACAGGACGATCGTGCCGGCGTTGTGGAAGCCGGCAGCGGTGCCGATGACCATGCCGAGGACCTCACCGATCGCGCAGCCGGTGAGGCAGTGCAGCGTCGCTTGCGCAGCCATCGACCACGTCGTCGCCCCGTGCCCGCCGCTGTGGCCGGCGTGCTCGTCTCCGCTCATCTGATGGTGCTCGTGCGTGTCCATGCTGCTCCGATCTGGCGCGGTCGACGCCAACAGTTCACATATACCCCTAGGGGGTACCATGCGCTGTAACGCGAAACTCCACGCGATGTTCCCGGTTCGGCCGGTCGCGGCGGGTTCGGTGTGAATCCGGACACCAGGTTGCCGCCGCCGTTCGGGGTACCGCACCATAGAAGCGCTCCTCCGACCCGTCTGCTCGAAAGACTGATGCTCACCACCGCCACCTCCCCGCGTCGCCGGCTGCTGTTGCAGGCCACGGCGACGCTGGCGTTGCTGCTGCTGGTCGGGTTCACGGTCCTGATGCACACGATGGCCGGGCACACCGCCGGCCACGAGCACCCGATGGCTGCTCCCGCAGCCACCGCCGAGCACAGCCACGTCGCCGCCGGCCACACCGAGCACGCGGCTCCTGCGACTGCGGTGATGACCGTCCTCACCGATGCGGGCTGCGACAGCGGCCTGTGTGCGCTGATGTGCTCGCTGATGGGGATGGCGTGCGCGCTGACGATCGCCCTGTTCACGTGGGCGCTGCTGCGCGCACGGACCGGCGGCATCCTCTACCTGCTCGCGCGGCTTCTCGCGCTGGCTGACCGGCTGCCGCGCCGCATCGCGGCACCGAAACCGCCATCACTGACGGCGTTGCAGATCATCCGCATCTGATCCGCCCCCAGCGGGATCCCACCCCCGATGGGTGGCCTCCGCATGCCCAGAACCGGGAGGCGTCCGCCTGCCCGGAACGCCTGACGCATTCACGGGAACGGAAGATCATGCACACCACCACCACGCGCACGCTCGCGATCGCTGCCGCGCTGACCCTCGGCCTCACCCTCGCAGGCTGCTCCACCAGCAATAGCGGCTCCGACGCGGGCTCGTCGTCCTCGTCGACGTCGGCGGCGTCGGCGCACAACGACCAGGACGTGATGTTCGCGCAGATGATGCTGCCGCACCACAAGCAGGCCGTCGAGATGAGCGACATGCTCCTCGCCAAGGGCTCGGGCGTCGATACCGACGTCGCTGGACTCGCGAAGCAGATCAAGGCCGAGCAGTCCCCGGAGATCAACCAGCTCACCGGTTGGCTCAAGGGTTGGGGCGAGCCGGTCGAGTCGGAGCACTCCGGGATGGGGCACTCCATGTCCGGGATGATGTCCGACTCCGACATGACCGACCTCGACAAGGCGTCCGCGAAGGACGCCGGGAAGCTCTACCTCGAGCAGATGATCCAGCACCACAAGGGCGCCGTCGACATGGCCAAGACCGAAGTCGACAAGGGCAAGAACACCGACGCCGTCGCGATGGCGAAGTCGATCGTGTCCAGCCAGACCGAGCAGATCACCCAGATGCAGGACATGCTCGCGTCCCTCTAAAGCCCCGGCGTGGGTCGCGGCGGGCTCCCCCCTTTCCTGCCGCGGCCCACGACCGGCCCGCCCTCTCCTCCCTGCTCGACTTGCGTTCGGGTCACCCCTCCCGTTTCGGCCTGCCGGCCACCACCACTCTTGGAGCCTGCCCGTGCCTCAGCAGCATCCCCTGACCCCCGCCATTCCCGCACCCCGGACGCGCCGCGAAGCCCTCGCCGCCGAACGCTCCGCCTCAGCCCCGACCGCCAGCCGCACCCGAACCGCGACGATCACTGCCGCTGCCCAGCCGGCGCTGCGGCCGCTACCGACCGTCGCGGCTGCACCCGCAACACCGGTCCGCTCACTGCGGTCACGCGTTCTCGCCGCGGTCCCGATCACTGGTGCCGCGGCCGCGATGGCGCTGTTCACCGCTGCCGCGGCGCTGCCCGCGCAGGCGACGACCGGCTCCGCCGCAGTCGTGTCCAGTGTCGCTCCTGCCGCCGCCGGGCAGAGCTTCACCGCGTCCGGGCTGGCCCTCACGGTCGACCGCGATGGGTACACGATCACCAAGCCGGCCCCGAAGCCCGTGATCACCAAGACCGCACCCGCCTCGCAGGCCGCGCCAACGGGGGCCACACCGGCCTCGACGAAACAGAGCGTTCCCACGACCACGGGCGGCACGATCGTGAACACCGGAATCGGCGACATCCGATGGCCTGTCGCCGGAACTATCACCGTCAGCTCACCGTTCGGTCCGCGAAGCGCCCCATGCGCGACCTGCTCGTCGATTCACCAGGGCGCGGACCTCACCCCCGGCGCCGGCACCCCCATCGGAGCTGTCGCTGCCGGCACTGTCCGAGTGTCGACAACGCACCCCGAGTACGGGCAGTACGTCATCATCGACCACCAGATCGACGGTCGCCTCGTGTCCACCCTGTACGCGCACATGATATTCGGCTCCTCGCCGCTTCGCCCAGGCGACACCGTCGCCGTCGGGCAACTCGTTGGCCTCGTCGGCAACACCGGCGCGAGCACCGGTGCGCACCTGCACCTGCAGGTCATGCCTGGCGGCACCACACCCATCGACCCGATCCCGTGGCTCACCGCCAACGCCGGACGCACGCTGTAGCACCTAGCCCCAGCGGTGTCCAACCAGCCATCGGCTATTAAGACGGGTGGAGGGGGCGCCCTCGTATAACAATGCGAGTCAGCGCCCACTGCCTTGTCGGAGGCCTTGGAGGTAGGCGTTGTAGTTGTCGAGCTCAGTGTCTCCATGCCGGTCGGCTTCGCGAGTGGCGCGAGCGGCTTTTCGGGAGTCCTGTCGCTGCCAACGGATGATGCTGGCGAGCAGGATGATGGCGACCGGTAGCTCGCCGTACGTCCAGACCAGACCTCCGGCGAGTTGCTGATCGCGAAGTGCGGTGGTCTCGAACTCGGCGCTCGGCGAGGCGAATGTCGCCACAAGGGGTGCGCTGCTGAACATCAGGGTGAGCCCGAATGCGGCATGGATCTGCATCTCGACGAACGCATCGACGATGCGGATGACGTACGACGTGCGCCGGGGAAGTGGGTCAACGGTTGCGAGCGGCAGCATGATCACTGTGCCAAGAGCCACGAACGTCAGTTGGAGCGCGATTCGACCTGCTTCCGTGGAGAGAAGCGCATCCGCTGCCCCGGTGAGGTAGAGCCCGAAGAGGGGCACGACGAGCAGCGGCACGACTGCCAGCGGATGCAGGATCAGCCGGGCGAACGAGGATCGGAGAACGCCGACCGCCAGCCTGAGCACACGGCGGCCGAATCCGCGACGCGGCATGCCTCGCAGGAGCACCGTTCCCGGGGAACCGAGAATCAGCAGCGGCGGGACGATCAGCAGCAGAGTCAGCTGCTGGAACATGAACGCTGAGAGCAGCTCGCGGCTGTAGGTCTGGAGGCCGGTTGTCGTCGCTGTGAACATGACCGCGCACCCGAGGATGAACACCACGGCCCGACCGAGAGCTGGGGCACGCGGTCCGCGCCGGGCGTTGACGTACAGGACGAGGTAGGTCGTCGCTAGGAGAACAGCGACGACCGCTACGGGCGACAGCGGTCCCGTCGCCCAGGACCAGAGGACGTTCGAATCGAGACGGGGCATCGTTACAGTCGCTCCTGCTGTTCAACCGGGCAGCTCCGTCGAGCTCGTTCTCGGTGAACGCTGTCGGTGAGTGGCGGTTGCATCGTTTCCTCGTCTGCGGTGGTGACGGCTGATCGCGTTGAGTCGGCGACTCAGCGGGGGGAACTGGGTCGTCGTGGCTTGGTCTCAGATCGGCATCGTGGTTCCGGAGATGAGGGCTTGCATGGCGTACATGATGCGTGTCCATACGCCGGTGACCATGGCCGCGCCGGTGAGGATGAGGATCGCGCCGCCGATGATGTTGACCGCGCGGATGTGGGTGCGTAGGAACCGGACGGTGTTCTTCGCCCAGCCCAGTCCGGCTGCGATGAGGACGAACGGGATCCCGAGGCCGAGGCAGTAGGCCAGGCCGAGGAGTGCGCCCCGGCCCGCGGTGCCCGCGTCGAGGCTGAGTGCGGTGATGGTGGCGAGGGTGGGGCCGAAGCACGGGGTCCAGCCGAGACCGAAGGTCGCGCCGAGGAGCGGTGCGCTGGTGAGTCCCGTGGGTGGCCGCCAGGACGTCCGGACGGTGCGCTGCAGTGGGCGCAGTAACCCGATGAAGGCTGCTCCCATCACGATGACGATGACGCCGAGGAGCCTGATGATGAGGTCCTGCCATTGCACGAGCCAAGTACCGAGGGCGCCGAACAGTGCACCGTAGGCGATGAACACTATGCCGAATCCGGTGACGAACAGCAGCGCGCCGATGATGGTGCGTCTGGTCGTGGATGCGGCGACGGATCCGGTGACGTAGCCGAGGTAGCCCGGCACGAGTGGCAGCACGCACGGGGATGCGAAGGAGATCAGGCCGGCGAAGAGCGCGATCGGGATCGCTGCAATCATCTGCCCGCTGAAGACGGCTTCCTGCCAGTTCATCGTTCCAGCTCCTCACGTGGGCAGGCTGCGTCGAGCGAGGTCATCGCAGCTTCTCTGACGTCGAGGTCGCCGCGTTGGTGGTGGCGGTGGTAGCTCCGCGGTGGCGGCGTTTGGACGGCGAGGTGCGTGCGTAGGTGAGGGCGAGGAGGCCGACGCCGACCGCGATGGCGATATCGGCGATGTTGCCGATGGCCAGATTGGCGTAGTTGATCATGTCGACGACGACGCCGCTGCCGAATTGGTCGCCGCGGGCGAGCCGGTCTAACAGGTTGCCGACGGCGCCGCCGAGCAGCACGCCGACTCCTGCGGTGTATTTCGGCGGGATGCCGAGGACGGTTCGGGTGAGGAGTCCGATGACGACAACGGTCGAGGCCAGCGACAGGATCCAGGTCGTGTCGCTACCGAGGGAGAACGCTGCCCCGGTGTTGAAGGCCAGCCGCAGGCCGAGCAGCTCTCCGACGAGGGGGATCGTCCGGTGCGGGTCGAGGTGCCAGAGGGCCCACTGCTTACTGATCTGGTCGAGGACCGCGATGGCGGTACCGGTGACGATGACCGCGATGAGTGTGCGCCGGGATCGCCAGCGTGATCGTTGTCGGTCAGCGCCGACGGGTGCGGGCTGCGTCATCGGCGCAGCTCGTCGTCGATGAGTGTGGACAAGGTGCCGGGTCCATCGATCGCGCCGACGATGCGAGCGGCGACGCGACCCTTGGTGTCGAGCACGATGGTGGTGGGGACAGCGTTCGGGGCTACTTCACCGGAGAGCGCCAACTGCATCCGGGCCTGATCATTGTCGAGCACGCTGGGGTAGGGGATGTTGAAGCGCCGTTCGAAGGCGTCCGCTGTGCCCTTCGCGTCGCGGACGTTCACGCCGATCATTTGCACGTTCTGGTCCTGGTAGCGATCCCAGACGGTATTGAGGTGCTTCGCTTCCGCGCGGCACGGCGGGCATGCGGCGTACCAGAAGTTGAGCACGACGACCTTGCCCTGAAGGTCGGCGGAGCGCATCGGTTCTCCGTCCGAGGAGACCTCGTCGAAGTCGATGACGGTTTTCCGGTTCGCAGTGGGCACTTGGGTGACAGTGCCGTCCCCGGAGACGTAGTTTTTCGTGCCGCCGTCACGGTATTGCGCGCTCAGACCGGTGTTGGTGTCGCTGTTGGAGGAGCAGCCGGTGAGCACGAGCGCGCTGCTGACGGCGAGCACAACGGTTGCCACGATGATCCGGGTTTGCCGGGGCCTCATTGGGCTTCCTCGAGTGCTGCGTCGACGGCGTCCTGCAGGTCGGTGTACGACTGCAGCGTGACCGGTTTGCCGTTGATGAAGAACGTCGGGGTGCTGCTCACACCGAGCTGGGTGCCGAGGTTGACGTCGTCCTGGATGAGCTTCTGCACGCTGGAGCTGTCGACGTCGCGGTCGTACTGTCGCATGTCGAGGCCGAGGTCTTCGGCGTAGCCGCGGAACCGGTCGGCCTGGGAGTCGGTGCCCCGCTCACCCCACTCGGCTTGCGTCTCGTACATCCGCTGGTACATCGGCTCGAGCTGGTTCTGGCGAGCTGCTGCTTCGACTGCGCTTGCGGAGGTGCGGGAGTTGCCGTGTCCGGGGAGCGGGAAGTAGCGGAACCCGAACGTGATCTTGCCGGCGTAGTCCTTCCGGAGCTGTTCGACGTAGGGGTAGAACGCACCGCACGCTTCGCATTCGAAGTCGAGGAACTCAACGACGGTGATCGCTCCGTCGCCTTCCTCGCCGAGTACGTGCGTCGGCGTGAGCGCTTCAGCTGTGGCCGCTGCCGTGCTGGCTGGAGTACCAGCACGGGTGTTTTCGATGTTCGCCCGGATGACGAACACGGCGATGAGGATGATGACGAGCGCTCCGGCGATGACGCCGGAGATGATGCCGATGCGGGCGCTTTTGGTCATGTGCTGGCCTTTCAATCACGCGCCGCGCGCGTTGAGGAACGGTGTCGGGGGGACGGGGGTGCCGTTCTGACGGATCTCGAAGTGGAGGTGACAGCCGGTGGACAGGCCGGCGTTACCGACTGCGGCGACGGTCTGGCCGGCGCTGACTTTCTGGCCAGCTCGCACGAGCACCCCCGAGGAGAACATGTGCGCGTAGTTGCTGGTGACGCCGCCGCCGTGGTCGATGGTGATGAGGTTGCCGTAGTCGCCATAGGGGCCCGCGTAGGTGACGGTGCCGGCAGCGACGGCGTAGAGGCCGGTGCCGCACGCGGCTCCGAAATCGTCGCCGGCGTGCAGCCGGTAGTAGTTGAGAATTGGGTGGAGGCGGTTGCCGTAGGCCTGGTACGACGAGTACGACCGGATCGGTTTCGTCCATCCGGACGACGACGCGGCCCCTGGGTTCCCGCCTGGTGCAGCCGCTGAGTCTGCAGTGCTTGGTGGGGTCTGTGCTGCGCGGGCCGCAGCTGCTGCTGCGGCGATCCGGGCAGCTTCCGCTCGGGCTGCTGCGACGCGGCGCCGTTCCGCTTCTGCGTACGCCGACTCGGTGTTGAGCGTGTGGTCCCGCAGGACTGCAAGCTGGTCGGTGAGTTCCTGCTTCCGGGATCGTTGCGCCGTCTCGGCCTCGGCAGCCTCTGTGGCGGCTGCCGTAGCGGCAGCGAAGGTGTCAGCTGCCTTCTGCTGCAACCGGTCCCGTTCGCGGCGGGCGGCGGCTGCTTGCTTGGTTAACGCCTCCGCGGTTCCGGCGCGGGTTGCCGCGTCCTCGAGCGCAGCGTTCATGGTGTCGGTCACCTTTGACGCGGTGCCGAGCCGCTCGAGGAGGGTGTCACTATCCGCGGTGATCGATGCGGTCAGGTCACGCCCGGCCGACCGGGACAGGTACGCCGACCACGCCGCGATCTGCTCCTCAGCGCCTGCTGCTTCTGAACGGGCGGTGCTGGCTTGCTTGGTGAGGGTGTCGTACTTGCCGGTTGCGGTGTCCGCTGCATCTTGCGCAGTTTGCAGCTCCTTGCCGCGGGCTGCTGCAGTCTGCTTCGCTGCGGCGGTCGCGGTTTCGAGCTGCTGCACCAGGGCAGTGATCTCCGCGGCTTTCGATTCCGCGGCCGCTTCACTCTTCCGCGCCTCGAGCACATCAGCCCATGTCGGCGCGGTCGCCGCGGCGGCGGGGACGGCTATGACAAAGCTGGCGACGGCGACAGTGAGGGCAGTCACGGCGGCGAGGACATGCCGGCGCATCACTCGGGTGCCTTCGGGCGGCGGCGAGTGAGGAGAAGAATCCCGACGATTGCCACGATGAAGAGGGCGGTCAGGCCGGCAAGGACCCAGATTCCGGCGCTGTTACTCGGGGCCGATTCCGCGCCGGAGGCGGCAGGAGTCGCCGCGGATGACGCTGCAGCTGTCGGAGTGGGGGTCTCCTGCGGGGTTGACGCGGATGGGGTGGGGGAGGGTGTGCTGCCGGTGGAGGTGAACTGGTAGCTGCCGGAGATGGGGTGACCGTCGACAGACACGCTCCGCCAGGTGACGGTGTAGGAACCGGGCGTGGTGATGGTGATCGGCTTGGTGAGGGTGCTGCCGTCCACGGTGATCTGGCCGGTGGTGACTTCTTCATCGTCCGGGTCGACGACGCTGATGATGATGCCGCTCTCCAGCGCTGCGAGCGGCGGCTCTGAGTACGTCAGGGTGATCTGGTCGAGGTCCCCGGCGACAGTACTGTCGGCGGCTGGGTTGGCGGACGCGAGGGCGTCGTGGGCTGCGGCTGGGGTTGCGGTGACGAGGACAGCGGCGAGGACCGCAACGGGAACTGCGGTGGCGATCAGAGCGCGAAGACGCACGGGGAACCTTTCCTAGAAGACACGGCCAGCGTTGGCGCGAAGCCACGTGTCCGGATTGATGGGCGTGGTGCCGTCCTGGTGCACTTCGAGGTGCAGGTGCGCGCCGGTGCTCCGGCCGGAGGAACCGACGAGACCGACCCGGTCGCCTGCGGCCACGGTCTGCCCGACCCGCAGCGGCGAGGAGCCGACGATCATGTGTGCGTAGAGGGTGGAAACCAGTCGACCGTTGATGCGGTGGTCGATGATCGCGTACTGGCCGAATTCCGAATGTCGGCCGGCGACGCGCACGGTGCCGGCAGCGACGGCACCGATCGGCGTCCCCATACCAGGCGTCAAATCCAGCCCCTGGTGGGCGCTTGAGCAGGTTGCGCATGGGGCGATCCGGTACCCGAACCCGGAGCTCATCGGCACCGGGCCGGGGAACGGCCACTGCACGTCCCCACCGCCGGTCGACGCCCCCACTGCCGGTATTCCTGACGAGCCTGCCGACGTCGCGGGGGCCGGTGCAGGGGCGGAGACCGTGAAGCTGTCGCGGGTGAGGTTCGGGTCGAGTGCTGCGGCTGCGACGGTCAGTGTCTGCGCGGGCGCCGCAGTTGCTAGTGGCATCCCGGGTGTGGCCGCGACCGCAGTCGGGCCCGGGAGGGCTGCGGACGCGAATAGCACCACCGCTGCCGCTGCCGCCGTCGCGGCTGCAGCTGACGGGACGGGACGCGCCCGACCAGCGGACGTTGCGACTGGAGCCGGCGGCGTCACAGTCCGGCGAGGGGTGCTGCGACCACCGGTTCCTGCAGTCACCCGTCTGCGGGTGACGGGGCGCGAACGGGTTTCGAGGCGCTCAGCGGCAAGGGCTTCACGGCGGGTCAGTGGAGCCAAGGGACGTTCGGAGTTGGCAGGGGTGGGTGCGGGAGTATTCACGCGTCGAAAGGTCTTCCGGTGAGGTGCGGGCAGGACGCAACTGACGGCCCCGCAGCGCAGGGTCGTCTGGAAGAGTGATCAGACGCGCGCGATCGAGAGCACCGTCAGCGATACCGCTGATGGTGCTGCCATACGCCGCGGCACCATGGCCACACGGGCGAGCATCTGCGACAGGGTGAACAGCGACCGCCGCGGCGAGGTGATCGCTGCCAGCGCGGCGACCGCGCCAACGACCATCGCCGCCAACCCGAGCAGGGCGCAGAAGATGCTCGCGGCACCATGCTCCGCATCCACATGCGTCGCCGCCGGGTCGACTTCGGCTGTGTCGAGGGCAGATGCGACGGCGCCGGTGAGCGTCGGGATTGCTTCGTCGGTGTGGCTGGCGAGGTTCTGCAGTGTTAGCGCACCCAGCAGCAGCAAGACGGCAGCAACGACCGCGGTGACTGCTCGAAGCAGCCGGAGCGGGAGGTCGTGGCGAAGTGTCGTCATGATCATGTGGGGGCCGTGCGCGGCTTCATCCAGTGTGCAGGACGCGTTCGCGCCGCACAGACTGGATGGTGGCGTGTTGCCGCCGCGCTGATTGTCGGGGATCCGGATGGGAGAGCACTGCAAACCGGCGCCAGTGGCGGGTCGTGCTGCTGTTGGGCTAGTCACGGTCGTTGAGGGCGGCGAGCCGGTCGTTGTAGGCGGTCAGGTCTGCGTCGCCGTCCCGGTCAGCTTGCCGGTCGAGGCGTTTCGCGGTGCGCTCTTCCGAGCGTCGCCAGTTCCGGACGACGAGGAGCGCGACGAACACCATCGGCAACTCACCCGCTCCCCAGGCGATCCCGCCGCCGGTGCGTTGGTCCGCCAGGAGCGCTGCGGTGTCGGTCTGTCCGAGAGCACGGAACCAGTCGAGCGCGTACACGGTTGCGCTGCTCATCACCGCGACGCCGAAGAACGCGTGGAACGCCAGCGTCGCCAGCAACGCGATGATCAGGATCGGGTACGGCGGCCGGCGGGGGCCGGGGTCGATTCCGACGAAGACCCAGAAGAACAGGTACCCGCTGAGCACGAAGTGCAGCACCATCGCGACGTGCCATTCATGGGACTGCATCGACGCTTGGAACGCACCTGTGAAGTAGAACGCGACCAGCGAGCCGGCGAAGATGACACCGGCGACGGCGGGTTGGGCGAGGAACTGCATCCACTTCGAGTGCACGAACAGCAGCAGCCACTCGCGGGCGCCACGGGAGCCGTCGTTGCGGATCGGCAGGGTCCGGAGGGCAAGGAGAACTGGACCGCCAAGGACCAGCGGCAACGGGACGAACATCATCAGCAGCATGTGCTGGATCATGTGGCTGGAGAAGTGGATCATGCCGTACACGGCGGGGCCGCCGTTCATCGTCCAGATGAACACCGCGCAGCCGAGCACCCAGCTGATCGTGCGACCGATCGGCCACCGATCGCCGCGCTGCCGTAGTTTCCGGACGGCCAGGAGATACCAGACGATCCCGGTCACGGCGAGGGCGGTCCACACCCAGTCCCAGTGCCATGCGGTGAGAAACCGTTGAAGCGTCTGCGGATCCGGGTACGTGTACCCGATCAGCCCGTCGCGCGTGTCCGCGCCAACTGTAGGGGCCTGTGGGATCGGCGGCTGGCTGCGAGATACGGCCACGGATGCGCCGATGGCGATCGCCATGAACACGATTTCCGCTAACGCGAACCGGACGAACAGCCGTCGGTTCGTGGGCTCGCGCAGCAGCCCCGGGACGATTTTTCGTCGTTGGACCGCACCAGCAACGCCGAGGAGCACCAGAGCTCCAGCTTTCACGGTAATCAGCCACCCGTAGGAGGTGGTGACCAGGTCCAGCGGGCCGGTGAGACGGAGCGAAGCGTTCACAACGCCGGAGAACGCGACCGCGCCGAACGCCCACCCGGCAAGGGCCGAGTAGCGGGCGATGACCCGGCCGGTGGCACCCTTGGTGCGGGTCCGCAGCAGCAGCACCGCGACGAGCCCCCCGACCCATACGCACACCCCGACGAGGTGAATCGCCAGGGAGTTCACGGCGTTGGCGTGTTCCAGGGAACCCGCGGCGTGACCGGAGAGAGATAGTGGCAGCAGCGCGAAGAGCGCAGCAACGGTCGCGACAGCGAGGGTCGTTACGCGAGTCGCGAAGGCGGCGAGGACTGTTGCAATCAGCGCCGCGATGGCGGACACCAGGTACACCTGGCCTGCCTCCAGGCGGAACAAGAACTCCGGGAAGATCCGGTTGAACACGGCGCTGCCGATGGGAGCGCCAATTGTGTTCGCGCCGGTGAACACGATGCCCGCGACAGCGGCGAGGAACCAGACTGCTCCCGATGTTGCCGCCCACCGGGCAGCACGGTGTTGGACGCTGGAGACAGCGCCGTGGTCGGTGCGGCGGGCCGGCAACGCGAACGCGGCCACGATCAACAGCCCAACAGTGACGGCCGCCATCGCGTCATGTAGGACTCGTGCGACGGGCATGCCCCAACGGACGAGGCTGCCGGCGTCGACGAGCTGCGTTTCCTCGTTCAGCGCGCCGGTCATCGTCAGGCCGAGCAGCGCGCAGCCAAGGGCAACGGGCACGGCGACGGTCAGCACCGTCACCGTATTGGCACCCTGTCGGCTGAGCTGCTGAGGGGCTGTGGGAGCGGTCACCGAAGCCACCTGCCTGCGCGGGTTTGGGTGCGGTGGTCGGTGCGGGGCATGGAGTCCGATCAGGTGTGTGGGGTGTGCTCGTGCTGCGTGTGACCGGCAGGTTCGAGCTGGAATGTCGAGTGCTCGACGCTGACCTCGAAATGCTCGGCGACACAGGTCTGCAGCTCATCCAGAAGCGCCGGCAGTGAACCGTCTGTGAAGGAGTCGCGGTCGACGATGACGTGCGCCGTCAGCACGGGCAGTCCGGTCGCGATCTGGCTGGCGTGCAAGTCGTGCACATCCACGACGCGGTCCCGTTCCAGGAGGTGCTGCCGCACCGCGTCGAGGTCCAGACCCGACGGGGTGGTCTCAAGCAGCACGCTCACTGTCTCACGAAGCAGCTTGAAGGCCCGCGGAAGGATCAGAACGCCAATCAGCAACCCCGCAATCGCATCCGCGCCACCCCATCCGGTGACCGTGATGACGAGCGCGGCGACGATGACCGCGACGGACCCGAGCGCGTCATTGACGACCTCGAGGAACGCCGCCCGAAGATTGAAGTTCGCGTTTCGTCCGCTGACCAGGACCAGGATCGACGCGATGTTGCCGACCAGGCCGATCACACCAAACGTCAGCAGCCCCGCCGAAGCGATCTCCGGCGGCGCGAACAACCGCTGAACACCCTCGATCAGCACGAACAGACCCACCGCCAGCAGCACCGCAGCCTGCGCGGTCGCAGACAGCACTTCCGCGCGAGCGAACCCCCACGTGCGCTTCGCTGTGGCCGGTCGGCGTGCGAGGTTCGCTGCGATCAACGCGGTCGCGAGGCCGCCGGCGTCGGTGAGCATGTGTGCCGCATCGACCAACAAGGCGAGGCTGTTGGTCAGGATCGCGCCGACCACTTCCGCGACAAGGATCGTCGCCGTGATCGAAAACGCGATTGCGAGGCGCTTGCGATTCACTGCGTGCGCGTGCGCGTCCGCGGCGTGGTCATGTCCGGTGCTCATGCGTCGTGCTCCGCACTGTGGTGGTGTCGCACCACGTCGCCGACCGTGTGCTCGGCTTGGAAGATGGCGTCGTGCACGAGCTTGTTCGCGTGGTCGTTCGCCAGCCGGTAGAACACGCGATTGCCCTCCTGCCGGGTGGTCACCATCCGCGCCATCCGCAGCTTCGCCAGGTGTTGAGACACCGCCGCCTGCGACCGGTCGACCGTCGCCGCGAGATGGTTCACCGACAACTCGTCCTCCCGCAACGCCAGGATCAGGCGAATCCGGGTGGGATCAGCGAGCATCGAGAAGATCTCGGCCGCAATCTCGACGTGAGCATCGTCAAACTCCGACAGTCCCACGTTCGAATATTCGCTCATGCGAATATCCTTGCATGGCGAGCAGGCAGACGGCAACGCCGTGTCCGTCGGTTTCTGTAGTCGACAACTACCAGCTACACGTCATTGGAGACTGTATAGTCACCGCATGCTGACCATTGCTTCGCGGCTTGACGTGATGACCCGTCTCGGACGTGCCCTGGCCGATCCGTCCCGAGCCCGGATCCTGCTTCGGCTGCTGGACGAACCCGGCTACCCGGCACGCCTGGCGGACGAGCTGCAGTTGACCCGCACGAACGTGTCGAACCACCTTGCGTGTCTCCGCGGCTGCGGCATCGTCGTCGCCGTCCCGGAGGGGCGCAGCACCCGGTACGAGATCGCGGACCCGCACCTCACGCGAGCGCTGGGCGCACTGGTCGACGTCGTTCTCGCCGTCGATGACGGCGCCGAGTGTACGGACGAGGACTGCGACGTCCCGCTGTGCTGCGGAGCCGGCGCATGAGCGCCGCGATGCAGCTTGGTGCGCCCCTGACCGCCGCGCGTCGGACGCTGTTGCAGCGACGGGTGCGGTGGATCGTCGCCGCGACGATCACCTACAACGTGATCGAAGCCATGATCGCGATCGCCGCCGGCACGGTGGCGTCCTCCACAGCGCTGATCGGGTTCGGTCTCGACTCCATCGTGGAAGTGCTCTCCGCTGCAGCGGTCGCGTGGCAGTTCGCCGGCCGCGACCCGGAAGCGCGCGAGCGCACCGCGTTGAAGGTCATCGCGGTGTCGTTCTTCGGCCTCGCGCTGTACGTCACCGTCGACGCCGGCCTCACCTTCGCCGGGCTTCGCGAGCCAGAGCACAGCACCGTTGGCATCGTCCTCGCCGCGGTGAGCCTCGCGGTGATGCCGTTCCTCAGCTTGCTGGAACGGCGCACCGGGAAGGAACTCGGCTCCGCGTCCGCTATCGCTGACTCGAAGCAGACCCTCGTGTGCAGCTACCTGTCCGCCGCGGTCCTGGTTGGCCTACTGCTGAACACGCTGTTCGGGTGGACTTGGGCTGACCCGGTGGCGGGGCTGGTCGTGGTGGTCTTCGCGGTCCGGGAGGGGTTGGAGGCCTGGCGCGGCGACGCGTGTAAGCAGCCGGTGTCGGCGCTGACCGGTGAGCGCGACGTCGACACCTGCGACTGCTGCTGACGGGCTGGGCTCCTTGTGCAGCGCGGGGAGCGGTTCCTGCTCGACTGGTTCGAGTTCGAGGCCATCGCGGACGGGTACCGGCTCTGGTCTGCGGACGATCGAGAGCCCGTCGCGGACGTCGAGGCGCTGCCGGAACAGTGCCAGGTGTGCATGCTCCGCTCGGGGCTCCGGTTCCGATACGACAGTCTCGATGACGTCGAGCGGCGGGTGGGTGCATGTCGCCTGCTCGGTCTGTAGGGGTCTCGGCAGACCGTCCCGCGGCCCATCTGGCTAGGGCGTGTTGATCAAGAGGTTCCGCTCCTCGGTGGGTGAGTCTTGAACGGTGACGCGACAGGAGATCTCTGACGAGGTGTGGGCCGTGATGGAGCCGTTGATGCCGACGGTGACCGGTCGGTCGCGGCCGTGGACGGATCACCGGCTCGCTATCGAGGGGATGGCGTGGAAGTACCGGACCGGTGCGCCGTGGCGTGACGTTCCGGAACGGTTCGGGAAGTGGAACTCGATCTACAAGCGGTTCAACCGGTGGGCCGGGGACGGCACCTGGCAGAAGCTGCTCACCGAGGTGCAGAAGCAGGCCGACGCCGCTGGGGAAATCGACTGGGTCGTCTCGATCGACTCCACGATCGCGCGCGTGCATCAGCACGGCGCGACCCTCGCCCGGGACACAGGGGGCTGTGCCGAATCACAAGAATCCGTGGTCCGAGCCGCCTGATCACGGGATCGGACGCTCCCGCGGCGGGCTGACGACCAAACTGCACCTGGTCTGCGACGGCCGCGGCCGGCCGCTGAGCATGATGATCACCGCCGGGAACATCAACGACACCACGATGATGAGCGCGGTGCTGGAGAACATCCGCGTTCCCCGCGACGGGAAGGGCCGCCCCCGCACCCGCCCCGACCGGGTGCTCGCCGACAAGGGGTACCCCTCAAGGGCGAACCGCGCCTGGCTCCGCGACCGGAGGATCGCGGCGACCATCCCCGAGCGGGACGACCAGATCGCGCACCGCCGCAAGAAGCCGGGCCGGCCGATCGCTTTCGGCGACAAGCAGAAGGAACGCTACAAGGGACGCAACGTCGTAGAACGCTGCTTCAACCGTCTCAAGCAGTGGCGCGGCATCGCGATGCGCTCGGACAAACTCGCCCGCAACTACCGAGCCGCCGTCAGCCTCGCCGCGGCGCTGATCTGGATCAAGACCGATCTCCGCCGAGCGCTTCGCGCTCCTGCAGCGTGCGCTCAAGCTGTCCCACCGTCGGCGCACCCGCAAAGCCGCGCTCGGTCAGATAGACCCTGCACGCCAAGTCGGCAGTGTTCCCCTGGGACGGGAACAAGTCCTGACCGTCCAGAAGAATCGTGGGCGAGCCCGCGAAACCAGAGCTCACCGCCTCAGCCTCGGTGCGGATCAACACGAACTCCACCGGAACATCGCCCCGTCCGATCGAGTCGAGCACCAGCCGTACTCGATCGCCCGCCTCCTGCCAATTCGGGCAATCCTCGATATGCAGCACCTGGATCTTCATACGCCCATTCTCCCGCGCAACTCGCGGCGGCTGGCCACCCCGCACCTTCTTGATCAACACGCCCTAGGAAGACGGGCCATTGGTGCTTGCAATCTCACATGAGGCACCCCTATCGATACAAGTCAAGGTAGAGCTCTCCTTCCCGAATGAGGGTTGGCGTTTTTTCGGCGGCTACTTCTTCCCAAGGCGGGCTCGTCGCAGTTCTGCGACGATGCGTGCCCGCTCGGGGTCTCTGGCCAGCGTGCGATCGTCGACGACGTCCACGATGTGCTTGACCAGCTCCACGACCTGCTTGCGCAGAAGGAAGCCGAGCACGGCGAGGACGACCGTGATGACGACGGTCAGGATGGTGCCGCCGAAGGCCGTCAGCATGTCCACCATGGTGTCGGTGATGGGCATGTTGCCTCCTTCGGGTTTGGCCGTGTGGCCAGCCCGCTCGTCGTGAGCGGGGGGTCCAGAGCGTCGGTAGCGGACGCGAGCGCCCGGTGGGCGCGTAATGCCTCTATGCGCGGAGCGGTCGGCTTGCTGTGCGCTCGCGCGTTGAGGGCATAGAAAAGGCCGGCCCTGACGGGTCCGGCCTGTTCGTGGTGTTCGGGAGCTGCGCTGAGGGCAGAGTCGTCTCGAGCGGTTCCAGCCTACGGTTCGGGCCGGACATGACGAAAGCCAGTCCAATGGACCGGCTTTTTGCGCGCACTAATGACGCGTGCCTCAGCATAGCAGGTTCTGGAACGTACCTGCAAGCATGCGGATTGGAGCGTGCCGCTCCCGCTCAGGAGCCGACGTGCCGGCTTCGGTGTTCGACGAGGACGTTGTCGCGCCACTGCCCGGCCCACGGCCCGAACGTCATGAGGCCGATGCGTTCGCGGGTGCCGAGTTCGCGGAACCCGTGTTGGCCGTGGAGGGTTCGGGAGGCGGTGTTTTCGGGGAAGATCCCGGACTGGATCGTCCAGATGCCAGCTGCTTCGGTTGACGTGATCAGCGCGTTGAGGAGCAGGTGTCCGACGCCGCGGCCGCGCGCTGCGGCGGCGACGTAGACGGAGTGCTCGACGACGCCCCGGTACACCGGCCGCGTGGAGGTCGGGGAGACCGCCACCCAGCCGAGGACCTCGTCGCCGTCGACGGCGACGAACCGGTGCTCGGGCAGCTTGCCAGCGTCAAATGCCTCCCAGGTCGGCGGTTCGGCCTCGAACGTCGCGTTGCCGGTGGCGATGCCGTCCCGGTAGATCGCCTCCACGTCTGGCCAGTCGGCGGCGGTCATCGGCCGAACGGTGACCGGGGTGCTGCCCGTCATGGGTGCAGGAGCTCGTCCTGGATGCGGGCGGCGACGGCGTCGCGCATGGGGCGGACGTCGTCGGGGGACCAGGAGTCCGGGTCCGGGAACGACCATTGCAACACCGTCCCGCGGGGCGTCGTGGGAAGGTCGAGGCCGGGCTTCATAAGCACGACGACGTCGGCCTGATCCAGCAGTTCTGGCGTGACCTTCCGCGGGGTGCGGTCCCTGATGTCAAGGCCGAGTTCCGCGACGGTCGCGGCGATCGACGGGTTCACCTCGTCGGCGGGGGCGATGCCGGCGGAGGTGGCGGTGTAGCGGTCGTCGGCGGCGAGTTCGAGGAGGGCTGCGCCGAGTTGGGAGCGGCCGGCGTTGTGCTTGCAGATGAACAGCACGGTGGGCTTGTCGGTCATGTGGGGTCCGGTTCAGTTGGTGCAGCAGGAGCTGCTGGCGGGCGGAGCGGCCGGTGCGGGGGCGGCGCAGCACGACGACCCCTCGGTCGCCTCGGCCGTCGTCGCGGGGACGCTGCAGGAGGATGAGCCGCCGATGTCGGTGGTGCAGACGCCGGTCTCGGGGAGGACAAGCTGCACGTCGCGGGCGGCCTGGTGGTCGCCGGCGAGTTCCGCGGCGATGGAGCGGACCTGCTCGTAGCCGGTGAGGAGCAGGAACGTGGGGGCGCGGCCGTAGGACTTCATGCCTGCGATGAAGAAGTTCGGTTCCGGGTGCGACAGTTCCGCGACACCGTGCGGCGGGACGGAGCCGCAGGAGTGGAGGTTCGGGTCGATCAGGGGTGCGAGGGCCCGGGGTGCTTCGACGACGTCGTCGAGTCCGAGGCGGATCTCGCGGAGCATGTCGAGGTCGGGGCGGAACCCGGTGGCGTTCACCACAACGTCGACCGCGACGGTGAACGGCTCCCCGGCGCGGCGGCCGGTGACGGTGACCTGGTCACCGTCGCCCCGGACGTCGTCGATCTCGAACGAGGCGAGCTGCTGAACCTGCCCGGACTCGACGAGGCCGTGCACGGTGGATCCGAGCTGCCCGCGGGCGGCAAGCCCATCGGCGGCATCCGCGCCGAGACGGGCGGTGCCGGCGTTCCGGATCGCCCACAGCAGCGTCGTGCCGGGTTCGTCCTTGGCGAGAGCGCCGAGCTTGATGAGCGTGTTCGCGGCCGAGTGCCCGGCCCCGACGACGAGGACCCGCTTCCCGGCGAACCGTGCCCGGTCCTCGCCGAGCACGTCAGGGAGAGCATGCACGATGCGGTCGCCGAGGTCCGCTGTGGGGGCGAGGCCGGCGGCTGTGAGCGGGTTCGGGGACGTGTAGGTGCCGGAGGTGTCGATGACGGCGCGGGCGGTGATGTCCTCGACACCGTCCGCGGCATGGAGGCGGAGGAGGAACGGGGTGTCGGCGCGGCCGGTGGAACGGGTGCGGTCCATGCCCTGCCGGGACACCGCCTCGACGCGGACGCCGTACCGGATCACCGGCGCCAGCTGGGGCGTCCGGGCGAGGGGGTCGAGGTACTGCTCGACGAGGTCGTGCCCGGTCGGCAGCGACGATCGGCGCGGCTCGGTCCAGCCGGTGGGTTCGAGGAGGCGGCGGGCGGCGTCGTCGATGACGTACCGCCACGGGGAGAACAGTCTGGTGTGCCCCCACGCCCGAACGGACGTGCCGACCTGGTATCCGGCTTCGTAGACGACGACGGATAGGCCCTGCTCGAGCAGGTGCGCGGCGGCTGCGAGCCCGACGGGGCCGGCGCCGATGACAGCGACGGGCAGCCCGGTCAGGCGGTCCGCGTCAGCACGGGGTGGGACGGTGAGGGTGAGGGTCATGGTCGTGGTCCTTCCGGTGGTTAGGCGGATGCTTCGGTGGGCAGCAGCTCGGCCAGGAGTGCCTGCACGCGGGTCTTGATCTCGTCGCGGATCGGGCGGACGTCGTCGATGCCCTTCCCGGCGGGATCGGTGAGGTCCCAGTCCTCGTACCGCTTGCCGGGGAAGATCGGGCACGCGTCACCGCAGCCCATCGTGATGACCGCGTCGGACTCGCGGACAGCGTCGGTGGTGAGGATCTTCGGCTGGTTCGAGGCGATGTCGATGCCGTCCTCCGCCATCGCTTGGATCGCGATCGGGTTGATCTGGTCCTTCGGCGCGGAGCCGGCGGAGAGGACCTGGACGCGTTTGCCGCCGAGGGCCTGGGCGTAGCCGGCGGCCATCTGGGAGCGGCCGGCGTTGTGGACGCAGACGAACAGGATCGTGGGGGTCGCGGTCATGGCGGTGCTTTCGGTTCGGGCGGTCATCGGATGAGGGTGAGCCAGCCGGCGAGGGCGGCGAGGGTGACGGCGAGGACGGGGACGGTGAGGACGATGCCGGTGCGGAAGTACTGCCCCCAGCCGATGTGGATGCCCTTCCGGTCGAGCACGTGCAACCACAGCAGCGTCGCCAGCGACCCGATCGGTGTGATCTTCGGGCCGAGGTCGGAGCCGATGACGTTGGCGTAGATCATCACCTCATGGGTCAGGCCGGTCGCTCCGGCTCCGCCGATCGCGAGGGCGGCGATGAGGACGGTCGGCATGTTGTTCATCAGCGACGCGAGGATCGCGATCACGAACCCGACCCCGAGCGCAGTGACGAGGACCCCGTGGTCCCCAAACACGTCGAACAGGCGGGCGAGGTAGTCGGTGAGGCCCTGGTTCTGCAGCCCGTACACGACGAGGTACATGCCGATCGAGAACAGCACGATCTGCCACGGCGCCTCCCGGATCGTCTTCCACACCGGAATCACCCGCCCCGACCCGCCACCGGTCCCACTGCCACCGGTGGTGACGGTGGCGGTGCCGCCGGTGGTGACGAGGACTGGGGACGCCGCCTGGCGGGCGAAGAGGAACGCGGGTTGCCGGGCGGCGACGAGGACGATCACGACCGCGCCGACACCGGCGACCGCGGCGAGGGGAACCCCGAGCGGGTCGGCGGCGAAGTAGCCGACTAGCAGCACGGCGAGGACCACCCATCCGGCGCGGAACGTCGCCCGGTCCTTCACAGCGGCGGCGGGCCGGGTGAGGGCGAGGACGTCGTACTGCTTCGGGATGCTCCTGCCGAAATAGGCCAGCAGCATCCCGAGGGACGCCAGCACGGACACGATGCCGACGGGCACCATGACGGCGGCGTACTCGGCGAACCCGAGGCTGAAGTAGTCGGCGGAGACGATGTTGACCAGGTTCGACACCACCAGCGGGAGGCTGCCGGTGTCGGCGATGAACCCGGTGGCGAGGATGAACCCTAGCGCCGCCTTCGCCGGCATGTTCAGCGCGCGGAGCATCCCGACGACGATCGGGGTGAGAATCAGCGCGGCCCCGTCGTTGGCGAACACGGCCGCGATGACCGCGCCGAGGCCGACGATCAGCACGAACAGCAGCCGACCGTTCCCGCGACCCCACCGGGCTACGTGGAGCGCGGCCCACTCGAAGAACCCGGCCTCGTCGAGGATCAACGAGATCAGCACCACCGCGACGAACGTCAGCGTCGCGTTCCACACGATCCCAACCACCGTCGGCACATCACCGAGCCCCACCACCGTGGTCACGAGAGCGATGACGGCACCGATGAGCGCGGTGTAGCCGATCGGGAAGCCCTTGGGCTGCCAGATCACCACCACGAGCGTCGCGACAAAGATCGCCGCAGCGACGACCGCCAGCACCATCAGACGCCCACCCCGGCCTGGCTCGACGCCGCGGCGGCGCGCTCCCAGCCCTGCGCGGCGACCTGCACGGCATCCCACGGGGACCCGAGCGGCGGCGTGTAGCTGAGGTCCAAGTCGATGACGTCGTCGACCGACAGGCCGGCGTGCAGGGCGGTGGCGAACGTGTCGATCCGCTTGCTGATCTCCGCGGTGCGTTCCCCGACGATCTGCGCCCCGAGGAGCCGTCCGGACGTGTGGTCGCCGGTGACGCTGATCGTCAACGGCACTGCACCCGGGTAGTACCGCTTGTGGTCGTCCGCGACCGTGACACGGGTCAGCGGCGACACGTCCAGCGGGGCGGTTTCGTGTTGGCGGAGGCCGGTGCGGGCGGCGACGAGGTCGAACACCTTCACCACCTGCGTCCCCACCGAGCCCGCGAAGGTCCGGGACCCGCCGAGCATGTTCTCCCCGGCGACGCGTCCCTGCTTGTGCGCGGTTGTCCCGAGCGGCAGCCAGGTCGTCCCGAGCAGGCGGTGGTGTGTCACGACGCAGTCACCCGCTGCCCACACGTGCGGCACCCCGGTGCGCATCTGCTCGTCGACGACGATCGCGCCGGCCTGCCCGAGCTGCGCACCTGCCGCGACCGCGAGATCCGTCACCGGCCGCACCCCGACACAGACCACCACGAGCGCGAACGTTCCGGCGGCGTCACCAAACGTGGAGGTAGTCGCGACGCTCCACTGCCCGCCGCCCGCGGGCGTGATTCCGGTGACGGTCGCACCGGTCAGCACCGTCGCACCGTGCCGACGGACCTCCTCGGTGACCAGGGACCCGAGTCCCGGGTCGAGGGTGGAGAGCACTTCCGGGCCGCGCTGGATCAGCGTCGTGTCGAACCCGCGGGCGACGAGCCCCTCGGTCATCTCGAGACCGATGTAGCCGGCGCCGACGACCGCGACGCGGCTGCCGGCAGGCAGGAGCTCCAGGGCGGCGACAACCTGCTCGGCGTCGGTCATCGAGTGCAGCAGGTGGATGCCGGGCTTACCGAACGGGATCCCGGCCGGGCGGACCGGCTCCGCGCCGGTCCCGATCAGCAGCTCGTCGTAGGCGATCTGCTCCTCACCAGCCGGTCCGGTGACGGACAGCAACTGGCGGTCGACGTCGACGGCGGAAGCCCAGGTGGAGGAGCGGACGGTCATCCCGGCGGCTTCGAGGTCTCCGCGGGTGCGGTGCGCGAGAGACGCTTCCGTAGCGACGTCGCCGGAGACCCAGTAGGGGATGCCGCAGATGGAGAAGTTCGGGAACTCGTCGGCGAGGACCACCGTCACGTCGGCCGACGGGTCCAGCTCACGGGCGCGGAGCGCTGCGGCGATGCCGGCGTCGCTGCCCCCAACGGCAACAAGGTGAGTCATCGGAGTCGGTCCTTCACAGATCGAGCGGAAGTCGAACAGGGGTATCGAAGCACGTCGATATCGATGAGCGCAAATATCGACGTGCATCGAACGACGTGGGATGATGGTGCGATGACGACGATCGAGCTGCTCCCCATTCAGGACGTCACCGCATGCTGCTCGCCCGTCACGACGGAAGCGATGACGCAGGAGTCCGCGGAAGTCCTCGCGAAGTCGTTGAAGGCGATCGCCGACCCGGCGCGGCTCCGGCTGATCTCGATGGTCGCCGCGCACGAGGGTGCAGAAGCGTGCGTCTGCGACCTGCAAGAACCGCTCGGCCTGTCCCAGCCCACCGTCTCGCACCACCTCAAGGTGCTCGTCGACGCCGGCATCCTGCACCGCGAGAAGCGCGGCACCTGGGCCTACTTCTCCCTCGTCCCCGGCGCCCTCGAATCAGTCGCGGCACTGCTCACCTCACCCACCCGGTGAGATCACCAAACTCACCTCGCGATGAAGCCTCCGCACGGTGAGGATGAAGACATGACCGACGAGCAAGAATCCAACCCAATTGCGGACGCCCGTGCACAGATCCGTTGGATGATGGAGGAGCAACGCAAGCAGCCGAAGGTGTTCACCGAGGTGAAGGACAGAGACCTTGTCACCTTGATGGACCGATTCGCTGGATCGCTTGAGTTCAACTCGATGCTCGTTGCTTCGCAACTGATCGCGGAAGTCAGCCGACGACAACTGTGGGATGCCGTCATCGAGCGGCGCACCGCCATGCTTGCTTTGGGACATCCTGACGAGGACCGAGCGACACTCCGAGATCGTGCGCAGCTGGAGCTGGACCACTTCCGGAACGAGCACTTCCCAGTCGACCCTGACATCTTCGGTGATGACGGAGCAAAAGCAGAGGCAGCTTGGAACGGCTACATCCAATTCTGATCGAACGATCGAAACCCGCGTCCAGCAAAGCGGTAGAGCATGGGACCGTGGCGGCGACCACTCCCAACGAGCCCGACGACGGAGACGGCACGCTGAGTCAGCGACCAGTACGACGTCGCGGGAGGTTCGCGTGGCGACGGTAGTGCTCGAGATCCGCTATCAATGGCCGGCGCATCAGGTCGACCACTCTGCGGTCCGCCGTCACTTCAACGCTCCCCGCCTGACCGTCGCCGGCGAGGAGAACGGGCCAGAGACGTTGCGGTTCCAACCCGATGCGACTCAACGGGCCACTCTGACGTGGGTCCTCGGGGACCGAACCATGTGGACGATTGAGCCACCCGGCGAGACGCTGCCGGAGCCTGCGGAGGCATGGGACGACTGGCAGAAGCAGGCGGACATGGCGCTGTGGATGTTCCGCGGCGATCTCGCCAGCAGAGGTAAACGTCACTCAGTGGTCTACGCCCTACTGACCGGTGAGGTTGTGTTTTACGCAGCGGACGGAAACACCATCATGCGGTACCCCCATGAACCAATCCCGGACGAGACGCCGGAACCCGACGGCTACGTCGCAAGTGAGCTCGGAAAGGCGTGGGCCGACAACTGGGAGTTCGGTTTCGAGCCCTTGTCCGGCGATGAACGCGACTACGTTGGCCTGATTTGGCAGGCAGATGAACATCGATGGCTGGATGCTGGCACGTACAAACCGGTCGACAAAGACGAATACCCGGAGCTAATCAGCTTCGCCGAGCAGGATCTCCAGCGCATCCGCCGCGCTGAAGAGATCGCAGATGAGTGGTACGAGGCGTACCTACTGGTCCTCATCAACCTGTTCCCTGGCGGAGTCAGCATCGAGCATCGACGACGGGCAGTTCGGCACGACGATCTGAGCGCCGGGCTGGCGTAACGCCGAGTAGGGACACACCACTCCTCGCGGGCGCCGAGGTAGCGAGCGGTCACGACGCCACCGCGTGGTCACTCAGGTCTGAGGAAGACCGGCGGGACTGCCAAATAACGTGTCCACCTCCGTATTTCAGGACACGTTGTGTGGCAGTTGGACACGTTCGTTGGCGGACGACATCAACGACGAACTCTGCCGCCGTGTACTGCGTTTTCAGGCCCACATGCCAAGCTTACAGTTTGGCAAACTTGTTGAACAAGCGCGAGAAAAAATAACTTTGTCTATCACTGCGGCATGTCGACGAACCGCGAGAACATCCCGTGGAACGCCACCGTGATGGTGTCCGTCGGGCCGTTGCGGTGCTTCGCCACGATGAGGTCCGCCTCACCCTGACGCGGGTTGTCCTTCTCGTACGCCGACTCACGGTGCAGCAGGATGACCATGTCGGCGTCCTGCTCGATGGAGCCCGACTCACGCAGGTCCGAGATCATCGGCTTCTTGTCGGCGCGCTGCTCGGGACCACGGTTCAGCTGCGACAGCGCGATGACCGGCACGCCGAGCTCCTTCGCCATGAGCTTCAGCGCACGCGAGAACTCCGAGACCTCCTGCTGACGGCTCTCGACCTTCTTGCCCGAGGTCATCAGCTGCAGGTAGTCGATGACCACGAGCTTGAGGTTGTGCTGCTGCTTGAGCCGGCGGCACTTCGCCCGGATCTCCACCAGGGTCATGTTGGGGGAGTCGTCGATGAAGAACGGGGCGTCGTTGATGCGCCCGCGGGTCTGCGCGATGGTCGTCCAGTCACGGGAGTCGACGGTGCCCTTGCGCATGTTCTGCAGCGGCACGCTCGACTCGGCGGACAGCAGACGCATCGCGATCTCGGCGCGACCCATCTCGAGCGAGAAGAACGCGGCGGTCTGGTCGTGCTTGAGCGCTGCGGCGCGGCACAGGTCGAGCGCCAGGGTCGACTTGCCGAGCGCGGGCCGGGCGGCGACGATGATGAGCTGCCCGGGGTGGAAGCCGTTCGTCAGGGCGTCGAGGCCACTGAACCCGGTCGGGACGCCGGTCATCTGCCCGTCGCGCCCCTTGGCGGCCTCGATCTCGTCGATCGCGGCGCCGATGGCGTCGGTGAGGGGCACGTAGTCCTCGGTCTGCACGCCGCCGGCGACGTTGTAGACCTCCGCCTGCGCGCTGTTCACGAGGTCGGTGACCTCACCCTCGGACGCGTAGCCCATCTGCACGATGCGGGTGCCCGCGTCGACCAGACGGCGGAGCACGGCCTTCTCGGCGACGATCGCTGCGTAGTACCCGGCGTTCGCCGCGGTCGGCACCATGCTCGTGACGCTGTGCAGGTACTCGGCGCCGCCGGCCCGGGAGAGCAGTCCGGTCTTGGTCAGCTCGTCGGTGACGGCGATCACGTCGGTGGGCTCACCGTGCGAGTACAGCGACAGGATCGCGTCGAAGATGACCTCGTGCTTCGGGATGTAGAAGTCCACCCCGCGCGCGGTCTCGATGACGTCGGCGACGGCGTCCTTCGACAGCAGCATGCCGCCGATGGTGGACTGCTCCGCGAGCAGGTCGTGCGGCGGCGTCCGCTCCGAACCCCGTTCGGACAGGTCCTGCGGGGACGGATCGAGATGCGCGATCGACACACGGACTCCCTCTTGTCGTGACGGTGCGGGCCTCGGCCCACACCGGCTTTCCTACCCCGGACGACCGACATCCCCTGCCCTCCGCCGAGTCGCTGGGCCAAGCTACGGGGACAGAGTTATCCCCAGCAAACGGCCCTGTGGATAACTCTGTGGAGAGGATGCGGAACACGCCGGACTCGCATGTGCACAACTGTGGATGGACGTGTGGACAAGTCGGCATTCGAACACGTGTTCTTGCCCCGGACCTGGGCTTTTCCGTTCCACACCGTGTGTGGAGAACCGCGGTTCAAGTACACCTTGAAGGTTCCGATTCGGGGCGTTTCGACTGTGTAAAACGACTTGACAACAGGCCCTCCTGTGGGGAGCGTTCTCGGTTCGTTCCCAGCAAGCCCGGACGGGCGCGAGGGGTAACCGGCCAACGCAGCAACACCTGTCCCACAGCAACACCCTCGCGCGCGGCGAGCCGCGCGCACGACGAAGGGCGGGCCTCCCGGAGGAGACCCGCCCTTCGACGGTGGTGACGCTGCTTACTTGGCGGCGACGACCTGCAGGGAGATCACCGCGGTGATGTCCTCGCGCAGACGCACGGTGGCCTCGTGGTCACCGACGGTCTTGATGGTCGCGGGGACCTCGACCTTGCGCTTGTCCAGCGAACCGACGCCCTGCGCCTGGACCGCGTCGGCGACGTCCGCCGGGCGGACCGAGCCGAACAGGCGGCCGTCCTTGCCGGCCTTGACGGTCAGCTTGATGGTCGCGTTCTCGAGCTTCATCTTGAGGTCCTGGGCCTCTTCGATGGTGGCGAGCTCGCGAGCGGCACGGGCCGCACGGATCGACTCGACCTGCTTCTCGCCGCCCTTGGACCACGCGACGGCGAAGCCCTGGGGGATGAGGTAGTTGCGGGCGTAGCCGTTCTTGACGTCGACGACGTCACCGGCGGAACCGAGGCCGGAGACCTCGTGGGTGAGGATGAGCTTCGACATGGTGATCCTCCTGATCAGCGGCCGGAGCCGGCGTAGGGGAGGAGCGCCATCTCACGGGCGTTCTTCACGGCACGGGCGATGAGGCGCTGCTCCTGGACGGAGACGCCGGTGATGCGACGGGCGCGGATCTTGCCACGCTCCGAGATGAACTTGCGCAGGGTCGCGACGTCCTTGTAGTCGATGACGCCGACCTTGATCGACTTCGCGGGAGCGGCGTTCTTGCCACCCTTGCCGCGAGGCTTCCGGCGGTCGCCGGTGCTCTTTCCAGCCATTGTTTGTCCTTAGAGAAGAAGAAGTTGTGTGTCCGTCAGACCGCTGAGGATCAGAACGGGGTCTCGTCGTCGTACGAGCCGCCGGGCTGGCTCCACACGTCGTTCGACTGTGCGTTGCCGCCCTGCTGGCCGCCCTGGGGCGACCACGGTGCGTCCGACTGACCGCCGCCGCTGTTGTTGTTCCAGCCGCCGCCGTTCCCGCCCTGGCCACCGCCGGAGGCGTTGCCGCCGCCGACCTGGCCACGACCGCCACCGGAGCCACCCGCAGCGCGGGTGATCTGGGCGGTCGCGTAGCGGAGCGACGGGCCGATCTCGTCGACCTCGAGCTCGATGCTCGTGCGCTGCTGGCCCTCACGGTCCTGGTAGGAGCGCTGACGGAGACGACCCTGCGCGATGACGCGCGAGCCCTTCGTCAGCGAGCCCGCCACGTGCTCGGCGAACTCGCGCCACACGCTCGCACGGAGGAACAGCGCGTCGCCGTCCTTCCACTCGTTCGCCTGACGGTCGAACGTGCGAGGGGTGGAGGCGATGGTGAAGTTCGCCACCGCGAGCCCGTTCTGCGTGTACCGCAGCTCCGGGTCTGCGGTGAGGTTGCCCACCACCGTGATGACGGTTTCGCCGGCCATGAGCTACTCGGCGCTCGCGGTCGCGTTCGCGGCCTTGCGGGCCGCGCGGGCCTCGTCGCGCTGCTTCTGCGCGGCGACCTGGGCGATCGCCTCTTCGGCGCGGAGGACCTTCGTGCGGAGCACGGCCTCGGAGAGACCGAGCTGACGGTCGAGCTCCTTGGCGGCCTCGGGCGTCGAGGTGAAGTCGACGACGGCGTAGATGCCCTCGGACTTCTTCGCGATCTCGTAGGCCAGGCGACGACGGCCCCAGACGTCCACGTTGTCGACGGTGCCACCGTCGTTGCGGATGACCGCGAGGAACTTGTCCAGGCTGGGAGCGACGGTGCGCTCGTCGATCTCGGGGTCGAGGATCGCCATCAGTTCGTACTGGTGCATGCGGAACCCACCTCCTTTGGTCTCGGCGGCTCCGGGCGGTTCCCGGAGCAGGAGGGTTGATGCATGTGTCCGGACGCGCAGGAGCGCGTGGACAACTCGAGTAGCTTAGCCCACGGCCTGGAGGCGCGCCACCGGTCGTGCAGAGCGGCCGGCGTCGTCAGGCGGTCGCGCCGTCAGGTGGTCGCGTCGCGCTCGGCCCACCAGGCGCGCAGGCGCTGCTCGGCCTCGTCGGTGCCGAGGGGACCCTCGTCCATGCGGACCTCGAGCAGGTGGCGGTACGCCTCGCCCACAGCACGCCCCGGCGGGATGTCGAGGATCCGCATGATGTCGTCGCCCGTCAGGTCCGGACGGATCGAGTCGAGTTCCTCCTGGTCGGCCAGCGCCGTGATGCGGTCCTCGAGGTCGTCGTACGCGAAGCCGAGCCGGTCGGCCTTGCGGCGGTTCCGCGTCGTGACGTCCGAGCGGGTGAGCTCGTGCAGGCGCTCGAGCAGCGGGCCGGCGTCCCGGACGTAGCGGCGGACGGCGGAGTCGGTCCAGGCACCCTCGGTGTAGCCGAAGAACCGCAGGTGCAGCTCGATCAGTCGGGAGACGGCGGCGATGGTGTCGTTGTCGAACCGCAGCGCCCGCAGTCGCTTCTTCGCGAGCTTCGCGCCGACCAGGTCGTGGTGGTGGAAGCTGACGGCACCGCCGGGCTCGAGCTTGCGGGTGGCCGGCTTGCCGATGTCGTGCAGCAGGGCCGCGAGCCGGAGCACGGTGTCGGGGGCCTCGCCCGGGTGCCGCTCGGCCTCGTACCCGATGGCCTGGGACAGCACCGTCAGCGAGTGCTCGTACACGTCCTTGTGGTGGTGGTGCTCGTCGATCTCCAGCCGCATCGCGGGGAGCTCGGGCAGGAAGCGCTCGGCGAGCCCGGTGTCCACGAGCAGGCGGATGCCGGGGACCGGCTCGGACGTGTTCAGCAGCTTCACGAGCTCGTCACGCACCCGCTCGGCCGACACGATGTCGATCGAGTCGGCGAGGTCCGTCATCGCGGCACGCACCTCGTCGGACACCGTGAAGCCCAGCTGCGCGGTGAATCGTGCGGCGCGCATCATGCGCAGGGGGTCGTCGCGGAACGAGACGGGCGCCGCCTGCGGGGTGTGCAGGCGCCCGGCGAGCAGGTCCTCGACCCCGCCGTGCACGTCGACGAGCTCACGCTGGGGGAGGCGGAGCGCCATGGCGTTCACCGTGAAGTCACGGCGGAGCAGGTCGTCCTCGATGGTGTCGCCGAACGCCACCTCGGGCTTGCGGGTCTCGCCGTCGTACACGTCGCTGCGGTAGGTCGTGATCTCGACCTGCTCGCCGGCGACCCGGGCGGCGATGGTGCCGAACTGCCGACCGACGTCCCACGTCGCGCTCGCGATCGGCTCGACGATGCGCAGGACGTCGTCGGGGCGGGCGTCGGTCGTGAAGTCGAGGTCGGTGACGGCACGGCCGAGGAAGGCGTCGCGGACGGGGCCGCCGACCAGCGCCAGCTCGTGTCCGGCGTCGGCGAACGCCCGAGCGAGGACGGCGACGGGCTCGGTGGCTGCGAGTGCGTCGAGTCGTTCGACGGCCTGGGCAACGGACTGCATGACGGACCTCATCCTCCCAGATCGGTGCGCCGAGTTCTCCACACGGCCCGCGCGCACGGGATCGTCCCCGTCCGCCCCTCGTACACTCGTGCTCGGCCGGAACCGACCCTCGGGCCCTCCTGTATGCACATCCTCCGCTCCACGCTCGCCGCCGCTGCCACGGCCCTCGTCGCCGTCGGCCTCGTCGCCACGCCCGCAGGTCCGGACCCGGCGCACGCCGCCTCCGTCGACCGCACCACGACGCGCACCGCGGCTCCGGCCGCCGCCGACCAGGGGAAGACCACCGTGTCGATCGCCCCGGCCGACCGCGGGATCGTCCGACGGGACGAGGACCTCCAGGTCACGGTCACGGTGACGAACGACACCGACACGGACGTCCCCGCCGGGTCGGTCGAGCTCGACATCTTCCGCTCCGAGAGCACGCGCGACGTCCTCTCCGACTGGCTCTCCGACACCACCACGACCGGTTACCTCGGCGCCCCGATGGACTCGGCGGACGTCCCGATCGTCCCGGCGCACCGCTCGGTGACCCAGACGGTGACCATCGTGCCGGGCAACGTCGCACTCGGCGGCTACTCGTCCTTCGGCGCCCGACGCATCGCGGCCGAGTACACCGCGGGCGACACCTTCGCCGTCGCCCGGTCCGCGATCACCTGGTACCCGGACTTCCAACAGACCCCGGTCGGTGTCTCGGTCGCGATGCCGATCACCCTGCCGAGCACGGCCGACGGCGTGATCGGTGCCAACGACCTCGCGGCGGCGACCGCAGTGGACGGCACCCTCACGCAGCAGCTCGACGCCGCCGTGGACCACAACGTGGCCGTCGGCGTCGACCCGAGGATCATCGCCTCGATCCGGCTGCTCGGCGAGAACGCCCCGTCGAGTGCGCGCAACTGGCTCGACCGGCTCGAGGGGCTCCGGAACGAGACCTTCGCGCTGTCGTACGCGGACGCCGACGTCACCGGGCTGCGCCAGGCCGGCGCGGACGGGATCCCGGGCGTGATCTCGCTCGACCAGGCGGTCAAGGAGCAGAACTTCCCCGGTGCCAGCACGCCGACCCCGACCCCGACGGCCACCGGGACGCCGACGGCCTCGGCCAGCGCGGGTGCCCCCGTCGACGAGACCCCGGACGCGACACCTACCCCCTCGGACGACGTGACCGCCGGCACCCAGGACGGCACAGGTCAGGACGGCTCGGGGCAGGACGACACCGACGGCACGACCACGACGCTGCCGACCACCGCCAGCCTGCTGGACTTCCCGTACGCACTCGACGACGTCGCGTGGCCGGTCGAGAACACCGTGGCCACCGACGACCTGCCCGCACTCGCGAAGGCCGGCACCGAGACGACGATCATCGCGAGCGGCAACACCTCCGCCGGCCCGGACACCACCGTCTCCGCCGCCGAGCGCATCGGCGACCAGAAGGTCCTCGTCGCCGACCAGGGCATGTCTGCCCTGCTGCGGGACGCCGCCGACGCCACCGACCAGCGCGCCTACGACGCGTCCGTGGCGGAGCTCACCGCGACCCTGGCGACGGCGGCGCGTGCCGGTACCGCGCAGAGCCCCGTGCTCCTGACCCTCGGCCGCAGCTGGCCGACCGAGACCGGTCGACTGAGCGCCGTGCTCGACGCGCTCGAGGACACCCCGTGGGTGTCGCCCTCGGACCTGTCGACCGCGGCGAAGGCGACCGCCGGCTCGCTCACCCTGGCACCGGCCGACGACGGCGACGCCCGCCTCGACCGCCTGCGGACCCTGGTGGACAGCGAGCGCGAGCTCGTCGCCTTCGCATCGGCCGTCGACGACCCCGCGACCGTCACCGCCCCTGCGCGGCTCCAGCTGCTCGCCCTGGCGTCGAACGCCTGGCGGGACGAACCCGACGCCCTCACCACCGCCGTCGACCGGCAGGCCCGGTCCTGGACGAAGACCACCGACCAGGTGAGCATCCCCGACTCCAGCTCGCTGACGCTGCTCGGGGACCGATCGTCGCTGCCCGTGTCGGTCCGCAACCGGACGGACTACCCGGTCACCGTGCGCCTCAACGTCCAGCCGTCCAGCTCGGCGCTGCAGGTCGTGCGGAACGACATCGAGGTGAAGCTCCAGCCGCAGTCCTCCGCCCGCACGACCATCCCGGTCCGGTCGGTCGCGAACGGCACGGTCAACCTGACGATGTCCCTGACCACGCCGACCGGGGTCACCGTGTCGCAGCCCACCACGGTCGAGCTCAACGTGCAGGCGCAGTGGGAGACCGTGATCACCGCGGTGGCCGCGATCGGCCTCGTCGCGATCTTCGGCTTCGGGATCTTCCGCAGCATCCGGAAGCGCATCCGCCGCCGCAACGGCGAGCTCGACGACGAGGACGACGACGACCCGAACCGTCCGCTCGCGGTCCAGCCCGATGCCCCCGGCGCCCCTGCCCGATCGGGAGGCCCGTCCCACGTCGCACAGGCGGCGCCCGCCGCCGCCGTGGTCGGCACCACTGCCGCGTCCGGTCCCGCGCGCGTCGCACCGCAGCAGGCCGGTGCGCGCCCTGCGGACGCGACGGTGCGCGACGGCGGCGAGCCGCGCCTCCAGGCCGGCCGTCCGGACCAGGACGACACCCCGCCAGATCCCGAGGAGCCGACCATCAGCACGCAGCAGCAACCCGCCGTCGACGCGGAGCCCGCGGCCGAACGGAACCTCGGTCGGGCGAGCGCGATGCTCGCGGCGGGCACGATGCTCTCGCGGGTCCTCGGCTTCGGCAAGACGTTCGTGCTCGCCTACGCGATCGGTCAGGCGAAGTCGCCCGGCGCCGACGCGTTCGCGCTCGCGAACCAGCTGCCGAACAACATCTACGCGCTCATCGCCGGTGGTCTGCTCTCCGCGGTGCTCATCCCGCAGATCGTCCGGTCGATGCGGGAGAGCAGCGACGGCGGTACGGCCTACGTCAACAAGATCGTCACGCTCGGCGCGACGGTGTTCGTGGTGATCACCATCGTCGCGACGGTCCTCGCGCCGTTCCTCGTGTTCGTCTACAGCCAGCAGGCGACCGGGGACGGCAAGGGCTTCACGCCGGCACAGACCGACCTGGCCGTGGCGTTCGCCTTCTGGTGCCTCCCGCAGATCCTCTTCTACGCGCTGTACTCGCTCCTCGGTGAGGTCCTCAACGCCAAGCAGGTCTTCGGCCCCTTCACGTGGGCACCGCTCATCAACAACGTCATCGCCATCGCCGGTCTCGTCGTCTTCATCGCGATGTTCGGCGGTCAGGACGTCAACTCCTCGGTCGACGGCTGGACACCGCTGAAGATCGCGGTGCTCGCGGGGAGTGCCTCGCTCGGCGTCTTCGCGCAGGCCGCGTTCCTGCCGTTCTTCTGGCGGCGCGCCGGCCTGTCGTTCCGCCCGGACTTCCGCTGGCGCGGTGTGGGCCTGAAGGCGACGGGCACGGCGGCCGGCTGGCTGTTCGCGATGATCCTCGTGACGCAGCTGGCGGGCATCGTGCAGTCGCGCGTCGCGTCGCTCGGTACGGGCGCCGCAGGCAACGCGGTGCTGCAGAACGCGTGGCTGCTGTTCATGCTGCCGCACTCGATCTTCGCGGTGTCGATCGCGACGGCGTACTTCACGCGGATGAGCCACGACGCCGGCCGCGGCGACCTCGACGCCGTCCGGCGCAACCTGTCGCTGTCCCTGCGGATCGTCGGACTGTTCACGGTGTTCGCGTCGGTGGCGCTGATCGTCGTCTCCGTGCCGTTCGGTCGCATGTTCGCCGGCACCTTCGAGCAGGCGCTCTCCATCGGCGCGGTGCTCCTCGCCTACATGCCCGGCCTGGTGCTGTTCAGCATGCTGTTCATCATCCAGCGCGTCTTCTGGGCGATGCACGACCACCGCACGCCGTTCCTCATGCAGTGCGTGCAGTCGGTGCTGTTCGTCATCGGAGCCCTGGCCGTCGCGACGTTCCCGCAGAGCATCGTCGGCGTCTCCATCGCGGCGTGCACGACGCTCGCCGGCACGGCGCAGACGATCATCGCGCTCGTGCTCGTCCGTCGTCGCCTGAACGGCATCGAGGGCCCCGTGGTCACCCGCTCCCACGTGCAGTTCGTCATCGCGGCACTCATCGCCGGCGTCGCCGGGGCGGCCGTCGTCACCGCCCTCGGGACCTTCTCGCCCGACGGCTTCGCCATGTCCGACCGGACGGGCGCGCTCGTCACCATCGCGCTGACCGGAGCCGTCATGGCGCTCGTGTACTTCGGCGCCCTGGTCGTGTCGAAGAACGGCGAGATCGCGAACGCGGTCGCGCTGCTCCGCAAGCGGCTCGGACGCTGACCGCCGATCGTCCGCACATCGGCTGTCCGCACACCGGCTGTCCGCACACCGGCTGTCCGCTCATCGGTTGTCCGCTCACCGGTGGGCCGGAATGTCCCGCCGCTACCATGTGTTGACCCGGTCAGCACTCAACGGAAGGGCAGCGAGGCATGCGCCAGCTCATCATCATCGGTTCCGGTCCCGCCGGGTTCACCGCCGGCATCTACGCCGCGCGCGCGGAGCTCAAGCCCCTGATCGTCGCGTCCAGCGTCGAGACCGGCGGCGAGCTCACCAAGACCACCGAGGTCGAGAACTTCCCGGGCTTCCCCGAGGGGATCCAGGGCCCGGACCTCATGATCAAGATGCAGGAACAGGCCGAGAAGTTCGGCGCCGAGGTCCTGTACGACGACGCGGTCTCGGTCGACCTGACCGGTGAGGTCAAGAAGGTCACCGTCGGGTCCGGCGAGACGTACGAGGCCCTCGCGGTCATCTACGCGACCGGATCGGCGTACCGCCACCTCGGTCTCGCCGACGAAGAGCGTCTGTCCGGCCACGGCGTCAGCTGGTGCGCCACGTGCGACGGGTTCTTCTTCCGGCAGAAGAACATCGCCGTCGTCGGCGGCGGCGACTCCGCGATGGAAGAAGCCACGTTCCTCACCCGGTTCGCCGACAAGGTGACGGTCATCCACCGCAAGGACAGCCTGCGCGCGTCGAAGATCATGCAGGACCGTGCGATGAACGACCCGAAGATCGAGTTCGCGTGGAACAAGGAGGTCACCGGCATCACGGGTGACTCCTCGGTCGAGGGCGTCACCCTCCGCGACACCGTCACCGGGGAGGAGTCCTCGCTCCAGCTCGACGGCCTGTTCATCGCGATCGGCAACGACCCGCGGACGCACCTCATCCACGGGCAGATCGACCTCGCACCCGAGGGCACGATCGCGGTCCAGGGCCGTTCGTCGAAGACCAACCTGCCCGGGGTCTTCGCCGCGGGCGACGTCATCGACCCGACCTACCGCCAGGCGATCACGGCAGCCGGTTCCGGTACCGTCGCCGCCCTCGACGCGGAGAAGTACCTCGCCGAACTCGACGACGCGCTGGTCGACCAGGCCGAGGGCGTCACGCCCGAGGGCCCGGCGATCATCGACGTCGAGGCCGCACGGGCCTGACCCAGTCCGGAATACCGCAGCGGCCCAACCGTTGCACCAACTGAACTTCTCGAAGGAGCACACATGTCCAACGCCAAGGCCGTCACCGACGCCACCTTCTCAGACGAGGTCCTCAAGTCCGACAAGACCATCCTCGTCGACTTCTGGGCCGAGTGGTGCGGCCCGTGTCGCGCCGTCTCCCCGATCCTCGACCAGATCGCCGCGGAGCACGCCGACAAGATCGAGATCGTCAAGCTCAACGTCGACGACAACCCGCAGTCGGCCATGAACTACCAGATCACGTCGATCCCGGCGATGAAGGTGTTCAAGGGCGGCGAGGTCGTCAAGACCGTCATCGGCGCCAAGCCGAAGCCGGCGCTCGAGGCCGATCTCGCCGAGTTCCTGGCGTAGTCCGACCAACAGACCGCGAACGGCCCCGCTCTCCTCGGAGGGCGGGGCCGTCGCCGTTCCCGGATGCCGGCTGCGCGCGCCAGGGCCACAGCTTCAGGATCGGCCCCCGCCTCCCACCGCGGATCCGGCAACGCATGTCGTAGTGTGGCGGGAATGTCCCACTGAACGGAGCACACGATGACGAACGGCAACAGCCTCGACCCCTGGTACGACTCCTACGCCCAGCGCACCGCCGGGCTGAGCGCCTCCGAGGTCCGAGCCCTGTTCGCCGTGGCATCGCGGCCCGAGGTGGTCTCCCTCGCCGGCGGCATGCCGTACGTCTCGGCGCTCCCGCGAGAGCTCGTCACGGGGTCCATCGACCGCGTGATGACCGAGGACGCCGCGATGGCGCTGCAGTACGGCGGCGGACAGGGCCTGCGCTCCCTCCGCGAGCACATCGTCGACGTGATGAGCCTCGAGGGCATCCGTGCCAGCGCCGAGGACGTCGTGGTCACCACCGGCTCGCAGCACGCGCTCGACCTCGTCACGCGGCTCTTCATCGACCCGGGCGACGTCGTGCTCGCCGAGTCGCCGTCGTACGTCGGCGCCATCGGCGTCTTCCGCTCGTACCAGGCGGAGACCGTCCACGTGACCACCGACGAGCACGGCCTGGTCCCCGAAGCGCTGCGCGAGGCGATCGCGAACCTGCGCACGCAGGGCAAGCGGATCAAGTTCCTCTACACGATCCCGAACTTCCACAACCCGGCGGGTGTCACGATGAGCCGTGAGCGCCGCATCGAGGTCCTCGACATCTGCCGCTCGAACGGCATCCTCGTGCTCGAGGACAACCCGTACGGACTGCTCTGGTTCGACGAGCCCGCTCCGCAGGCGATCCGGTCGATCGACGACGAGGGCGTCGTGTACCTCGGGTCCTTCTCGAAGACACTGGCTCCCGGCTTCCGTGTCGGTTGGGCCCTCGCCCCGCACGCCATCCGCGAGAAGCTCGTGCTCGCCAACGAGTCGGCCGTCCTCGCTCCGAACTCCTTCGGTCAGTACGTCGTCAACGCCTACCTGGACGCCGCAGACTGGAAGGGGCAGGTCGACACCTTCCGGGGCCTCTACGCGGAGCGCAGGGACGCGATGATGGCCGCCCTGGGGGAGTTCCTGCCGGACCTCACCTGGACGAAGCCGAACGGTGGGTTCTTCGTCTGGCTGACGCTGCCCGACGCCCTCGACTCGAAGGGCATGCTGCCCCGTGCCGTGAAGGAACTCGTCGCGTACACACCGGGGACCGCCTTCTACGCCGACGGCCGTGGCGGCGGCAACATCCGCCTGTCCTTCTGCTACCCGACCCCCGATCAGATCCGGGTCGGCGTCAAGCGCCTGGCCACCGTCATCAACGACGAGCTCGAGCTCCTCGAGACCTTCGGACACACAACCCGTCCGAGCGCGGTGTCCGAGTCGCGCTCCACCGTCGTCGCGCCGCCGCCGAACGTGTCCTGATCAGCACTTTCATCGTTCGCTCTTCCCGGAGGACCCTCGCATGGCCGAGCTCACCCGTCGTCACGTCGTCGTCGTCGCGGGAGGGATCTCGCACGAACGAGACGTCTCCCTGCGGTCAGGGCGACGCGTCGCCGACTCACTGACCGGTTACGGCTGGACGGTCGACCTTCGCGATGCCGACGCGTCGCTCCTGCCCGCGCTGCGCGAGTCACGCCCGGATGTCGTCTGGCCGGCCCTGCACGGCGCGTCCGGCGAGGACGGCGCGCTGCGGGGCATCCTGGAGGCGCTGGACATCCCGTTCGTCGGCTCCCGTTCCACGTCAGCCCGGCTCGCATGGGACAAGCCCACCTCGTCCGCGCTCGTCGCGCGGGCCGGTGTGCGGACCCCTCGGTCGGTCACGTTGTCGCACGACGTCTTCCGCGAGCTCGGTGCCGTGGGCGTCCTCGACGCCATCGCCGCGGAACACCCGGTGCCGCTCGCCGTGAAGCCGGCACGAGGCGGGAGCGCACAGGGGGTCACGCTCGTCGAGGACGCACACGATCTCCCGCGTGCGATGGTCAGCGCGTACACCTACTGCGACGACGTCGTGGTCGAACAGCTCATCCGCGGCACCGAGGTCGCCGTCGGGATCATCGACACGGGTGACGGCCCGGTGGCGCTCTCGGCGGTCGAGATCGTCCCGAAGAGCGGGACGTACGGGTTCGAGGCGCGCTACAACGCGGGGGAGACGACCTTCTTCACGCCCGCCCGACTGTCGGGCGACTTCGCCTCCGCCGCCGCAGACGCAGCCGTGTCAGCGCACACGGCGCTCGGTCTCCGCCACATCTCGCGCGTCGACCTGATCATCGATGCGGCAGGGACGCCGTGGTTCCTCGAAGCCAACGTCCTCCCGGGTCTGACCGAGACCTCCCTCGTTCCGCAGGCGCTGAGTGCCTCCGGCTTCGACCTCGGTTGGACCTACGCGGAGCTCGCGGAACAGGCCATCCGGGACCACCGCAGCTGACCATGTCAGTACGACGCAGGGGCAGTGTTCCACGTGGAACACTGCCCCTTCTCGTTGTGGCCGTCCCGTTGGGCGCTGCCGCGATCGTCGGCGAGGTTGCTCATGCTGTGGCATCGGTGACCGCGCGGCGCGCGCTCGGCACGATTCCGACTCGCAGCGCAGGGAGGACCGCGGGTACCGGAGCGGTGACGGCCATCGTCGTCCTCGGTTTCGCGAATGCAGGCCCCGAACCGAACGCGGTGAACCGGTGGCGCGCCCGTATCGCGGTGCGCACGGCGCGGCGGTACGAAGCGGCGGGTGACACTGCCACCGTCGTGTGCTGCGGCGGAGCGGTGCGCGGTGCGTTCCCTGAGGCTGATCTACTCGAGGATGCGGTGCGCAGGCTCAGATGGACCGGTGCGGTCAGGAAGGATCGCGACAGCGTCTCCACATGGGAGAACATCGCGAACGCGAGGCCGATGATCGCCGCCGCAGACCGCGTCGTCATCTGCTCGAACGGACTCCACGCCGCGAAGGGGCGAGCGTACCTCCGCCGCCAGGACCCGCACCTGGCGTCGAAACTGGCCCCAGCGCTGGACTATCGCGTCGGAGAGATGCTCTGGGCGAAGCCGGTCTTCGCCGCCGTCGGTATCTGGAAGCTCCTCCGGACGCGCCGTTCCACGTGAAACACTCCGACGAGTGGTCCCCGGATGCACTGTCGCCCGTCGTGGGACGGTTGACGAGGACGTCTCCGGGGAGGGCGCCGAACCACGTGATCCGGACGCGGTGAACAGAGCCGGCGTGCGTTCGTCATCTCCATCGGGAGAGGGGCGCGGAGGCCGATCATGCTCGCCAGCGCGGTAGAGGTACTGCATCGCCGGTTCCCAAGCGGAGATTGCGCCGATCAGTCCCTCGGCTGCTGACCGGGTGCGGACAGCTCTCGCACGACGGTCGTCGTCGAGGTGCACCGCGCCGCCGATTCTCCAACCTCGACCCTTCGTGCAGCCCCGACCCTCGCACTGGTGCAGGAGCGGACTCACGGCGCCTCGTGCACCAGGGGCAAGCCGGTCGTGAATTGGTGCATCCGGCGCACAGGTGCCGCACATCGCTCCGGTCCTGGTCGACCCTGACGGTGGCCTACGGGCGTCGCAGGATGCATTGGGTTTGCGCTCGCACCTCCGAACGGCTCGGCTCGAGCCTCACCTGAGCCGATGCCGTCGGTCGCAGCGATCCTCGTCCTCCTCGATGAACCCCCGCCAGCCCAGAGACCGTATCCCACGGCGCGCGTCGCTTCGCGCGCGTCGCGGGCCGAGCGGGGGAGGGCGGCGCTGCAGAACGATCAGTGCGGACGAGTTCGAGCAAAGCAGGCCCCTTCCCACCGTGGCGCACTGCAGCCACGGGATGCGGGCCAGCCGCGCGACACCCTCCGCAGGTCGCCTCCCGTGGATGGTGCGGGCATCTGCATCCTCACCCCGGACGTCACGCTACCGTCACCAGGGGGCGAGGTAGGGATCACATCACGTGGCTCCGTCGAGGTCGTCGCACCGCTGTCGACCGTCCGCGGCGCCCGACGGTACTGCCGACGGCCAGGGAGCCGTGCCGCCCGTAGCCGCAGACGGACCGCTCGTTGTCGCACCTTGCGCACATCCGGGTTGGGCCGACCTACTCAGTTCGAAGTCCACAGCGCCCGCTCGCTCGTGCCGCCAGCGTGAGGACGAACGATGCGCTGCCCGCTTACGGTGTGAGGTCGGGTCTCAGCACCAAGCCACGCGGCCGTCGTCCGCCCGAGGTCCGGCGCCGCACCCGTCCCGGGTTGTTCTGATCGAACGCCGTCACAAGCATCGTTGCGCCGTCGCCGTCGCCGTTGCCAGGGAGGCCGAGCACCAAGCCGTTTCTGTCGCGCACGACCGCTCGTTTGACGGGCGCACCGCCGGTACCGCGAACACGAGGATCGTGGTCGAGGTCGAGGTCGACGACCGACGCACTCGGAGGACAAGAGGGAGAGAGACCATGGAGCAGTGATGGTGCCAGCACGTCCGGTGGCCCGTCATCGCGTAGCGGCCATGCGATCCGCGTACTGCCGCAGGCTCACCCCAGCTGCACTCCGCGAGCCGTACGCCGGCACAGGCTCCGATCGGTAGCACCGGAAGAACTCGGTGGCGTACGCAGCCTTCTCCAGCTCGCAGGGACCACCGGCAGGCACGCACATCGTCACATCGTCGAGATGTGCGGGCCGCGAGCGCCCGAGCAGCCTCGCGAGACGAGACGGCTGACCCGAACAACCGGATTCAGACGTTTCACGTGGAACACTGCCTCAACGGCCTTGGCGTACGCGCGAGCGCAGCTGTCGCCCTCGGCGCCTCGTCAACGCCGCCGTACGCCCCGCAGGCGGCCGAACAGGTCCGACCGGGGACTGGATGACGGGGACGCACAGTACGCTCCGCACACGGCCACAGGGCGCCGTCCCTGCACCAACGACGGCCTCCGAGCGCGTCTAGCCAGCGATGTCGCTGATGCCCAGCTCGCCGAGGATGCGGTTGAGATCATCGCCGTTCGCGAAGTCGATCGTCACCGAGCTCTTGCGAGCACCAACCGCGATCTTCACGCGTGTGTTCAACCGATCACCGATGCGCTCGGCGAGGTCGTTGAAGTGCGCCTGTCGCTTCGTCGGCTCCGCCTTCGGCTTCACCGGCGTCTTGGCCGACAACTGCTGCGCGATCGCCTCTGCGGCCCGGACGGAGAGGTCCTCGTTGACGATCTTCTCGGCGAGGTACTCCATCGCCTCGGCGTCCGGTGCCGCGAGGACGGCACGTGCGTGTCCCGCGGACAGCACACCGGCAGCGACGCGGCGCTGGACGGGGGAGGGCAACCGGAGCAGACGGATCGTGTTCGTGATCTGCGGACGCGACCGGCCGATGCGCTGCGCGAGCTGCTCCTGCGTGATCCCGAAGTCCGCGAGCAGCTGCTGGTACGCCGACGCCTCTTCCAACGGATTGAGCTGTGCACGATGCAGGTTCTCGAGCAGCGCGTCCCGAAGCATCGCGTCATCAGGGGTGTCCTTGACGATCGCGGGGATGGTCGCGAGCCCGAGCTCCTTCGTGGCACGCAGACGACGCTCACCCATGATGAGCTCGTACTGCGCCTCGGTGCCTGATGCGCCGGCGATCGGACGGACGACGATGGGCTGGAGCACACCGATCTCGCGGATCGAGTGGACGAGCTCCTGGAGCTCCTCCTCGCGGAACTCCTTGCGCGGCTGCTGTCCGTTCGGCACGACGTCGAGCGGATTGAGGTTCGCCAGACGTGCGCCGGGAACGGCGACGAGGTCCTCAGCGGTCGCACCGGCGGAGGGTGCCGAGGCCGGGGAGCCGCCCGTCGGGAAGAACACGTCGACGGGCCGGTCCTGCTGGTCCGACGCCGTCGGGATCAGGGCGCCGATGCCTCGTCCGAGTCCAGTTCGCTTGGGTGCCATCAGTCCTGCGCTCCTCGTGCTGCGATCTCGGCGGCTGCCTCGAGGTACGAGAGCGAGCCCGACGAGTTGACGTCGTACGACACGACGCTCTGTCCGTAACTCGGTGCTTCGCTGACGCGCACCGACCGGGGGATCACGGCCTTCAGCACCTGCTCGCCGAAGTGCTCACGGACATCCGCTGCAACCTGGTTGGACAGGTTCGTGCGTCCGTCGAACATCGTGAGCAGGATCGTCGACACCCGGAGGTTCGGGTTGAGGTGCCGTTCGATCAGCTCGATGTTCCGCAGGAGTTGGCTGAGGCCCTCGAGCGCGTAGTACTCGGTCTGGATCGGGATCAGCACCTCCTGCGCGGCGACGAATGCGTTGATCGTCAGGAGGCCGAGCGAAGGCGGGCAGTCGATGAAGACGTAGTGGTACGGCTCCTCGAGCGACGACAGGTACTGGTCGAGCGCCGTGCGCAACCGCTGCTCGCGCGCCACGAGGGAGACGAGTTCGATCTCCGCGCCCGCCAGGTGGATGGTCGCCGGGACACACCAGAGCGTCTCGGACTCTGGCGATCGTTGAACAGCATCGGCGATCGGCGCCTCGTCCACGATCACGTCGTAGACGCTGGTCACTTCGGCCTGGTGCTCGACCCCGAGCGCGGTCGAAGCATTGCCCTGCGGATCGAGGTCGATCACCAGGACACGGGCACCACCGTGCGCGAGGGCAGCCGCGAGGTTCACCGTGGTGGTCGTCTTCCCGACGCCACCCTTCTGGTTCGACACGGTGAACACGCGAGTCTTCGCGGGGAGCGGGAACTGCTGCGTGGCGATCGCTCGCCGCCGGCGGTTGAGGTCAGCGATCTCGCGAGCCAGGGGCGTCGACGAGTCGTAGTCGGTCGATGAACTCAACGAAGACCTCTTCCCCGGGTCAGTGTTCCACGTGGAACGTCGGGCTCTCTGGTCCAGCACAGCCGGACCCAGCCGCGGCGTCAGTCAACTGTAGCCCGGAAGACTCGCGTGGTCTCCTCAACCACACCGTCTCCGAGCTCGAGCACCTCGACATCGGCCAGGCGCTTCCGGAGGATCACCTTCCGAGCCTTCTCGATCTCTTCGTCGACCCGCGCACCCTTCATCAGGATGAGCTGACCACCCGACCGCACCAGCGGAACCGTCAGCGGGATGAGCTTCGACAGCGCACTCACCGCACGAGCCGTGACCTGGTCGACGACGACCGCGTCTGCGACGTCCTCAGCCCGCCCGCGGAGGACGGTGACGTTCCCCAGCCCGAGTCGCTCGGATTCGGCGTTCAGCCAGTCGCAGCGACGCTCCATCGGTTCGATGAGCGTGAAGGAGACGTCGGGACGGGCGATCGCGAGCACCAGGCCCGGGAGCCCCGCTCCGGAACCGACGTCCGCGACGCGACCATCGGCCTCCAGGAGCGGCGCGAGCAAGGCAGAGTTGAGGATGTGTCGCGTCCACAGGCGGGGGAGTTCGAGGGGTCCGATGAGGCCCAGTTCCTCGCCGCGACGAGCGAGCTCGGCCGTGAAGGACCGCGCGACCTCGATCCGGTCGCCGAACAGCTCCGCAGCGGCAGCCGGCTCCCGCTCGAGGACCGGCGTGACCTCGTCGGTCATCGCGTGACGACCGTGTGGCGGTCTCGTCCCTCGCCCTCGGACTCCGAGTGGAAGCCCTTCTCGGCAACCAGGTCGTGCACGAGCTTGCGCTCGTAGGACGACATCGGGGGGAGCGCCGCCGACGACGAACCGCTCTCGATGCGCTCGACAGCCGTGTCGACCAGACGCTGGAGCTCCGTCGCTCGGGCGTCACGCGAGCCACCGACGTCCAGGATGAGGCGGCTGAACTCGCCGGTCTCGGCCTGCACGGCGATGCGGGTCAGCTCCTGCAGGGCCGACACCGTGTCCGGCTTCGAGAGCACCCGCAGCGCGCCGCCCTCGTCGCTCACGGACAGGTACACCCGTCCGCCACGCTCCTCGATCTCGATGTCCCCGTCGAGGTCGCAGATGTCGAGGAGTTCCTCGATGTAGTCCGCCGCGATGTCCGCTTCGTCGCGGACCTCGTCGGTCTCGGTCTCCGCCGCGGCGTCGACGGTGGGTGCGGTGTCCTGCTCGGTCACTTACTTCTTCCCGTTCTTCTTGGAGCGGTTCTTGCCGACGGGCTGCTGACGCTGCGTGGTCACGCGGACGGGCTCGACCTCGACCGCGGTGGAGCCAGCGCCGGCCTCGGCGAGCACCGGGGTGCCGCGACGCTGGGCCTTCTTGGCCAGGCGGGCCTCACGAGCGAGTGCGGCCTCGGAACCCGGGGTCGGCATGCTGCGGATGACGAAGTACTGCTGCGCCATCGTCCAGATGTTGGAGGCCAGCCAGTAGAACATGACGCCGAGGGGGAAGCTCAGACCCGAGATCACGAACACCAGCGGGAGGATGTACAGCATCATCTTCTGCTGGCGGTACATCGGCGACGCCTTGGTCTCCGGCGACATGTTCTTCGCCACGAGCTGCAGCTGGGTGACGAACTGCGACGCGGTCATCACGACGATCATGAAGCCCGCGATGACCCGGACCTCCCACCCGGAGGCGTTCGTGAAGGTCTCGTGCAGGGGAGCGCCGAACAGGGCCGCGTTGCCGAAGTCCTGCGCCAGGGTGTTCGTGAGCAGACCGATGCCGGTCTTGTTGATCTGCGCCTCGTGCAGCACCGAGTACAGCGAGAAGAAGATCGGCATCTGGATGAGCAGCGGCAGGCAGGAGCTCAGCGGGTTCGTCCCGGTCTCCTTGTAGAGGGCCATGGTCTCGCGGCTCATGGCCTCACGCGAGAACTGGTCCTTCTTGCCCTTGTACTTGTCCTGGATCTTCTTCAGCTGCGGCGCCACCTCGAGCATGCGTCGCTGCGACTTGATCTGCCGGACGAAGATCGGGATGAGCGCGGCCCGCACCACGAAGGTGAGGAAGATGATCGACAGCACCCAGGTGATGCCGGCCGACGGGTCCATGCCGATCGACTCGAAGATCCAGTGGAAGGCCACGAGGATCGCCGAGACCACCCACTTCAGTGGCCAGAGGATCGTTCCGATGAAGTCCATGAGGACGGTCACGCCTTTCGAGTGCGCTGGGGGAGCAGGACCGGACGACGGGCATCGCCGGACGGCTGGGGGTGCAGCTGGGACGGGGGGAGCACGAACCCGAACCGGGTCAGGCGGTAGGGGCGGCGGCGGTCACGCACGTCGTCGATCCCGCCTGCGGCCCACGGGTTGCACCGCGCGATCCGCCAGGCCCCCATCGCCGACCCGCGCACGACGCCGTACTGCTGGATGGCCTCGAGCGCGTACCGTGAGCACGACGGGTGGTAGCGGCAGACGTTCCCGTACAGGGGAGAGATGACCGCGCGGTAGGCGCGCAGCACGACGACGCACACGTTGCGCGGGAGCAACGCGACGACCCAGGCCAGTCGGTTCAACGCCAGCCGGGTCCACTGGATGCGGTTCATGCTGCCTTCTCCACCCCGCGCGCGAAGGAGCGCGAGACGTCTCCGAGCAGGCTAGGCCATCCGGCCTGCGCCGCGGCTGGCAAGGCCCTGATGACCACGTCGTGGCCGCTCGGCACCTCGGTCAGCAGCTCGTGGGCGATCGCCTTGAACCGACGTCGCACCGTGTTGCGGGTGACGGCGTTGCCGACCGTCTTCGCGACGATGAACCCGAAGCGGGTCGGGTCGTCCGGACCGGGCTCGGCCCCGGCGGGTCGACGGACCACGGATACGACGACGTGCGCCGTGGCGCTCCTGCGACCACGACGCACGACGGACCGGTAGTCCTCACCGCGGACGATGCGGTTGGCGCGGGCCAACACGATCGCTACCGGGTTCCGATTCGGGACCGGATCAGGCGCTGCCCCGAGGGGCGCAGCCCGATCAGGCGCTGAGCTCGGTGCGGCCCTTGCCGCGGCGCGCGGCCAGGATGGCGCGGCCGGCACGGGTGCGCATGCGGGCGCGGAAGCCGTGCTTCTTGGCACGACGACGGTTGTTCGGCTGGAAGGTGCGCTTGCTCATGATGATCTCCACACGGCTGCGCTCGAGGACGGGCTCAGCGCGAGCCGACACGTATGTCTGGACAGCCGCTCGACGAGGCCGAACGACACGATGGGCGCGACCAGGTGGCCGCAGTCAACTGGTTAACGGTACGTGACAGCGGCGGTGAGGTCAAACGGCGGCGACGGCCGCCCTCGTCCGAGGTGAGCGCACGATCATCATCCACATTGGGGAAAACGTGCGTTCGGTACGACTCGGTCGGACCCTTTACAGTGGTGTGATCGATCGGCCCGTTCCGCGGAGCGACGGGGGAGTCACCTCACCGTCCGCAGCCGGGCCACCGTGGACAGGACTGTGGACAACCCTGTGGATCACCGCCACGGCGTGACGGCGGTCCGGCCCGTGGATCGGCCGCGCCGGACACTGCTCGCGGAACGGCACCGACCGGGCGCGCCCGTGTCCCGCCGTAGCGAGCACCACGGCGCGGGACCGGCACCACGACACCAGCACACCGACACCAGACCAGGAGACCAGCGCGAATGACGATGCCGGCCGACCCCGTCGAGGACCTCTGGTCCTCCGTCCTGGGCCTCCTCTCCGAGGACGACCGCATCACCCCGCAGCTGCACGGCTTCCTCAACCTGGTCGAACCGAAGGGCGTGCTCGCCGGCACCCTCTACCTCGAGGTCCCCAACGACCTGACGCGGGGCATGCTCGAGCAGCGGATCCGCGTCCCGATCACCGAGGCCGTCTCGCGGGTCGGTGACGACTCGGTCGCGAACTTCGCCATCACGGTGAACCCGGACATGGCGTCGGAACCGCGGGTCGACGCGGTCGTCCCGAGCCACGTCCCCGAGTACGCCGAGCCGGTGCAGGCGCCGGTGGAGCAGAGCGCGGCACCCCGCCAGTACATCGAGGCACCGTTCGTCCCGAGCCAGATCGACTCCCCGGGCACCGGCGGTCGCCCCGAGTCGCGACTCAACCCGAAGTACAACTTCGACAACTTCGTCATCGGCTCGTCGAACCGCTTCGCCCACGCCGCCGCGGTCGCGGTCGCCGAAGCTCCGGCCAAGGCGTACAACCCGCTCTTCATCTACGGCGACTCCGGTCTCGGCAAGACGCACCTCCTCCACGCGATCGGCCACTACGCCGAGAGCCTCTACCCGGGCATCCGCGTCCGGTACGTGTCGAGCGAGGAGTTCACCAACGACTTCATCAACTCGATCGCGAACAACCGGTCGAACCAGTTCCAGCAGCGCTACCGCGACATCGACATCCTGCTGATCGACGACATCCAGTTCCTGCAGGGGAAGGACTCCACGCAGGAGGCCTTCTTCCACACGTTCAACACGCTGCACGACCACAACAAGCAGGTCGTGATCACGTCGGACGTCGCGCCGAAGCACCTGACCGGCTTCGAGGACCGGATGCGCTCACGGTTCGAGTGGGGCCTCATCACGGACGTGCAGGCGCCGGACCTCGAGACGCGCATCGCGATCCTGCGCAAGAAGGCGCAGTCCGACCACCTGCAGGTCCCCGACGACATCCTCGAGTTCATGGCGTCGAAGGTCTCGAGCAACATCCGTGAGCTCGAGGGGACGCTCATCCGCGTCACGGCGTTCGCGAGCCTGAACCGGACGGCCGTCGACATGGCCCTGGTGCAGACGGTCCTCAAGGACCTGATCACCCTCGACGACGACAACGTGATCGCGCCGACGGACATCATCAACCACACCGCGGAGTACTTCAAGCTCTCGGTCGACGACCTGTACGGCTCGTCCCGGTCGCAGGCGATCGCGACCGCGCGGCAGATCGCCATGTACCTGTGCCGTGAGATGACGAGCCTGTCGCTGCCGAAGATCGGGCAGCTGTTCGGCAACCGCGACCACACCACGGTCATGTACGCGAACAAGAAGATCACCGAGCTGATGAAGGAACGACGGTCGATCTACAACCAGGTCACCGAGCTGACGAGCCGCATCAAGCAGGACCGCCGCTACCGCTGACGCGGACGCGAGCAGGACGCGGACGCGACCAGCTGACGGACGGGAGGCACGGTGCGACACGGCACCGTGCCTCCCGTCCGTCGTCTCCCCTCGACCCGACATCCGTCGCACCGGTGTCCGACCGGGAGGCCCGCCCCACGGCCCCGGATCGGCCCGCCTCGGCGCGCATCCACCATCTGAGACGGTTCCATGCGCCGAGTTTCCCCCAGTGTGGAAAGCCTGTGGATAACTGTGGAGGACACGCGGTCCGGTTGTTCACAGTTTTGTACCCACCTGTGGAGACTGGGGATGGAAGCGGATAGATGAGATTTGTTCATCCAGACGCTGCCAACACGGGACTCACAACTCACACGTGTGTAGTTCCCTGTGGAGAAGCGGGATGCACAGAGTTATCCACACTGTGCACAGGCGTTAACACCATTGATCCTGGTTAACGATGAAGTTCCGCGGGCCAACCTTGTGGACGGCGGGATGACAAGAAATCCGGGCCCTGCTCCGCTGTGCCACAATGGGGCGGCCGGACAGTCCGCACCGATCGACAGGGGTCCCAGCTGTGAAGTTCGAGGTCAACCGGGACGTCTTCTCCGAAGCCGTCTCCTTCGCGGTGAAGCTCCTCCCACAGCGCACGACCCTCCCGATCCTGTCCGGAGTCCTCATCCACGCCGAGGGCGATCGGCTCACGCTGTCGTCGTTCGACTACGAGGTCTCGGCGCAGACCTCGATCACGGCGCAGATCGACGAACCGGGCACCGTGCTCGTCTCCGGCCGTCTGCTCAACGACATCTCGAGCCGACTCCCGAACGCCCCGGTGACCTTCACCACCGAGGACACGAAGATCTCCGTCACCTGCGGATCGGCGCACTTCACGCTGCTGTCCATGCCGGTCGAGGAGTACCCGACGCTGCCGGAGATCGGTGAGCAGACCGGGGTCGTCCCCGGCGACGCCTTCTCCGAGGCCGTGTCCCAGGTGGCCGTCGCCGCGAGCCGCGACGACGTCACCCCGGTCATCACGGGTGTGCAGCTCGAGGTCGGCGACAACGACCTGTCGCTCATCGCGACCGACCGCTACCGCGTCGCGGTCCGCACGATCGCGTGGGACTCCGGTCGTGTCGGATCCGACCCGCTGCACGCGCTCGTCCCCGCCCGCACCCTGCAGGAGGTCGGCCGCACGTTCGGGTCGGCGTCCACGGTGTCGGTCTCGATCAGCGGGTCGTCGGACCGCGAGCTGATCGCGTTCCACGCCGACGACAAGACCGTGACCTCGCTGCTCATCAAGGGCAACTACCCGCCGGTCCGCCGGCTCTTCCCCGAGACGGTGAACGACCACGCGGTGATCAACACCGCTGAACTCGTCGAGGCCGTCCGACGGGTCTCCCTCGTCCTGGAGCGCGAAGCGGCGCTCCGGTTCTCCTTCTCGGTCGACGGGCTCACGCTCGAGGCGATCGGATCCGAACAAGCGCAGGCGTCAGAGTCGATCAGTGCGTTGCTGACCGGGGAGGAAACGGTGGTCTCGCTGAAGCCCGCCTTCCTCCTGGACGGGTTGAACGCGGTGCACTCCGAGTTCGTCCGCATCTCCTTCACCAAGACGGAGAACCCCAACAAGCCGGGTCCGGTGCTCATCACCGGGCAGACCTCGCAAGAGGCCGCGGCGACGGACGGATACCGGTACCTGCTGCAGCCCAATCTCCTGCTGCGATAGCGCAACAGCCGTACCACTGCGCTGACGCGCCTCTGGCCACCAGCGCGACGACGAACAGAAGAGGAAATCATGCACATCGGTCTTGTCGGCCTCGGTCGCATGGGCAACAACATGCGTGCCCGTCTCCGCAACGCAGGCATCGAGGTCACCGGGTACGACGCGAACCCCGCCGTCTCCGACGTCGCGGACCTCGGCGCCCTGGCAGCCGCACTGCCCGAGGGCAAGAAGCTCGTGTGGGTCATGGTCCCGCACGGCAAGATCACCGACGACGTGATCACGGACCTCGCCGGCGTCCTGGGTGAGGGCGACCTCGTCATCGACGGTGGCAACTCGAAGTGGCTGGACGACACGATCCACGCCGAGCAGCTCGACGCCAAGGGCATCCGGTACATGGACGCCGGTGTCTCCGGTGGTGTCTGGGGCAAGGACAACGGCTACGGCCTGATGGTCGGTGGCGCCCCCGAGGACGTCGAGTTCGCCATGCCGGTCTTCGACGCGCTCCGCCCCGAGGGCCCCCGCGAGGAGGGCTTCTCGCACGCCGGCCCCGTCGGCGCCGGTCACTACGCCAAGATGGTCCACAACGGCATCGAGTACGCGATCATGCAGGCGTACGGCGAGGGCTACGAGCTCCTCGAGGCCAAGGACATCATCAAGGACGTCCCCGCGGTCTTCGCCGGGTGGCAGCGCGGCACCGTCGTGCGCTCCTGGCTGCTCGACCTGATGGTCCTCGCGCTGAACGAGGACCCGAAGCTCGACGCCATCGAGGGCTACGTCGACGACTCCGGCGAGGGCCGTTGGACGGTGGAGGAGGCCATCGAGCACGCCGTGCCGATGCCGACCATCTCCGCGTCGATCTTCGCGCGCTTCGTCTCGCGTCAGGGCAGTGCGTCCCCGACGATGAAGGCCGTCGCGGCCCTGCGCAACCAGTTCGGCGGTCACGCCGTGAAGAAGGCGTAGTTCAGGTCACCACCTGAGCTCGTCCCGGCCCGCGTGCACGTCGACCACCTGCAACTCACCGACTTCCGGAACTACCGGGAGGCGGACGTCGACCTCGCACGCGGGCCGAACCTGTTCGTCGGGCGGAACGGACAGGGCAAGACCAACCTGGTCGAGGCGATCGGCTACCTGTCGACCCTCGGGTCGCACCGGGTCCCGACCGACGCCGCCCTCGTCCGTCAGGGCTGCGACGCCGCGATCGTGCGCGCTCGACTGGCGCACGAGGACCGCAGCATCCTGGCCGAGGTGCAGATCAACCGCACCGGGTCGAACCGCGCGCAGGTCAACCGGGCCGCGATCAAGCCCCGCGAACTGCCGCGGTACTGCACCAGCGTGCTCTTCGCCCCCGAGGACCTGGCCCTCGTCCGCGGTGAGCCCTCGGGCCGTCGGCGCATGCTCGACGAGCTGCTCGGCCAGATCGCACCCCGGATGCAGGGCGTGCTCGCCGACTACGACCGGACGCTCAAGCAGCGGAACACCCTGCTGAAGTCGGCACGGGCGACCGGTGCGCGGTCCGGCTCCCTCGCGACGCTGGACGTCTGGGACGACCGGCTCGTCGCGTTCGGTTCCGAGATCATCGCGGCCCGCGACCACCTCACCCGTCGGCTCGCGCCGTTCGTCACGGAGGCCTACGCCACGGTCGCGGGCGAACGGCACGAGGCGACCATCTCGGGTGTGCTCAGCGTGCGCGGCGGTGACCCCGAGGACGCTGCCGCGACCGACCCGGTGCTCGGGACGCCGGACGAACCGGTGTCCGTCGCCGCTGCGGCCGAGGCCTTCCGTGGTGCGCTCGAGCGTCGGCGTCGGGACGAACTCGACCGCGGACTGACCCTCGTCGGACCGCACCGCGACGACGTTCTCTTCCAGCTGAACGGGTTACCTGCGCGCGGGTACGCCAGCCACGGCGAGTCGTGGTCGTTCGCCCTCGCGATCAAGCTCGCCGGCGCCGCGGTGCTCCGGGCGGAGTCGACGCTCGGCGACCCGATCATCATCCTCGACGACGTGTTCGCCGAGCTCGACGAGTCACGGCGTGAACGGTTGGCGGGGGCGGTCGCCGACTACGAGCAGGTGCTCATCACCGCCGCGGTGTTCGGGGACGTGCCCGACCAGCTCGCCGCCCACACTGTCCGGATCGAGGCGGGCACGATCGTGACGGACGAGGCTCGCGCCTGATGCCCAAGCCGTGGAAGCCCTCCGAGCCCTCGCGGGTGTACCGGCACCTGCGCGCCGTGTTCGGCGACCCGTCCCTCCGCACCGTCGACGCCCGACGTCGCCGGTCCCGCGAGCTCGACGCCGACACGGTCCCGTACGGCAAGGGTCGCGAACCCCGGGGGCTCGGCGACGTGGTCGGCGCGCTGGCCCAGGAACTCGGTTGGTCGGAGCCGTTGGCGCGCTCGGAGCTCTTCGTCGACTGGCCCGCCGTGGTGGGCGACGAACTCGCGAAGCACTCGCGCCCGATGACGATCGACGACGGCACGCTCGTCATCCGCTGCGACTCGACGGCGTGGGCGACGCAGCTCCGTCTGATGCGCGCGACCGTGACGACGACGATCGCCGAGCGGCACCCGGGAGCGGGCGTGCAGTCGATCCGGGTTTCCGGCCCGGACGTCCCCACCTGGAAACGCGGTCCCAGGACCGTCCAGGGGCGTGGTCCTCGCGACACCTACGGTTGACGCGACGAAATCGTCCTCGGGGATGAAGAACACCCGTCCAGCGGGCGGATGAGCCCCGTGGAGAGGGGCTCCTGCGGTAGACTGGCGAGTGCAGTGTGCGGGCGTTCCGCGCGCAGGCAGGAGCAATCCCGACATGGCATCAGAATCTGACGACGACCGGACGATCCCGCAGGACGAGACCGAGCAGGCTCCACCGACGGAACCATCGTACGGCGCAGACCAGATTCAGGTGCTGGAGGGGCTCGAGGCGGTCCGCAAGCGCCCGGGCATGTACATCGGCTCGACGGGTCCGCGCGGTCTCCACCACCTGGTGCAGGAGATCGTCGACAACTCCGTCGACGAAGCACTGGCCGGCTACTGCGACACGATCGACGTCACCATCCGCGAGGACGGCGGTGTCCGCGTGGTCGACAACGGCCGTGGCATCCCGGTCGACACCCACGCGGCCGAGGGCGTCTCGACGCTCCAGGTCGTCCTCACCGTCCTGCACGCCGGCGGCAAGTTCGGTGGCGGCGGGTACGCGGTGTCCGGTGGTCTGCACGGCGTGGGCTCCTCCGTCGTGAACGCCCTGAGCTCCGAGCTCGACGTGGAGGTCCGCCGCCAGGGCCACGTCTGGCGCCAGAGCTACACCGACGGCGTCCCGGTCGCCCCCGTCTCGAAGGACGAGGAGACCGACGTGACCGGCACCACGATCACGTTCTGGCCGAACGCCGACATCTTCGAGACCGTCGAGTTCGACTACGAGACGCTGCGCACGCGCTTCCAGCAGATGGCCTTCCTCAACAAGGGCCTCCGCATCAACCTCACCGACGAGCGCACCCCGGACGAGGGCGAGGAGTCGCGCCGTGACTCCTTCCGCTACGAGCGCGGGCTGCCCGACTACGTCGAGTACCTCAACGCGCAGAAGAAGGCCGACCTCGTCCACCCCGACGTCATCGCGATCGAGGCCGAGGACACCGAGCGCAAGATCGCGCTCGAGATCGCCATGCAGTGGAACACCTCCTACCAGGAGAGCGTCCACACCTTCGCGAACACGATCAACACGCACGAGGGCGGCACCCACGAAGAGGGCTTCCGTGCGGCCCTGACGAGCCTGGTCAACCGGTACGCCCGCGAGACCAAGATCATCAAGGAGAAGGACGACAACCTCACGGGTGACGACATCCGCGAAGGGCTGACCGCCGTCATCTCCGTGAAGCTCGGCGAGCCGCAGTTCGAGGGCCAGACGAAGACCAAGCTCGGCAACACCGAGGCGAAGTCGTTCGTGCAGCGCGTCGTCGGCACCGAGCTCACCCACTGGTTCGAGAGCAACCCGTCCCAGGCGCGCGACGTCGTGCGGAAGGCGATCCAGGCGTCGCAAGCCCGGCTCGCCGCCCGCAAGGCCCGCGAGACCACCCGGCGCAAGGGGCTGCTCGAGTCGGGCGGCATGCCCGGCAAGCTCAAGGACTGCCAGTCGAAGGACCCGACGCTGTCGGAGATCTTCATGGTCGAGGGTGACTCCGCCGGTGGTTCCGCCGTGCAGGGTCGCAACCCCATGACCCAGGCGATCCTGCCGCTGCGCGGCAAGATCCTCAACGTCGAGAAGGCCCGTCTCGACCGCGCCCTGGCCAACCAGGAGATCCAGTCGATGATCACGGCGTTCGGCGCCGGCATCGGCGAGGACTTCGACCCGGACAAGGCCCGGTACCACAAGATCGTGCTGATGGCCGATGCCGACGTGGACGGTCAGCACATCACGACGCTGCTGCTCACGCTGCTCTTCCGCTACATGCGTCCGCTCATCGAGCGCGGGTACGTGTACCTCGCACAGCCGCCGCTGTACCGCCTGAAGTGGTCGAACGCGGCACACGAGTACGTGTTCAGCGACCGGGAGCGCGACGCCCTGATGCAGGCGGGCATCGCCGCCGGCAAGCGCATCCCGAAGGACAACGGGATCCAGCGCTACAAGGGTCTGGGCGAGATGGACTACAAGGAGCTCTGGGACACCACGATGAACCCGGACACCCGCACGCTCCTGCAGGTCACGCTCGAGGACGCCGCCGCGGTCGACAGCGTCTTCGCGACGCTGATGGGTGAGGACGTCGAGTCGCGACGCCAGTTCATCCAGCAGAACGCCAAGGACGTCCGCTTCCTCGACATCTAGTACCGGCCTGGAGGCGCGGTGCCAGCCGCGTCGACCAGTCCCGACCCCCTGTGGTCGCGCCCGGCGCGACCGACGGAACCAGTGCCTCCCGGCCGACGACCGGAGGGCCACCAGAAAGGTGACCAAGCCACATGGCTGACGACAACGAGAACGGCGCCGACGAGCAGCCCGAGATCGTGCACGGCGAGGTAGGCGACATCGTGGTCTCCGGCGACCGCATCTCGCAGGTCGACCTGCAGCTCGAGATGCAGCGGTCGTACCTCGACTACGCGATGTCCGTCATCGTCGGACGTGCGCTGCCGGAGGTCCGTGACGGTCTGAAGCCGGTCCACCGCCGCGTCATCTACGCGATGTTCGACGGCGGCTACCGGCCGGACCGGGCGTTCTCGAAGTGCTCCCGCGTCGTCGGTGACGTCATGGGCCAGTTCCACCCGCACGGCGACAGCGCGATCTACGACGCGCTCGTCCGCCTCGTGCAGCCGTGGTCGCTCCGGTACCCGCTCGCGCTCGGCCAGGGCAACTTCGGGTCCCCGGGCAACGACGGCGCCGCGGCCCCGCGGTACACCGAGACCAAGATGGCACCGCTCGCCATGGAGATGGTCCGGGACATCGACGAGGACACCGTCGACTTCCAGGACAACTACGACGGCCGCACGCAGGAGCCGTCGATCCTGCCGGCGCGCTTCCCGAACCTGCTGGTCAACGGATCGGTGGGCATCGCGGTCGGCATGGCCACGAACATCCCCCCGCACAACCTGCGCGAGGTCGCCGAGGGCGCCCAGTGGGCGCTCGCACACCCGGACGCGACGCGTGAGGAGCTCCTCGGCGCGCTCATGCAGCGGATCAAGGGCCCGGACTTCCCGACCGGCGCGCAGATCCTCGGCACGAAGGGCATCCAGGACGCCTACCGCACCGGTCGTGGCTCGATCACGATGCGCGCGGTCGTCAACGTCGAGGAGATCCAGGGTCGCACGTGCCTGGTCGTCACCGAGCTGCCGTACCAGGTGAACCCGGACAACCTGGCGATCCGCATCGCCGAGGGCGTGAAGGACGGCAAGCTCGCCGGCATCGCGGACATCCGCGACGAGACCTCCGGCCGCACCGGTCAGCGCCTGGTCATCGTGCTGAAGCGCGACGCGGTGGCGAAGGTCGTGCTCAACAACCTGTACAAGCACACGCAGCTGCAGGAGAACTTCGGCGCGAACATGCTCGCCATCGTCGACGGGGTGCCGCGCACGCTGTCGCTCGACGGCTTCATCTCGGCGTGGGTCGACCACCAGATCGACGTCATCGTCCGCCGTACCCAGTACCGGCTCCGCGAGGCCGAGAAGCGCGCGCACATCCTGCGCGGCTACCTCGCGGCGCTCGACGCCCTCGACGAGGTCATCGCGCTCATCCGTCGGTCGCCCGACGTCGAGGAGGCGCGGACCGGCCTGATGGACCTGCTGTCCGTCGACGAGATCCAGGCACGCGCGATCCTCGAGCTGCAGCTCCGCCGCCTGGCCGCCCTCGAGCGCCAGAAGATCCACGACGAGGCCGAGGAACTCGAGCGCAAGATCGCCGACTTCCAGGACATCCTGGCGTCGGAGACCCGGCAGCGCACGATCATCGGCGACGAGCTCGCCGAGATCGTCGACCGCTTCGGGGACGACCGTCGCAGCGAGATCATGCTCGGCTACGACGGTGACATGTCCATCGAGGACCTCATCCCGGAAGAGGAGATGGTCGTCACCATCACCCGCGGCGGGTACGTCAAGCGCACGCGGAGCGACAACTACCGGTCGCAGCACCGCGGCGGTCGCGGCGTCAAGGGTGCGCAGCTCCGCGCGGACGACATCGTCGAGCACTTCTTCGTCACGACGACCCACCACTGGCTGCTCTTCCTCACCGACCAGGGTCGCGTGTACCGCGCCAAGGCGTACGAGCTGCAGGAGGCGAGCCGTGACGCCAAGGGGCAGCACGTCGCCAACCTGCTCGCCATGCAGCCCGACGAGCAGATCCAGCAGGTGCTCGACATCCGCGACTACGAGGCGGCGCAGTACCTCGTGCTCGCGACAGAGCAGGGTCTGGTCAAGAAGACCGCGCTGACCGAGTACGACACCAACCGCACCGGCGGCATCATCGCGATCAACCTCCGCGAGGGCGACAAGCTCCGCCAGGCACTGCTCGTCGACGAGACCGACGACCTGCTGCTCGTGTCGAAGCACGGCATGTCGCTCCGCTTCACGGCGACCAACGACACCCTCCGTCCGATGGGCCGGTCGACCTCCGGCGTGAAGGGCATGTCCTTCCGCGGCGACGACGCACTGCTCGCCGCACGTGTGGTGTCGGACGACGGCTACGTGTGGGTGATGACCGAGGGCGGCTACGCCAAGCGCACCTCGGTCGACCAGTACCGGGTGCAGGGCCGCGGTGGTCTCGGCATCAAGGTGGCCAAGCTGGCCGCCGATCGGGGCGACCTCGTGGGGGCGCTCATCGTCGGCGAGGACGACGAGGTGCTCGTCGTGCTGCAATCGGGCAAGGTGGTAAGGTCTGCCGTGTCCGAGGTGCCCGCCAAGGGTCGCGACACGATGGGTGTGGTCTTCGCGAGGTTCGCGGAGAACGACCGGATCATCGCGGTGGCCCGGAACAGCGAGCGGAACCTGGATGACCAGGACGACGCCGACCCCGAGATCGAGCCTGCGGGCCCGGTGGAGACGGTGAGCCCTGACGAAGCGGCCCCCGAACCCGCCGACCCCGCCGACACCGAGCCTGTCGAGGACGAGGCCGGAGAGGACCAGTCGAACAATGAGTAGTGTCGCCGAGAAGCTCCAGAAGAAGGCGAAACGTCCCAGCGGTACCCGGCAGGTCCGCCTGCGTCTGGTGTACCTCGACTTCTGGTCGATGGTGAAGCTGAGCTTCCTCATCGCGCTCGCCGGTTCGATCGTGATCATCGTCGCGACCGCGCTGGTCTGGGTCATCCTCAACCAGACCGGTGTGTTCACCCAGATCGACGCCCTGCTCAAGGACGTCACCGGGCAGAACAGCTACTCGATCATGGACCAGTTCTCGCTCGGGCAGGTCCTCGGGTTCTCGGTCGTGGTGGGCATCCTCAACGTGGTCGTCGGCACCGTGCTCGGCGCGATCGTGAGCGTCCTCTACAACCTCAGTGTGCGGATCACGGGCGGCCTGCTCGTGGGCTTCACGAACAACTGACACACCCGGGCCGGACGGCAGTCGCCCCTCGATTTCGTTCTCCGAGATCGGTACGGTAGGCTTTCTTCTGGTCTGAGGGGCTATAGCTCAGGCGGTTAGAGCGCTTCGCTGATAACGAAGAGGTCCAAGGTTCAAGTCCTTGTAGCCCCACCACTTCCCACCGGGACCAGTACGCTGGTCCTCACGGGGCCTTAGCTCAGTTGGTAGAGCGCCTGCTTTGCAAGCAGGATGTCGGGAGTTCGATTCTCCCAGGCTCCACTCCCTCAGGGCGGATACTGCTCCGCTCGTTCCTCGCTCCGCCGGTTTCGGTCGTCGTGTTCGTCGGCGCCTCCGGCGCGCCGCTCCGCGATGGTCGCCTTCTTCCGGGCGTTGCCGCTGCGGGATGGTCGCCTCGGTCGTCTTCGGGCGTGAGGTGCTGCCGCTGCGGGATGGTCGCCTCCGTTGTCTTCGGGCGAGAGGTGCTGCCGCTGCGGGCGTTCGGCCCGGCGCTGGCGCACGACATGCCGTCAGTGGTGCTTCGACGCGGCATGTCGTGGCACCTGTGCGAGCGACGGCGGCATGTCGCGCGACGGCGCATCAGCGGCTGACGGAATGAGGGCGTGCCTCCAGTCTGAGGCTGGGGCTGAGGCCGGGCCTGTGCCTGAGGCTGGGACCGGTGCTGTGCCTGAGCCTGAGGCTGAGGCTGTCGAGCGGGCAGGACGTGCCGCGTGCGGGGCGTCGACAGGGTTCTTCTCGTCGAGTCTTAGCGGTGAGCGGGCCGTATGTCGCCCGTTCGAGGCTCGGGGCAGGTGGCACGGGGCCGGGGCCGGGGCCGGGGCAGGTTCTGCGGCGTGCGGGACGGCCGGGGACGACGAAGGGCCCCGGCGCGGTGCCGGGGCCCTTCGTACGAACCGGGAGGTCAGGCGGCGGGCTTCTCCGCCGTGTCGGCGTCGTCGGCGACCCACAGGTCGTCGTCGGCGCGGAGCGTCTGGTAGGCGGCGTACGCGGCACCGGCAACGGCGACCACACCGACGACGATGAGGGCGACCCCACCGAACCCGAGGCCCTTCTTCTGCTGCCCCGGCGTGTACTTCGCCGCGGCCTTCTTCGCCTTCTTGCCCTTCTTCTGGGCGTCCTTCACGATCTTCTTGACGCGCGGGTCCTTCGCGAGGTCCTTCACGCTCATCACCGAACCAGCGGTCGCCACGAGGCCGGGGACGACCTCGGTCTGGAAGCGGTGCGACGCGCTGTGCGCGGCCGAGGTCGCTGCGTGCACGCCCGTCGCGACGGCGGGACGGATCCCGTTGTCGATCGCGTTCTGCACGCGGGGGGCGATGTCCTTGCGGGCTGCGTCAGCAGCGTGCGAGCGGGCCTCGGCGAGGATCGCGTTCGCGTGCTCGAGGACCTTGCGCTGCTCGCCGAGGAGCGAGGCCGTCTTGCCCTTGAGCTTCTTGATCTGCTTCCGACGCTTGCGCGGGATCTCGATCGTCGTCATCTGGTACCTCCATCGGATCGGCGTGACCCCATCCTGCCACCGAGCACCCTGACAGGTCACGGATCGTCGGCTGTGTGATCCGTGTCACCGTCAGGAGTGCATGCGAGAATCGACACATGTCTCTGCACACCGCTGTCGCAACGATCCACACGAACAAGGGCGACATCCGCGTCAACCTGTTCGGCAACCACGCCCCGAAGACCGTCAAGAACTTCGTCGACCTCGCGACCGGCAAGCAGGAGTGGACGCACCCCGGCACGGGCAAGGTCTCGACCGACAAGCTCTACGACGGTGTCGTCTTCCACCGCATCATCAAGGACTTCATGATCCAGGGCGGCGACCCGCTCGGTCAGGGCATCGGTGGTCCGGGCTACCGCTTCGACGACGAGATCCACCCGGAGCTCACCTTCCAGGAGCCGTACATCTTCGCGATGGCGAACGCCGGCATCCAGGGCGGGCGCGGCACGAACGGCTCGCAGTTCTTCATCACGACCGTGGCGACCCCCTGGCTGCAGGGCAAGCACACCATCTTCGGTGAGGTCGCCGACGACGAGTCGCGCGCGGTCGTCGACGCGATCGAGGGCGTGCCGACCGACGGTCGCGACAAGCCCGTCGAGGACGTCGTCATCGAGAGCATCGACGTCGAGGACGTCTGAACCCGGTGACCGACCAGGCCCCGGGGCGGGACAACTACTGCTACCGGCACCCGGACCGGCAGAGCTTCATCCTGTGCCAGCGGTGCGGGCGGACGATCTGCACCGAGTGCCAGACGCCGGCGGCCGTCGGCGTGCACTGCCCGGAGTGCGTGCGTGAACAGCGCGCGCAGTTCCAGGCGAACCGTCGTGCCTCCGGGGCCCCGGGCGGCCTGACCGTCGCCCGTCGTCGGTTCGCGATGATGGACCAGAAGGCGACCACGGTGATCATCGCCGTGTCGGTCGTGATCTGGCTGCTGAACCTGCTGTCCGGCAACGTCGTCAACCAGTGGCTCAGCTACTGGACGCCGTTGGTCGGGACACAGCCGTGGCGCCTCGTCACGGGGCTGTTCGTCCACTCGTCGATCTTCCACATCGGGTTCAACATGCTCGCGGTGTTCATCTTCGGGCGGATCCTCGAGAACCTCCTCGGCACGTGGCGCTTCGTCGCGCTGTACTTCCTGGCGGGCCTCGGCGGTGACCTCGCGGTGTCCCTGCTGACCCCCGGTACGCCGGTGGTCGGTGCCTCGGGTGCGATCTTCGGGCTGTTCGCGGCGTTCTTCGTGATCCAGCGCAGCCTCGGCTACAACGCCGTCCAGCTGCTCGTCATCATGGGGCTCAACCTCGTCGTCGGCTTCCTGCCCGGGACCAACATCTCGTGGCAGGCCCACGTCGGTGGCATCGTGCTCGGGTTCGTCACGGGCTTCGTCTTCTCGAAGACCCGGAACGTCCGGCAGCGTGGCCTGCAGGTCGGGCTCCTCGTCGCCGAAGCGGTCCTGCTCGTGGCCGGGATCGGCGCCGCGTACATCAGCATCGGTGGCTACGCGATCGGCTGACGAGTCCGCCGCCGCTCAGGACGCCCCGTCCCACCACAGTGTGGGGCGGGGCGTTCTGCCTCTCTGGAGGCCGCTTTCCACAGCCGTCCGGTGAGTTCTCCACAGTTGGGGACAACTCGGTGAGTTACACGGGTGTGATTATCCCCACTGTGGACGGGCCTGTGGACAACTCGGGGGCCATGGTGTGGATGGTCGTGTGGAAAGTGTGGACAACTGTGGAGAACGTGGTCCCGGGTGTGGACGGATGCGTCGGGGTGGTGTCGGGCTTGTGGACAGCGAGCAGGAACCCGGGCCGAGACGGGACGGGCCGGGACAGGACGGGCCGGGAGGGGACGGGCCGGGGCGAACGACGACGCCCGCCGTACCGGGCGGTACGACGGGCGTCGGGAGATGCTGGGCGGCGGTCAGCGCCACCGCGTGGTCATGAGGAACCCGATGAACATGATCCCGAAGCCGATCAGGATGTTCCACGACCCGAGCGACGGTACGGGCAGCGTCGTGTTCGAGATGTAGAAGACGATGACCCAGGCCAGCCCGATGAGCATGAAGCCGAACATGACCGGCTTGAACCACACGGGGTTGGGCTGGTCGCCCGCCGTGTCGACCGAGTCGGCTCGGGTCCTCCGGGCGGGCTTGGTGCGGTCCTTGTCCTTGGCCATGGCCGGTATCCTACCGTGACCACGTCTGTGGGAAGACCCTCAGCAGCCCGCGCACATCCCCCACGAGTACGGTGATCCGACCATGACCAAGATCCTCGTCGTCGACAACTACGACAGCTTCGTCTACACGCTCAACGGCTACCTGCAGCAGCTCGGCGCGGACACCGACGTCGTCCGGAACGACGCGTTCCCCGAGGACGAGATCGCCGAGCGCATCGCCGACTACGACGGTGTGCTGCTCTCGCCCGGGCCGGGCACCCCCGCGGACGCCGGTGTCTCGATCCCCACCGTGCGTGCGGCCGTCGACGCCGAGACCCCGCTGCTCGGCGTGTGCCTCGGGCACCAGGCGATCGCTGAAGCCATGGGCGCCACGGTGACCCACGCCGAGGAACTCATGCACGGGAAGACCTCGCAGGTCGACCACGACGACAGCGTGCTCTTCGCCGGTGTCCCGCACCCGTTCACCGCCACGCGGTACCACTCGCTCGCGATCGTCGACGGGACGGTGCCCGACGAGCTCACCGTCACGGCGCGGACCGCAGGTGGGGTGATCATGGGCGTGCAGCACCGTGACCACCCGGTGTACGGCGTGCAGTTCCACCCGGAGTCCGTCCTCACCGAGGGCGGGTACCGGATGGTCGGCAACTGGCTCGAGACCACCGGTCTGACCGGTGCTGCCGAGCGGGCCGCAGCGCTCAACCCGCTGATCGCCGAACACCGGTCCTGACGCCGGAGCGGTACGACCGCCGACGCGTCCGGTGGCCACCGGCGCAGGCGGCGTCCGCGGGGATGCTGCCGCGTGCCTCCAGGCCGACGGACGGACGCTCGCCGCAGCCGACGTGACGGACGGACTACTGTCCGGCGCCGCCGCCCTGGACGGTCCCGCTGCCGCCGCCACCGTCACTACCGCTGATGTCGTCGCCACCCCGGTCGGGGACGGACGGCGCCTGCGACGGCCGCTGTGCCGAGGCTGCGCAGTACGTCAGCGTGATGGTGCTGCCCTGCGCGACGTCGCCCTGCGGCACGCTCTGCTGCACCACGGTGCTGCCCGTGCACGTGTACGTCGGGGACGCCACGACCTTCAGCCCGAGGTTCGCGAGTGCCTCGTTGGCGGCGCTGATCGGCTGCTGCGTGACGTCCGGCATCTGCACCTTGCCGTTGGAGACCGTCAGGTTGACGACGGAACCCTTCGTCAGCTGCGTGCTGCTGCCCGGGTCGCTGCTCATCACGGTGCCCTCGGGCACGTCGCTCGAGTAGTCGCTGTTGATCGCTCCGACCGCGAACCCGGCGTCCTTCAGGGCCTGTTCCGCCGCGTCCTGCGTCTGGTTGGCGACGTCCGGGACGGCGACCTGCTCCGGTCCCAGGGAGACGACGACGCGGATGCTCTGCTTGCGGGCGACGTTCGTGCCCTCCCCGGGCTCGGTGCGGATGACCGTGTCCTTGGCGACGTCGTCGGAGTTCTCGCCGACCTCGACGGCGCTGAGGTCTCGCTTCTCGAGTTCGGTCCGCGCCGAGTCCCACGTGGCGCCGACGACGTTCGGTACGGACACCGACGACGACACCGGTGCCTTGCCGGGCTGCAGGTTCGCGACGAAGAACACCACGCCCGCGATGACGGCGGCGGTGAGGATGATGCCGAGCCAGATCCAGGCGACCGGAGGGCGGTTCTGCGTGCGCTGGGGTCGGTGGTCAGCGGCGTCGTCGTCGAGCTCGCGGAACGCCACGGCAGGGTTCGAGGTCGTGCGGGGGTTCACGCCGAAGAGCATCGTGGACGCGTCGTGTGCCGCGTTCTGCTGGAGCGTGCGCGTGGACACCGGGACCTTGCCGGCGGCGGCCTGCTGCAGGTCGGTCCGGAAGTCCGCGGCGGTCTGGAACCGACGGGTGCGGTCCTTCACCAGGGCGTGCAGCGTCACCGCGTCGAGCGCCGGGGACACCTCGGGCACGAGCGTGGAGGGCGCGACCGGCTGCTCGCTCACGTGCTGGTAGGCCACGGCCACCGGGGAGTCGCCGACGAAGGGCGGGCGGCCGGTGAGCAGCTCGAAGAGCAGCACGCCGGTCGAGTACAGGTCGGTCCGGGCGTCGACGGTCTCACCGCGGGCCTGCTCCGGCGAGAAGTACGAGGCCGTCCCGAGGATCGAGGTCGTCTGCGCGACCGTCGCGGACGTGTCGGTGATGGCACGGGCGATGCCGAAGTCCATCACCTTGACCTGGCCGCTGTGCGTCACCATGACGTTCGCGGGCTTGATGTCGCGGTGCACCACGCCGGCGCGGTGCGAGTACTCGAGGGCGGTGAGGATCCCCTCGGTGATGCGGACCGCCTCGGCCGGGTCGAGCGGGCCGTCGTCGAGCACGTCGGAGAGTGCGCGACCGTCGACGTGCTCCATGACGATGTAGGGCACCTGGACCTGGGCGCCGGAGGGCTCGGTGACCGTCTCCTCGCCCGCGTCGTAGACGCGCACGATCGTCGGGTGCGCCATGCGGGCCGCCGCCTGGGCCTCCTGCCGGAAGCGGATCCGGAAGGTCGGGTCCGAGGCGAGGCTCGGCTTGAGGAGCTTCACCGCCACCTTGCGACCGAGTCGCGTGTCGGTGCCCACGTGCACCGTCGCCATGCCCCCACGACCGATGACGTCACCGATCTCGTAGCGGTCGGCGAGGAGCGTGATCCCCGCGGTCACACCTTCTGGCACGTACTCCTCCGAATGTTCGTCCGGGCAAGTGTACGGCAGGGGTTCCTGCCCGAACGCTGACGACGGGGGCTGCCGACGAACCGTTACACAACGGTGTCGACAGCCCCCGTTCGGGTGACGATCAGTTGTCGTCCTGCGGCCCCTCGGTGTTGCTCGGGGACGGCGTGTCCGACGGTGTCGGCTCCTCCGCCTGCTCCCACGTCGCGTTCGCGGCGTCGGACGGTTCAGAGGCAGCGAGCGAGCCGCACGTGACCGTGTAGGTGAAGGACACCTCGTCGTTCACGGCGTCCGCCTGGATGGTGACGGCCGTCGAGCTGGTGTCCCCGGAGGTGGCTCCCGAGGCGTCCTTGCCGCCCGTGACCGTCCACGTGTACTTCGACACGTCGTAGCCGTCGGGGCACGTCGCGCCCGACCAACTGAAGGTGACCTGGCCGGACTCGGACACCGTCCCCGCGGTCGGGGTGTTCGGCTTGTTGGCCGTCGGCGGCGTCGTGTACTGGGTGAGCGTGACGAGGGTGCCCTCGACGACGCTGCCGGTCGGGGTGAGGTCCGCGACGGTGCCGGCCTGCTCCGCCGTCGGCGCGGGGCTGCCGTCCTGCACGGTGACCTCGAAGCCGCGGCCCTGGAGCTCGTTCCGGACCTCGTCGGCGCTGCGGCCGACGTAGTCGCTCTTGTTCAGGAACACCCGTGCCGTGGTCGGTGTCGGTGTCGGCGTCGACCTGGTCGGCGCGGCCGAGGCCGACGTCGGTGCGGGGTCCGGATCGTCGGAGCCGCCGAGCGCGAAGGCCGCGATGACCCCACCGATGACGAGCACTGCGAGGACCCCGACGAGCCACCAGATCCAGGCGCGCTTCTTGGTCGGCTCCTCGTCCTCCGGCGCTGCCGGTGACCGCGGCGTGCCGGGAGGGCCGGCGACGGCTCCGGCCTGCGTGCCGATGAGCGCGGTCGCCGCGTCGTTGCCCGGACGCTGCGGCGGGTTGAACGCGACGGTGCCCGCGCCGCCGACTGCAGGCACGGCGACGGTCGCTGCGGCGACGTCCCCGCGCCGCAGCGCCTGGGACGCGCGGGCCAGGTTCGCCGCGGTCGCCGGACGGTCCGCCGGCTTCTTGGCGATGCAGGACAGCACGAGTGCCGAGACCGGCTCGGGCACGTCACCGGGCAGCGCGGGCGGCTGCTCGTTGATGTGCGCCATCGCGATCGCGACCTGGGACTCGCCGGTGAACGGACGACGCCCGGCCAGGCACTCGTACGCGACGATGCCGAGCGAGTAGATGTCGGTCGACGGCGATGCCGGGTGGCCGCTCGCCTGCTCCGGGGACAGGTACTGGACGGTGCCCATCACCTGGCCCGTCGCGGTGAGCGGGACCTGGTCGGCGATGCGCGCGATGCCGAAGTCGGTGATCTTCACACGGCCGTCGGGCGTGATGAGCAGGTTCCCGGGCTTGATGTCACGGTGCACCAGGCCGACGGCGTGGGCGGCCTGCAGGGCGTTCGCCGTCTGGGCGACGATGTCGAGCACCTTGTCGACCGGCAGCGTGTGCTCCCGCTCGATCATGGTGGACAGGGCCTCGCCCGGGACGAGTTCCATCACCAGGTAGGCGCTGCCGTCCTCCTCGCCGTAGTCGAAGACGTTGGCGATCCCCTCGTGGTTGACGAGGGCAGCGTGGCGCGCCTCTGCGCGGAAGCGCTCGAGGAAGCCCGGGTCGCCGAGGTACTCGTCCTTGAGGATCTTGAGTGCGACGGTCCGGCCGATGACGAGGTCGGTCGCCTGCCACACCTCACCCATGCCGCCGATCGCGACCCGCGAGGAGAGCTGGTACCGCCCACCGAAGGTGAGTCCGCTGGTGGGTCTCATTTGTTCAGCACCGCCTCCATGACCTTCTTCGCGACCGGGGCCGCGACCGTGTTGCCGACACCGGACTGCCCGAGTCCGCCGCCGTTCCCGACGACGACCGCGACGGCCACCTCCGGGTTCTTCGCCGGGGCGAACCCCGTGAACCACAGCGTGTACGGATCACCCGTACCGCCTTCCGCCGTACCCGTCTTGCCGGCGACGTCGACTCCGTCGATCTTGGCATTGGTGCCGGTCCCGCCGCTCACGACGCTCTGCATCGCCTCGGTCAGGTCGGCGGCCTCGGAGCCGGACAGCGGGTCGCTGTACTGCTTCGGCGAGAACGACTCGACGGTCTTCAGGTCGCTCGTGGTGATCGAGTCGACGAGCGAGGGCTGCATGACCTTGCCGCCGTTCGCGATGCCGGCCGACACCATCGCCATCTGCAGCGGCGAGACGCGCACGCTGGCCTGCCCGAACGCGCTCAGCATGAGCTGGGCGGTCGAATCGACGTCGGGGTACTGGCTCGCGGTGGCGCGCATCGGGACCTCGATGGCGTCACCGAAGCCGTACTCGTCCGCGACGGACTTGATCGTGTCGTACCCGAGCTTCTGGCCGAGCTCGGCGAACGGGATGTTGCACGAGAACTGGATCGCCGTCCGGAGCTTGACCGTGTCGCCGCCGCCGCAGGAGCCGCCCTCGGCGTTGTTGATGTACGAGCTGGTGCCCGGCAGCTGCAGGCGCGACGGGTTCGGGAACTCGGAGTCGAGCGAGTACTTGCCGTCCTTGAGCGCGGCGGAGGCCACGACGAGCTTGAAGACCGATCCCGGCGTGTACAGGTCACCGCCGATCGCCCGGTTCTGCAGCGGGGTCGGGGCCTGCTGCAGCAGGGCGTCGTACTGCTGCTTGACCTGCGCGGTGTCGTGCGAGGTCAGGGCGTTCGGGTCGTACGCCGGCTTCGACACCATCGCCAGGATCTTGCCCGTGCTGGGCTGGATCGCAACGACCGCACCGCTGTTCTCGCCGAGTGCGTCGTACGCGGCCTGCTGCACGTCCGGGTCGATGGTGAGGTTGACGTTGTCGCCCTGGACGTCCTGCCCGGTGAGGATCGCGTTGAGGTTCTGGAAGAACGACGCGTCGGAGTTGCCGGAGAGCACGGCGTTCTCGGCGCTCTCGATGCCCGTGTTGCCCTGGCCGATCGTGAAGTAGCCGGTCACGGCGGAGTACAGCGCACCGTTCGTGTACTTGCGCTGGTACTGGTACTGGTCGTCCGAGGGGGTCGACTCGGCGATCGGGCTGCCGTCGACCAGGATCGCGCCGCGCTTGGTCGAGTAGCTGTCCAGGATCGTGCGGGAGTTCCGTGAGTCGGCACGCAGGGTGTCGGCGGCGAAGAACTGGATCGAGGTCGTCGACACGAAGAGCGCGACGAACATGAGCACGATGACGGTCGAGACGCCGCGGAGCTGTCGGTTCACCGGGTGCGCTCCTTCCTGGTCGTCGCACCGCGTCCGGAACGGCCACGGGCGGCGGGGACCGCGCCCTGCTGGACGCGCTGTTCTGCGGGGATCGAGTCGGTCAGTCGCAGCAGCATCGCCGCGATGATCCAGTTCGCGATGAGCGACGAGCCACCCGCGGCCATGAATGGTGTGGTCAGACCGGTCACCGGGATGATCCGGGTGATGCCGCCGACGACGACGAACACCTGCAGGGCGATGATGAAGCCGAAGCCGACACCGAGCAGCTTGCCGAAGTCGTCCTGCGCCATGAAGGCCACGCGGAGGCCCCGCGACGCCAGCACGATGAACAGGGCGAGGATCGCGAAGACGCCGATCAGCCCGAGTTCCTCGCCGAGCGACGCGACGATGTAGTCCGCGTTGGCGACGGGCGTGATGTACGGGCGGCCCTGACCGAGGCCGGTACCGGTGATCCCGCCGTTCGCGAAGCCGAACAGGCCCTGGACGAGCTGGTAGCTGCCCTGGGTCTGTCGGTCGAAGATCGCCTGGTCGAACGGGTCGAGCCACTGCTCGAAGCGACCCCGCACGTAGACCAGGACCGACTGCGCGACGAGGGCACCGCCGACGAACAGCCCGAGCCCGATGACGACCCAGCCGAGCCGGGCGGTCGCGACGTAGATCATCACGAGGAACAGGCCGAAGTAGAGCAGCGCCGTGCCGAGGTCGCGCTGGAACACCAGGACGGCCATGGCCGACGCCCACATCACCAGGATCGGGCCGAGGTCACGGGCGCGCGGGAAGGTCATGCCGGCGAACTTCTTGCCGACGATCGACAGCGAGTCCCGGGCGGTGACGAGGTACCCGGCGAAGAACAGCGCCATCGTGATCTTCGCGAGCTCGCCGGGCTGGAACGAGAACGGGCCGATGCGGATCCACACGCGGGCGCCCCCGACGTTCTCCCCGATGCCGGGGAGCATCGGGAGGAGCAGCAGCGCGATCGTCGCGAACATGAAGATGTAGCGGTAGCGCTGCAGGAAGCGGTGGTTGCGGACCGCGACGACGGTGATCGTCGCCAGGACCATCGCGAGCATCGTCCAGACGATCTGCTTGACGCCGATCGCGTCCCAGCCGGTCAGGCCGTTGTGCACGTCGATGCGGTAGATCTCGGCGATGCCGATGCCGTTGAGCACCAGGGCGATGGGCAGCACGAACGGGTCCGCGTGCTTCGCGACGACGCGGAGCACCACGTGCATGACGAGCGCGAGGCCGAGGATCCCGCCGCCGACCCAGAGCACACCGGTGTCGAAGATGCGGCCCTTGGTGCCGAGCTGGACGAGCACCATCGCGCCGGCGCAGATGCCGCACGCGATGACGAGCAGCACGAGCTCGAGGTTCCGGGCCCGGGCCGGCTCCCGCAGCTTGATGGTGATCGCCTGCGTGAAGGACTGCGCGGTCGCGGTGCTCATCGGCCGTCCTCCGGGCTCTCGGACGGCGAGGCGCTGCCGGACGGCGAGGCGCTGCCCGACGGTGACCCCGACCGGGTCGGGGTGGGCGACGGCGACGAGTCCGCATCGCCGCCCGTGCCGGCCTGGTCCTGGCCGGTCTCGGCGGCCTTCCGCAGCCGGTCCACGATGTCGCGCGCGTCGGAGAGCGAGGTCGCGTTGATCGTCGACCGCACGTTCTCGCGCGTGTAGTCCGGGAGCGACGTGACCGAGATGTCGGTGTCCTCGTAGACGTCCGAGAGCGCGATCGGCCCGATCGACTGCTGCACGCCCTGGTAGATGGCGACCGTGCCGCGGTCGGTGCCGACGTAGTAGTGCGCCTGGGTGATCCGCCAGCCCAGGAACACTGCCCCCACGAGGGCCGCGACGGCGACGACGAGCGCGATCGACCAGGCCACGCGACGCCGGATGCGCCGACGGCGGTCCTCGGCGATGAGCTCGGCGAAGTACTGGTCGGACTCGGGCTCGAAGTGGGAGTCCTCCGGCACGGCGCTCACCTTGAGCGGGTGGAGCAGGATCGTGGGGAGGCGGATCGGTTTGCGACCGGTCGACGCCTCGAAGGTCAGGGGTGCCGCGGCGGAACCGACCGTGGTGGCGGCGGCGTCGTCGTCCTCGGGTTCCGTGTCGGTGACGTCCATCACGACGACGGTCACGTTGTCCGGGGCACCGTGGTCGAGCGTCTCCTTGACCAGGCGCTGCGTCACCTGGTTCGCGTCCATGGTCGACGCGAGCGCGTGCCGGATCCGCTCCTCGGCCAGGTACGACGACAGACCGTCCGAGCAGAGCAGCCAGCGGTCGCCGGTCTGGATGTCCATGACGGCGGTGTCGACCTCGGGGGCGGCGTCGACGTCGCCGAGCACGCGCATGAGCACCGAGCGCCGGGGGTGGACGGCGGCTTCCTCCGGCGTGATGCGACCGCTGTCGACGAGGCGCTGCACGAAGGTGTGGTCGGAGGTGATCTGCTGCAGCTCGCCGTCGCGCAGGCGGTAGATGCGGGAGTCGCCGATGTGCGCGATGGCGATCTGCTCGCCGACCCGGATGAGTGCGGACACGGTGGTGCCCATGCCGGTGAGTTCCTGGTGCTCGAACACCGTCTCGGTGATGAGCTGGTTCGCGGCGATGAGCGCGGACTGCAGGGCGAACTCGGCATCGTGCGCGGACGGGAACTCGCGGTCGACCTCGCGGATGCGGCGGATGGCGATCGCGGACGCGACGTCGCCGCCGGCGTGGCCGCCCATGCCGTCCGCGACGGCGAAGAGGTGCGTGCCGGCGTAGCCGGAGTCCTGGTTGTTGGCGCGGATGCGCCCCACGTGGGACACAGCGGCGCTCAGCGTGCGAGCCGTCATGTCCCGGTTACCGCCGCAGCTCGAACGTCGTCGTCCCGATCGTGATCGGCGTCCGTTCCGCGATGGTCACGGGGCCGGTCACCTTCTGACCGTTGACGAACGTGCCGTTCGTGGACTCGAGGTCGGACAGGACCCAGCCCTCGCCGCGGAGGTCGAGGCGGGCGTGGTTGGTCGACGTGTAGTCGTCGCGGATGACGACGTTCGACTCGCTGGAGCGTCCGATGGTGATCGGACCGCCGCCGAGGGGCATCTCCATGCCCTCGCGGGAGCCCTCGGTGATGACGAGGCGCGTCGCGACGCCGGTCGGCGGTGCGGAGCCGGACTGCTGCTGGGTCGGGCCCGCGGGTTGGCCGATCAGCTCCGTGAACGCGCCGGGCGCTGCGGCGGCAGGAGCTGCGGCGGCGGGCACGGTCGGCGTCGTCGGTGCGGACGCTCCGGCCTTCGGGTCGGTCGGGATGGTGCGGACACGTTGGCCGAACAGGTCGCTCCGCAGGGCGAAGACGATGACGAACACGAACAGCCACAGCACCGCGAGGAAGGCGAAGCGCAGGACGAGCAGGGTCAGGCCCGTGGTCATCGCGCACCTCCGTCGTTCTCCGGGATCACCCGGAACACCATACGGGTACGACCGATCTCGATGGTGGAGTCCGGCTCGACGATGGCCTGCTGGAAGCGTTCGCCGTTCAGCTTCGACCCGTTCGTGGACCCGAGGTCGTTGGCCTGCGCGTGCTTGCCGTCCCAGATGATCTCGACGTGCTTCCGACTCGTCCCGGTGTCGGCGACGGTGATGTCCGCGTCGGTGCCGCGCCCGATCACGGTGCGGCCGCGGTGCAGCCGGTGGCGCTGCGACCCGATGTCGAGCACGGCGACCCACGCCACGTCACGCTGCACCGTCGACGAGTCGACCTGCAGGATGCCGGTGGACAGCGTGCCGTCCTGCTGCAGCGTGATCAAGACCGGTCCGGAGAAGGAGTAGTTCTGTGCCACCGCGTGCTGCTGCACCATCTGCGACAGCTCGTCGATGAGCGGGCGCCCGATGTCGTTCATCCGCGTGTGGTCCGGCGGCGCGAGGCGCACCGTGAACTCGTTCGGGACGAGGATCCGCTCGCGGGAGACCACGGCGGCCTTCGTGTCGAGCTCCCGCCGCAGCGCGCTGGAGATCTCGACGGGCTGCACGCCGGAGCGGAAGGTCTTCGCGAAGGTGCCGTTGACGGCGCGCTCCAACCCTCGCTCGAAGCTGTCCAAGAGGCCCATGTGTCTCCGTGTTCGTCGGTCAGGGACCACTGCATGGTAGTGGGTGGCGCTCGTGCCCGTCTGTGCGTGGTCACGGGCACCCTCCGTCGCGTGCTAGTGTTGCCGGGCTGGCGCGAGTGGCGGAATTGGTAGACGCGCACGGTTCAGGTCCGTGTGCTGGAAACGGCGTGGGGGTTCAAGTCCCCCCTCGCGCACCAGGTGAGGAACGGCCCCCGGAGGAATCCGGGGGCCGTTCCGCGTTCCGGCGCCGATGCTCCCCACGACCGGCCTGGAGGCTCGTCCCACCTCCGTCCGTCGGCCGCAGCCGTGCACGGATCGGGTCCGCCTCGGCACGCCGACCGGGTCGGCCCATCGACCCCGTGGTGACCGCCGGCCTGCCCGTTCTGGGGGTTGCCCCTCCGCTGCCGCTCTCCGCACACTGATCGGCGTCGTACCGGGTCGTGCCGGTGCGCCTGCTCCTGGAGGACCCATGCGGACGTCGTCCGTGACCGCTGCCGTGGTCGCACTCGGGACCGCGCTCGTCGCGGTCGTCACCACCAGCGTCGGGGTCGCCCCCGCGCACGCCGCGCCGTCGTGCCGCGGTGACCGGATCACGGTCGCCGAGCTGTCCGGTGGCTGCGTCGTCGCGTCCGGCTCGGTCGTGCTCCCCGACGGTCGCGTCTTCGCGGTGCCCGACGCCGGCACGACGGTGACCGCGCTGCCGGTGGCGACGACGACCGGTGGTGACCCCGGGGACGCCTCGGTGACGAACACCGGCGCGGCAGGCATCGCCGTGGCGGTCGACGGCCGCTGGTCCGGCGCCACTGCTGCCGTCCGGCGGGTGCTCGCACTGCGCGAGGGCCGCGTCGCCGCCGGGCACGACGCCGGTGCGGGTGCGGCCACGACCGGCACCGGATCGGCCGCCTCGAGCTGCACGGACCGGTCGTACACGCTCCTGGCGTACCGCTGGACGAGGGACGTCCGGTGGTGGTCGAACCCGACGGGAGCGAAGGCGGCGGACCGCGTGGCGATCCGTGCGGGTGCGACGGCGTGGAGCGGACGGCTCGGGACCTGCGGGCGCTCGATCACGTCGAGTGCCGCGAACACCTGGGTCAGCACGACGGCGAGGACCCCCGCGGTCTCGAGCACCGGGGGCTGCGGCGACCCCGACCGTCGGAGCGTCACCGGCTGGGGCTCCCTGCCCGCGGGCACGCTCGCGACCACGTGCGTGTGGTCGCAGGACGGCATCGCGGTCGAGGCAGACCAGCGCTACTCGACCCGGTACGCGTGGTCGTCGACGGCGACGTGCTCCGGGAACCGGTACGACCTGCGCGGCGTCGCGACGCACGAGTGGGGGCACGCGTACGGCCTCGGGCACACCGCAGCCTCGTCGGCCCTCGTCATGAAGCCCGCGGCCGCGCCGTGCGACGTCGCCCAGCGCAGCCTCGGGCTCGGGGACGCCCTGGGCATCGACGCCCGGTACTGACGATCGCCACCGGTGCCCGGCGCCGGCGCACACCGGCCACCGCCGCCGCGGGACGCGCAGGTCGCGGGACCCTGCACTCTCTAGGATCGACCGCATGACGAGCACGATGCCGGGCTTCGGCTCCGCGCGGATCACCCAGATCGGGTTGCGCGACCGCGTGTACGACCGGGTGCTCGAGGTGCTCATGGGGCACGACGTCGAGCCCGGGATGCGCCTGTCGATCGACGGTCTCGCCCGGACGCTCGGCGTCTCCCCGACCCCGGTGCGCGAGGCCCTCGTGCAGCTCGAGCGGACCGGCCTGGTCACGCGCGAGGCCAACAAGGGGTACCGCGTCGCACCGCCGCTCGCCGGCGACCAGCTCGAGGCGCTGTTCGACGCGCGGCTCATCGTCGAGAGCGGGGCGGTCGAGCTCGCGGCACGCGGGGACGTGGCCGTGCTGCGGGAGCGGCTCGCTGCGGCGCTCGCCGAGCAGGAGGCCGTGGCCGCCGAGGTCGCCCGGGTCGGCGCCCGCCGTGCGTCCGAGGAGCTGATGGCCCGGTTCTTCCGCTCCGACTGGCGTTTCCACCAGCTCGTGTTCGACGCGACGAGGAACCCCTTCCTCGAGGAGATGTCCGCGATCATCACGACGCGGGTGCACCGCATGCGGCAGATCGTCGAGGGCGGGGACGACGACACCGAGCGGGCGGTCGCCGAGCACCGTGCGGTCCTCGATGCCCTCGCCGTGGACGCGCCCACGGCCGTGGCGGCGATGCGGCACCACATCGACGCGGTGCGGGTGCGCTCCCGGGCCGACGCGTCACACTCCGCCTGACGGAACGGGGTTGCGCTCTGGCTCAGCGCGAGTATCTTTCCTATAGGAAAGAGGTTCAAGGATGAACCGTGTGATGCAAGGGAGCACTCCGTGAGCACACCGCAGGACTGGGTCGAGCAGGACTGGGACCCGGACAGCTGGACCGACCGGACGTGGCCGATCGCCGTCTGCCTGCACGGCTTCGACCGGGTCACCCGGGACGGCACCGCCTTCCACGACGCCCCCGTCGAGGTGTGGGACGACGTGTTCGCGCAGATCGCCGCAGCGGGCTTCTCGCTCGCCGAGCTGGCCGACAGCCACGTCCGCCCCGCGGACCTCGAACGGTCCCGGCGCGACGAGCTCTTCGCGGTCGCGGCGGCCCACGGCGTGGGGATCCCGTCGGTGCACCTGCAGCGTCGGAGCGTGATCCAGCCCGGGCACGAGGAGGAGAACCTCGCCTACGCCCACCGCACGATCGACGCGGCGGCCGAGTGGGGCATGCAGGTGTTCTCGACCGGACTGCACCAGCCGTTCTCGGAGGCCCAGCAGCGCGCGCTCTGGTTCTGGACGGCTCCCGGGCCGAAGGACCCCGAGGACCCCGACGTGTGGGACGCGGCCGTCCGACGCCTCCGCGAACTCGGGGAGCACGCGGCGAGCGTCGGCCTGCCGATGGCCCTCGAACTGTACGAGGACACCTACCTCGGCACCGCGGACAGCGCGGTCCGGCTCGTCGAGGAGATCGGGCTCGACACCGTCGGTCTCAACGCCGACGTGGCGAACCTCGTCCGCCTGCACCGTCCGGTCGAGGACTGGCGGGAGCTCTTCGCGAAGACGATGCCCCACACGAACTACCTGCACGTGAAGAACTACACGCGCGACGAGGCGGGCGACGGCAGCTGGGCGACGAGTGCGCCGAGCACGATGGAGACCGGGCTCATCAACTACCGCCAGGTCCTCCGGGACGCGGTCGCCGACGGCTTCCGCGGGATCGTCATGACCGAGCAGTACGGCGGGGACAGCCTCGGCGTCTGCGCCACCAACCAGCAGTACATCCGGTCGGTGCTCGCCACGACGAGCATCGGCACGAAGCACGGAGGAGCAGTCCGATGAGCACCCTCGACATCGCCGTCGTCGGGTCCGGGTACATGGGCGGCGGGATCGCCCAGGTCCTCGCCCTCGCCGGTCACACCGTCCGCATCGCCGACGTCTCGGCCGAGATCGCGCAGCAGAACCTCGAGCGGCTGATCCGGGAGACGGGCCAGTTCGTCGCCGACGGCCTGTTCCCGGAGGACGCCGTCGCGCGGGTCACCGCGCACCTCAGCGCCGCCGAGTCGATCGAGGCCGCCGTCGCGGACGCCGACTTCATCGAGGAGGCGGTCCCCGAGAAGCTCGCGATCAAGCACGAGACCCTGCTTCGGATCAGCGCCGCCGCCCGACCCGACGCCGTCATCGGCTCGAACACGTCGACGATCCTCATCGAGAGCCTCGCCGAGGCCGTCACCGGTCCGGAGCGCTTCCTCGGCGTGCACTTCTCGAACCCGGCGCCGTTCATCCCCGGTGTCGAGCTCATCCCGCACCCCACCACCGGCGAGCACGCCGTCACCGTCGGCGAAGCAGTCGTCGCGGCGACCGGCAAGCAGTCCGCACGGGTGCAGGACTCGACCGGGTTCGTGCTGAACCGCCTGCAGTACGCCCTGTTCGAGGAAGCATCGAAGATCGCGGACGAGGGCATCGCCAGCCCCGACGACATCGACACGATCGTCCGGACGACCTTCGGGTTCCGCCTGCCCTTCTTCGGCCCGTTCGCGATCGCGGACATGGCGGGACTCGACGTCTACGCGTTCTGCTTCGAGTCGCTGCAGACCCGCTGGCCCGAGCGCTTCGCCACCCCGCCGACGCTGCAGCAGCACGTCGACGCCGGCGAGCTCGGCACGAAGACCGGATCGGGCTACCTCGACGTGCCCGCCGACCGCACGCCCGAGCTCGTCGCCTACCGGAACAGGGCCTACGTCGCCATGCAGGAGCTCCTCGACGAGCTCGGCCCGGCCCCGATCCACTGAAGGAGCACGCGATGCGCAACGAGCAGCAGACCGTCGTCCTCACCGGCGCGGCGTCGCCGCGCGGCATCGGCCGTGCGACCGCCCACCACCTGGCCGAGCAGGGCTGGAACGTGGGGATCGTCGACCTCGACCAGGCGGCGAGCGAGGCCGTCGCCGCCGAGCTCCGCGAGCAGCACGGCGTGCAGGCCGTCGGCGCGGGCGCGGACGTCGCCGACGAGGCCGCCGTCCGGGCCGCGTTCGACACCATCGAGGCCGGGCTCCCGCCGATCGCGGCACTCGTGAACCTCGCGGGTGTCTCGTCGGCGCACGCCTACCTCGACCTGCCCGAGGGGGAGTGGCACCGGGTGCTGAGCATCAACCTCGACGGGGTGCACTTCGCCGGTCTCCGGGCAGCCGAGTCGATGGTGCGGAACGGGTACGGCCGCATCGTCAACCTGTCGTCGGTCTCCGCGCAGCGCGGCGGCGGGACGTTCAGCAAGACGCCGTACTCGGTCGCGAAGGCCGGCGTGATCGGCCTCACCCGCGGGATGGCCCGCGAGCTCGGGCAGCACGGCGTGACGGTGAACGCCATCGCGCCCGGCCCGATCGACACCGACATCATGGGCGGCACCCTCTCCGAGGAGCGCAAGGCCGAGATGGCTGCCGACGGTGTCCTGCCGCGCATCGGCACGCCGCGGGACGTCGCCGCCGCGGTCGCCTACCTCGTCAGCGCCGACGCCGGGTTCGTGACGGGTCAGACCCTGAACGTCGACGGCGGCCTCTACATGCACTGAACCCGACGGCACGCACCGGAGCCGACGGCTCCGACCACCAGAACGACCACTCATGATCGCGAAGGAGCGATTCGTGTCCGCAAGCAGCCCCGCCCTGGGGTCCACCCACGACCCGGCACTGAGGTCCGCGATCGCCAAGGCGACCAAGCACCTCATGCCGATGCTGGTCATCCTGTACTTCGTCGCCTTCCTCGACCGCACCAACGTCGGCTTCGCCGAGGAGGCCCTGAGCGTCGACCGGAACATCTCCGACGCGGCCTTCGCCCTCGGCGCCGGCATCTTCTTCATCGGCTACGCGATCTTCGAGATCCCGTCCAACCTGCTGCTCAAGCGCTTCGGGGCGCGCTTCTGGCTCGCCCGGATCGCCGTCACGTGGGGCATCGTCGCCGCACTGTTCTCGTTCACGACGAACGACACGATGTTCATCGTCCTGCGCTTCCTGCTCGGTGTGACCGAGGCGGGACTGTTCCCGGGCGTGATCATGTACCTGTCCGAGTGGTTCCCGAACAAGGTCCGCGTGCGGATGTTCGCGATCTTCTACCTCGCGCAGCCGTTCTCGCAGATGATCGGCGCACCGCTGTCCGGCGGGCTCATCAGCGTCGGTGACCAGGTCACCCCGTTCCACGGCTGGCAGGTCATGTTCTTCGGCGAGGGCATCCTCGCGGTGCTGGCCGGTGTCGCGGCGCTGTTCTTCCTGACGAACAGCCCGCAGCAGGCGAAGTGGCTGGAACCGGGGGAGAAGCAGTCGCTCACCGCGGCGATGGCCCGTGAGGACACCGCCCGCAACGAGGACGGCCCGAAGGGCATCTGGAAGGCGATGGCGAGCGGCCGCGTCTGGTACTTCACGATCATCTACTTCTGCCTGCAGGTCGCCGTGTACGGCACGACGTTCTACCTGCCGCAGCAGGTGTCGTCACTGCTCGGGCAGGACGTCGGCTGGCAGGTCGGCCTCGTCGCGGCGATCCCGTGGCTCGTCGGACTGGTCGCCTGCTACCTCGTCGGGTCGAAGGCCGACACCGTGGGTCGTCGCCGCCGCTGGGGGACGATGTTCTACATCACGACCGGGCTGTCCATCCTCGGGTCGGCGTGGGCGGGTGCGAACGGCCAGCCGGTCCTCGGCATCCTGTTCATCACCCTCGCCGTCGCGAGCTTCCTGGCGGTCGGCCCGATCACCTGGGCCTACCCGACGGCGTTCCTCACCGGTGCGGCGGCGGCCGCGGGCATCGGCCTGATCAACTCGCTCGGCAACCTCGGTGGCTTCGTCGCCCCGATCATGCGCACCGCGATCAACGAGGCGGTGCCGACCGACAGCGGGGCCTTCGGCATCGTGTCGCTCGGTGTCCTGGCGTTCGTCGCCGCCGTGATGATCTCCTGCACCAGGTTCTTCCGGGGCGCGAAGGCCGACGAGCTGCTCGACACCTCGCACGTGGCCACCACCTCGACGAAGGGGACGACGCGATGACCCGGTTGTACAACGACCCGGCAGCCTTCGCCGACGAGGCCACCGACGGCTTCGTCGCGGCGAACGAGCGGTGGGTCCGCAGGGTGCACGGCGGTGTCGCCCGCGCGACCACCAGTCCGGACGGCACGGTCGCCGTCGTGATCGGCGGTGGTTCGGGGCACTACCCGGCGTTCGGCGGTCTCGTCGGGCACGGGCTCGCCGCCGGCGCGGCGATGGGGAACCTGTTCGCCAGCCCGTCCGCGCAGCAGGTCGCCGCGGTCTGCCGTGCCACCGAGCACGGTGGCGGCGTGCTGCTCAGCTACGGCAACTACGCCGGCGACGTGCTGAACTTCGACGCCGCGGCCCGCACGCTCGAGGACGAGGGCATCCCCGTCCGCACGGTCCGGGTGACCGACGACGTCGTGTCCGCACCGGCCGGTGCCGAGGCCGACCGGCGCGGGATCGCGGGCGACCTCTGCGTGTTCAAGGTCGCCGGGGCCGCGGCCGAGCAGGGGCGCCCGCTCGACGACGTCACCGCCGTGGCGGCCCGCGCGAACGACCGGACCCGGAGCTTCGGCGTCGCGTTCTCGGGCTGCTCGCTGCCCGGTGCCGAGGAGCCCCTGTTCGAGGTGCCCGAGGGACGGATGGCGATCGGCATGGGCATCCACGGTGAACGCGGCATCGACGAGACCGACGTGCCGAGCGCCGACGGTCTGGCGGCGCTGCTCGTCGAACGGCTGCTCGACGAGGTGCCCGCGGGCGTCACGGTCGAGGGCGCCCGGGTGGTCCCGGTGCTCAACGGGCTCGGCAGCGTGAAGTACGAGGAGCTCTTCGTCGTCTACGGCTCGGTGCAGCGACGGCTCCGGGACGCCGGTGTCGCGATCGTGGAGCCGGAGGTGGGCGAGCTGGTCACGAGCTTCGACATGGCCGGGGTCTCGCTGACGCTGTTCTGGCTCGACGACGAGCTCGAGGAGCTGTGGTCGGCACCCGCGGACACGCCCGCCTTCCGCAAGGGCGGGGCGGTCCCGCAGGAGCGGGTCGCCGAGGACGTGGTCGCCGCCGACGAGGAGGGCATCGTCATCGGTCCGGCGAGCGACGACTCGCGTGCCGCGGCCGGTCGGATCGCAGCGGGCATCAGCGCCGTGCGCGCGGTGCTCGACGACCACGCGGACGAACTGGGCCGCATCGACCAGGTCGCTGGGGACGGCGACCACGGCATCGGGATGCAGCGCGGCTCGCACGCGGCGGACACCGCCGCCGCGGACGCGCTCGCCCGGGGTGCGGGGGCGGGGACGCTCCTGCGGGTGGCGGGTGACGCCTGGTCCGACCGGGCAGGCGGGACGTCCGGTGCGATCTGGGGTGCCGCCCTGGAGGCGCTGGGTCGCGTCGTCGGGGACGACGCGCGTCCGACGTCGGCGACGGTCGCGGACGCGGTGCGGGCCGCCACCGAGGCGGTGCTGGCCTTCGGGGCCGTGCCCGGCGACAAGACGATGGTGGACGCCCTCGTCCCCTTCGACGAGGAACTGCGGCGCCGGCTCGAGGCCGGCGATGCCCTGGGCACCGCGTGGCGGACGGCGGTGGACGCCGCCCGCCGGGCAGCGGACGCGAGCGCGGACCTGCTGCCGCGGAAGGGCCGCGCGCGGACGCACGCGGAACAGGCCGTCGGGACCCCCGACCCGGGCGCGGTGTCCTTCGCGCTCGTCGTCGAGACCCTGGCGGCGACGATCGACGAGGAAGGAACGGGAGCATGACGCTACGACTGGTGGTGGGCTCGGACGACGCGGGCTTCGACTACAAGGAGGTCATCAAGCGGGACCTCGAGGCCGACGACCGCGTGGCCAGCGTGGTCGACGTGGGCGTCGACGCGGACGGCCACACGGCGTACCCGCACGTCGCCGTCGACGCCGCCCGGATGATCGCCGACGGCGAGGCCGACCGGGCGATCCTGGTCTGCGGCACCGGGCTCGGCGTCGCGATCAGCGCGAACAAGGTGCCCGGCATCCGGGCCGTCACGGCGCACGACTCGTTCAGCGTCGAGCGGTCGGTGCTGTCGAACGACGCCCAGGTGCTCTGCATGGGCCAGCGGGTCGTCGGCATCGAGGTCGCCCGGCGCATGGCGAAGGAGTGGCTCGGGTACACGTTCGACCCGTCGAGCGCGAGCGCGGAGAAGGTCGCCGCGATCTGCGAGTACGACGGCTCCGCGCCGGTCGGCACCGACGCCCCTGGGGACGGGACGGACCCGGGCGCATGACGATCGTCGGGGTGTCACTGAAGATGTACTTCTCGCACGCGCAGACGCTCTCGTGGGTGAGCGCGGTGGCGGACATCGCCCGGCGGCACCCCGCGGTCGCCGCCGGCGCGGTGGAGCTCTTCGTCGCGCCGACCTTCCCCGCGCTCGTCCCGGTGCGCGAGCTGCTCGCCGGGTCGGGCATCCGGCTCGCCGCGCAGGACCTGTCGGCGTCGGACGAGGGCGCGTCCACCGGCGAGGTGTCCGGCGCCGAGCTCCGCGAGATCGGCGTCGACCTCGTCGAGATCGGGCACGCCGAGCGGCGCTCCCGGTTCCACGAGACGGACGAGGTCGTCGCGCGCAAGGTGCACGCGGCCTTCCGGCACCACCTCGAACCGCTGGTGTGCGTCGGCGAAGCTGTCCGCGCCTCCCGTGCGGAGGCCGTGGCGGAGGTCACCGGGCAGCTCGACCGGGCGCTGGCGGTGGCCGCGGAGGCCGGGACGACCGGACGGGTCACCGTGGCGTACGAGCCCGTGTGGGCGATCGGCGCCGCCGAGCCGGCGCCGCACGAGCACGTCGTCGGGGTCCTCGAGGGGATCGAGCAGTCCCTGGCGGCCCGGCCGGCGTTCGCGGGGTCGCGGGTGGTCTACGGCGGCAGCGCCGGACCGGGGCTGCTCACCCGGGGACGCGGACGGATCGGCGGAGTGTTCCTCGGGCGCTTCGCGCACGAACCCGCGGCGGTCGGTGCGGTGCTCGACGAGGCGGCGGCCCTGGCCTCCTGACCGGGTCGCCGGTCACCCCTCCCGGGCGCCCGCCAGGCCGTGGTCGTGCGCGTAGACCACGAGCTGCACCCGGTCGCGGAGCTCGAGCTTGCCGAGGATGCTCGAGATCTGCGACTTGACGGTCGACTCGGTGACGAACTCCTTCGCCGCGATCTCGGCGTTCGAGAGCCCTCGGGACGCCCACCCGAAGACGATGCGCTCCCGGTCCGTCAGGGTCTGGAACGCCTCGGGCTGGGGAGCAGGGGCTCGGTCGACGTCGGCGCCGAACAGCTGCGACAGGTCGTTCGGGGCGATCACCGAGCTGCCCTCGTGCACGGCCCGCACCGCGGCGAACAGGAACGGCGGTGTCGTGTCCTTGAGCAGGAACCCGCTCGCACCGAGCCGGATCGCGGTGGCGGCAGCGGGGTCGAGGCCGAACGTCGTGAGCACCACCACGCGGGGGAGCGGCCCCGGGACGGCGCCGGAGAACAGCTGGCGCACCGTCTCGACGCCGTCCATCCCGGCCATGCGCATGTCGAGCAGGACGACGTCGGGCCGCAGCTCCCGGACGCGGTCGAGGGCCTCGGCGCCGTCCGAGGCCTCGCCCACCACCTGCATGTCGGGCTGCGCGTCGAGCACCACGCGCAGGCCCGCCCGGAAGAGCGCCTGGTCGTCGGTGAGCAGGATGCGGATCGGGTCGGTCATCGGGTCGTCCCCCCTCGGACGTCGAACGGGATGCGGGCGCGCGCGACGAACACGGCGTCCAGCACGGCGGCGTCGAACGACCCGCCGATCGTGGTCAGTCGGGTCTGCATGCCGGTCAGGCCCCGGCCGGAGCCACGGGTCGACGTGACCGTCGGCTGCTCGGCGGTCGCGGTCGGCTGTCCTGCGGTCGCGGTCGCGGTCGCGCGGACGGGGACGCCGCCGGTGGCCGCCGCGGCGAGTTCCTCGAGCCCGAGCCCGGGCCCGACCGGCAGCGCGTCCGACGGGACGGCGTTCTCCACCTCGAGCACGAGGTCGGCGGACCGCCAGGTCTCCCGGACCTCGACGGCACCGCCCGGTGCCCCGTGCCGGAGGGCGTTCGTGAGCATCTCCTGCAGGACCCGGCGGGCAGCCGTGCCGTGCACCGCGCCGAGCGGTCGGGCGACACCGCGCACGGCGTGCTCGACGTCCACCCCGGCGTCGCGGATGCCGCGGACGATCTCCTCGAAGGACGTCGGGTCGCTCGCGGTGTCCGACCCGTCGATGTGCCCGAGGACCTGTCGCACCTCGACCAGGGAGCTCCGGGCGGTGCTGGCGATGGTGGCGCTGACCTCGCGGATCCGCGCCTCGTCGTCGAGGAAGGGCACCGAGTCCGCCTGCGCGATGATGACCGCGAGCGAGTGGCCGACGACGTCGTGCACGTCGCGGGCGATGTCCGCACGGATGCGTTCCGCCTCGGCCTCGTCGACCGCGCGCGTGGCCACGGCCTCGGCACGGTTGGCCACGGCCTCCGCCCGGCTGGCGGCAGCCTCGGCGTCGGCGCGCCGGACGGCCTCGGCGTTCTGCGACCGGATCGCCCGACCGGCGAGACCAGCCGCCCAGAAGGAGAGCAGGACGAGTGCCGGGGCGGCCAGGACGAGGACGACCTGGTCACGCGGCCCGTTCAGCAGCAGTGCGTAGCGGTAACCGGTCGTGGAGAGGTACATCGACGCCGAAGCCCCGGCGACCACGGCGAGCAGACCGGCCAGCACGGCCTCGAACCGCGTCCCGACGACGGCGACGGTGCCGATGACGACGGCGATGGCGAGGTCGACCAACGACGGTCGCTCGCCGCCGGCCACCTGCACCGCGCCCAGGGCGACGGTCGCGGTCATCGCCGCGCTCGGCGAGAGGCGGCGGACGGCGATGGCGACGGTGGCGATCGCGACCGCGAGGGGGCTGGCGTGCTCGAGCTCGACGTCGATCGGGGCGGCGGACACCAGCGCGGCGAGGCCCGCCCAGAGGAGGTCGACGACGACCGACCGGGTCCGCATCGGCCGGAGGAACGTGCGCCGGTCCGTCACGGCTCGATCATCGCACGACGCGGGCTCACGGCACGGGGGACATCGCGACGAGGGCCACCGCGGTGACGACGATGATCGCCGCGCAGGTGGCGAGGGTGGCGATCACGTGCTTGGTCGAGCTCTCCATGCCACCGAGCCTGTCGGTCGACCAGGTCGTCGGGCATCGTGCGGAGGGACGAACGGGGTCGTCCTGCAGGACGAACCCGTCAGATCGTCAGTTGTCCCAGCACGCGGTGCCCGATCGACACCGACTCCCCGCTGACGACCGAGCGCGGGGACGACAGGAACGCGACGAGGTCGGCGATCTGCTGCGGGCTGGACTCGCCACCGGCCCCGGGCTGCACCGTCCTGGCGGGATCGTCCGTCACCGCACCGGGGTTCACCACGTTCACGGTGACCCCCGTGCCGACGGACTGGTCGGCCAGGTTCCCCGCGATGATGCTCGTCGCCGCGTTCCGGAGCGAGGTCGTGACGTTGCCGGACAGGTAGGCGTTCTGCCCGCTCACCACCACCACGCGGCCGAAGCCCGCATCGCGCTGCACGGGCAGCACGGCGTTCGCGACCCGGAGGAAGCCCAGTGCCTTGCCGTCGATCGCCGCGGCGACCTGATCGGGGTCCGACGCACGCTCCGGGTCGAGGGTCCCGGCCGCCGGCGCGGCGGTGACGACGAGGACGTCGATGCGTCCGTGCTGGTCGAGGACGCGGGCGACCCCGGCGTCCACCGACTCCTGCGACGCGGTGTCCATCGCCACGGCGTCGTCCCCGTCGGCGTTCCGCGACGCGACGACGACCCGGGCGCCCTCGCGACGCAGGGTCTCGGCGACGACGGAGCCGATGTACCCCCGTCCGCCGACGACGAGGGCGACACGGCCGGTGAGTTCGAGGTCCATGCGCCACACGCTAGGCCGATCACCCGCGCTCGGACCGGGGGCAGCGGGACGTCGTCCGCGCGATCCGGCCAACGGACCCGCGCGATCCGTCCACCCCGAACGCCCGCCCAGTCATCCGAGCGGAGCGTCGGCCACGACGACGGACCCCGCCACGCCGCCGTGCACCACGACGACGTGACGACCATCGAGACAGGAGAACGAGTTGTACTTCCACAAGCAGGAGCTCCAGTTCAAGGCCACCCCCGACAAGCCCGACGCGGTGTACGCGCGCAAGCTGCAGGAGGTGCTCGGGGGTCAGTACGGCGAGATCTCCGTCGCCCTGCAGTACCAGTTCCAGGCGTGGAACATGCACATCCCGGGCAAGTACCGCGACATGGTGTTCGGCATCGGGGCCGAGGAGATGGGCCACGTCGAGATGCTCGCGACGATGATCGCGCAGCTGCTCGAGAAGAGCCCGCTCGGGATCACCGAGGACGCGCTGCAGGACGACCCGACCGTGGCCGCGATCGTCGGCGGCACCGACGTGCAGCACGCCATCGTCGCGGGTGCAGGCGCCCGTCCGGTCGACAGCAACGGCAACCCCTGGCAGGGCTCCTACATCACCGCGTCGGGCAACCTGCTCGCGGACTTCACGGCCAACGAGAACGCCGAGATGCAGGGCCGTGTCCAGGCAGCCCGGCTCTACCACATGACCGACGACCACGGCGTGCGGGACCTGCTGTCGTTCCTCATCGCCCGCGACACCATGCACCAGAACATGTGGGCGACCGCCGCAGCCGAGCTCCGCGAGCAGGGCGTCGAGGGCTTCCCGGTGCCGAGCAACTTCCCGCAGTCGAAGGAGCACACCGAGTTCAGCTACCAGTACCTCAACTTCTCGGACGGCAAGGAGGCCGGCGACGGCCCCTGGGCGAGCGGCCCGTCGTTCGACGGCAAGGGCGAGTACTCGTACCACGACGGCCCCACGTCGTCGGTGCCGATGCCGCCGCCCACGCACCCGGACGTGCGGTTCTACGGCACGACGGAGCTGCCGAACGTCGTCGAGAAGACCGCCGGGCTCGTGCAGGACAAGCTCAACAAGGAGTGACGGTCCGCCGGTCGCGCGGCCTCAGCACCCGACGCGACCGGGAGACGGACGGGAGGCGCGGTGCCAGCCGGTACCGCGCCTCCCGTCCGTCACGTGGTCACGCCGTCACGACTCCACGCCCACCGTCGCCAGCGCGGCGGTGTCGTCGTCGCGCGGTGCGCGCGGTGGCTCGAAGATGCCGGACCAGAGGCGCGTCGCGCTCCAGAGTGCGATGAGCGCGACCGTGCCGGCAACCGCGGCGAGCCAGGGGACGAGCGGGACCTGTGCCCACGCGCCGGGCGCGACCAGCCAGGTGAGGAAGTTCCCCGCCGTGCTGCCGGCCGCGCCGAGGAGCACGGCCACCCGACGGTCCAGGCTCGTCGCGACCAGCGCTCCCGTCACGACCGCGACGGCGAGGAAGGCGTTGATGATCGTCGTCACCGCACGCCCCCGGACTACTCGGTGGAACCGCTGCCGACCGCGAGCTGCTGCGCCCCGCCACCGGTGGTGACGTCGATCTTCCGGGGCTTCGCGGACTCCTTGACCGGGATCGTGACGCTCAGCACGCCGTTGTCGTAGGCGGCACTGATGCGCGCGGTGTCCAAGTGGTCGCCGAGCGTCAGCTGCCGGACGAACGTGCCCGGCTGGCGCTCGCGGGTCAGCCACTGCGAACCCTCGGGGGCACCGAGCGTGCGCTCGGCGCGGATGGTGAGCACCGAGCCGTCGACGTCCACGTCCACCGATCCGGGGTCGATGCCCGGCAGGTCGACGTCGAGGACGTAGTGGTCGCCGGTCCGGTACAGGTCCATCGGCATCGAGCGGGGAGCACCGGCGCCGGCACCGAGCAGGGAGCCGGCGAGTCGGTCGAGCTCGCGGAACGGGTCGAACTGCATCGTCATCGAGATCAACTCCTTCGTCCTTGTTGAGTCCCTTCGACTCAACTGCGTCATGTTCTAGCACTCTCCCCTCAGGAGTGCCAAGAGAACGCTCGGAGGGCGCTGGGAGCACCGGGTCGCCGACGATCAGTGGTCGCCGCGGTGCGCGATCTCGCGGTGGAGGTGCTCGAGTGCGGGGAGCGCTGCGGCCAGCGCGGCTCGGTCCTCGGGGGGCAGCCGGTCGAGCGCCTCGACGAGCACGGTGGTCGAGGCGTCGTCGTAGGCGGCGAGTCGTTCCTCGGCGAGGGGTGTCAGGCGGAGTTCGGTCCGGCGTCCGTCACCCGCTGCCAGTCGTCGCTCGAGGAGCCCGGCGGTCTCCATCGCCGACACGAGGTTGCTCACCGTCGAGCGAGCCAGTCCGAGCCGGCCGGCGAGGGCAGAGGGCGTGGTCGTGGTCCCCGTCAGGGCCCGCATCACCTCGACCTGGGCGTCGGGCAGGTCCGGCAGGTCGGCGACCTCACGCGACGTGCGGAGGAGGGCGCGTCGGAACGGGCCGATGCGGTCGCTCAGTCTGCGCGCGACCTGCGTCGTGCCGCCCGGTCCGTCCGTACCCTGCACACACGGCAACCTAGCAGCGAGGTTTGTTTGCAACAAAACCAGTTCGGGAGCAAACTCGACGCATGACCACGCAGACCTCCGTCGAGCACCCCGAACCGCCCCAGGACCTCACCGGCATCGTCGGCCACCGGTTCGTCTACACGTACGCCAACGGCTGGCAGTACGAGATGTACGTCAAGAACGCGACGACCATCGACTACCGCATCCACACCGGCCACGTCGGCGGTCGCTGGGTGAAGGACCAGACCGTCGACCTCGTCGCCCTCGCCCCCGGCGTCTACAAGGTGTCCTGGAACGAGCCGACCGGCACCAGCGTCGTCGTCAACGTCGTCCCGGAGCAGCGCGTCCTGCACGGCACGATCTTCTTCCCGCGCTGGATCGAGCTCGACGGGCAGAAGACCGTGCTGTTCCAGAACGACCACCTGGACGACATGCAGCGCTTCCGCGACGAGGGTCCGACCTACCCGATCTACGTCGTGCCGGAGTTCGCGCACATCACGCTGTTCGAGCACGTCGGCGCGGACGACGAGACCGTGATCGACACCGCTCCCGGTGACCTGCCGGCCGGCTGGGCGGACCGGACGAACTGATGTTCGTCGTGCCGCTGCGGGGCGCCGATCCCCGCACCACCCCGACCACGCTCGACCACCACGGTCGGACGGTCCGCGGATGGCAGTGGGAGCCGCAGGACGGTGCGGCCGCGGATGCGCCCGTCGTGCTGCTCGTGCACGGCTTCAGCGACAGTGCGCTCGGCGGGCACCAGCTCTTCGTGCAGACCGCACGACACCTGGTCGCCCGAGGCGCGGTCGTCCGCAGTCACGACCGACTCGGACAGGGCGCCAGTGACGGGGAGTTCGCGGACATCACCATCCGTGACGAGGTGGAACAGGTCGTCACGATGATCCGCGCCGCCGACCGTGGGCAGGGCGTGCACGTCGTCGCGCACAGCCTGGGGGCGGTGGAGTCGGCGCTCGCCGCGGCGCAGGAGCCCTCGCTCGTCCGGACGCTCACGCTGTGGTCGCCCGCCGGCGTCGTCGTGGACGACATCACGGAGCACGACGTGATCCAGGGGCAGCCGCTCGCCCCGGTGCGCGAGCACGGATGGTTCGACTTCGGCGGGATGCCCCTCGGTGGCGCGTTCATCGCCGACGTGCAGGACGACCTCGACGTGTACGGGCCGGTGTCGGGCTACGGCGCACCGGCCGACGTGGTGCACGGCAGCGAGGACGCGATCGTGCCGGTGTCGTACGGTCGCCGGTACGCCGACCTCCTGCCGGGTGCGCGACTCACGGTCGTCGACGGTGCGGACCACGGCTGGTCCTCGGTGCCCTTCCGCGAGCGGCTCCTGGCGCTGCTGGACGAGCGGCTCGGCCTGCGCTGACGCCACCGTCCCGCACGACGCAACGTCGGCGGCAGCTCGCAGCGGTACAGCGCTGCGAGCGACCGCCGACGTTGCGTTCCGCGACCCAGGCCGGACGGAACCGGGTCGAACCTCGCGGGGGTCAGCTCACCTGACCGGAACGGGCTCCCGACCACAGGTCGACGTCGAGCACGCCGACCGAGTGCTCGTCGATGCGGCGCAGCTCGTCGTCCGTGAAGGACAGGTTGCCGAGCGCCGCGACGTTCTGCTCGAGCTGCTCGACGCGCGACGCCCCGATGACGAGCGAGGTCACCCGCTCGTCGCGCAGTGCCCACGCGAGTGCGAGCTGCGCGAGGCTCTGCCCGCGGTCGGATGCGATGTCGTTCAACGCCCGCAGGTGTCCGACGACCTCGTCCGTCAGGGACCCGGCGTCGAGGGACTTCCCGGCGGCGGCGCGCGAGTCCTCCGGCACGCCGTCGAGGTACCGCCCGGTGAGCAGGCCCTGCGCGAGCGCGGTGAAGCCGATGACGCCGAAGCCCAGGTCGCCCGCGGCGTCGAGCAGGCCCTCGTCCTCGATCCAGCGGTTGAGCATCGAGTACGAGGGCTGGTGGATGAGGAGCGGCGTGCCCAGGTCGCGGAGGATCTCGGCGGCCTGTCGGGAGCGCTCCGCGTCGTAGGACGAGATCCCGACGTAGAGCGCCTTGCCCTGCTGGACCGCGGTGTGGAGTGCGCCCATGGTCTCCTCGAGCGGGGTCGAGGCGTCGAGGCGGTGCGAGTAGAAGACGTCGACGTAGTCCAGGCCCATCCGCTCGAGCGACTGGTCGAGCGAGGCGAGCACGTACTTCCGCGAGCCGCCGCCCTGCCCGTACGGCCCGGGCCACATGTCCCAGCCCGCCTTCGTCGAGATCACCATCTCGTCGCGGTAGGGACGGAAGTCCTCGCGCATGAGCCGGCCGAAGTTCACCTCGGCGGCGCCGTAGGGCGGGCCGTAGTTGTTCGCGAGGTCGTGGTGCGTGATGCCGAGGTCGAACGCCCGACGGCTGATCGCCCGCTGCGTCTCGAAGGGCTTGTCGTCGCCGAAGTTGTGCCAGTAGCCCAGCGAGAGCAGTGGCAGGTCGAGGCCGGAGCGGCCGGTCCGGCGGTAGGGCATGGAGTCGTAGCGGTCGTCCGCGGCGATGTAGGACATGGGACCCATCCTGGCCCCGCCCCGTCGAGTGCCGCGCGAACCGTACAGAACGCGAAAGGTTCGTTGCACTGATCGTTCGCGTCGTGAAACAGTTCACTCGTCCGACCAGGACGGCAACGACGCAGGAAGGCGGGATCAGTCATGCACAGCACGTACTCCGGGATGCCGCGCACCACACGGATGTCCGCGACCCACACACGGGTCGGCCTGACCGACCCCGCCGTGATCGACGCCTGGGTGTCCCGGCGCATCCAGGACCCGTCGCTCCTGTCGACGCGCAGCGAACCGTCGTACGCTGACTTCTTCACGGCGCCCACCGCGTAGCCACCCGCTCCGACCGGATCCGCCCGACAGAGAGACCCCACCAGCCGATGCCCCTGACCGTCGTCCGCCGTGAGCACGTCCACCTCTACGCCAGGGAGCCGCGGTCGAAGGCCGCGAAGGTCGCCGTCGACGCGCTCCTGCGTCTGCAGCACGTCGAGGAGCAGCAGCTGGAGCAGGCCCGCACCGAGAGCGGCCTGACGAAGAACGAGTTCCTGACGGTGCGGTACATGCTGCAGGCGCACCGGGACGGTCGGGCGATGGGCCCGAAGGACCTCGCCGTCATGCTCAACGTCTCGAACGCGTCGGTCACGAAGATCGTCGACGGGCTCGCGGCGAAGGGCGACATCGTCCGCGTCCCGCACCCCACCGACCGACGGGCGCAGGTGCTCGAGCCGACGGTGCAGGCCGCCGAGAAGATCGACTCGTCGTACGCCCGGTTCCACGAGGCCGTGGTCGGCGTGATGGACCACCTGTCGAGCGAGGACAACGAGGTGCTCGCGCGCTGCCTGTCGCAGATCACCGACGCCCTCGCCGTCGGGACCCCGACACCCGTCGACGAGTACACGGTCGACCCCGACGGCGCTGCGGAGCCGAACGACTCCTAGCGGCGACCGCAGGGTGGCGCGAAAACCTTCCAGCGGTAAGTTGGGGGGATGACGCACGAGGTCGACGACGACGGCGCGACCCCGCCCCGACGCGGCGGGTACCGCAAGGGCGCCGAACGCCGTGCGCAGATCCTCGACGAGATGATCCGCATGGTCGCGGCGCAGGGCGTCGACGCGTCGTCGCTCCGCTCGGTCGCCGACGCGCTCGGGATCACCCACGCGGCGCTCCGGCACTACTTCCCGAGCCGCGACGAACTGCTGCTCGCCGTCTACCGCGAGCACGAGGTGCGTGAGCAGGACGCCCCGGACCGCCTGCGGTCCGCGATCGGCGACATGCGCGAGAGCGCGTCGCGGAACCGCGCGGTCCCCGGGCTCGTGCAGCTCTACACGACGCTCGCGGCCGACGCCGTGCAGGAGGGGCACCCCGCCACGCGCGACTTCATGCGCGAGCGCTTCACCCGGCTCCGCGCCGACCTCGCCGAGCTGATCGCCGCGGACCAGGCCGCCGGACGGATCCGGGCCGACCTGGACCCGGTCGACCTCGCCAGCCTCGGCATCGCCGCGTCCGACGGCCTGCAGGTGCAGTGGCTGCTCGACCCGGAGGCGGTCGACGGCGAGCGGGTGCTCCGCCTGCTCGAGTCGATCATCCCCGCCGCGGACGACTGAGGCGGCTCCGCGCGACCGGACCCGTCGCCGGTGCGCCACCAGTGACGGACGGGAGGCGCGTGGCGGTGCCGCCACGCGCCTCCCGTCCGTCGGTCGCCCCGTTCAGGACGCCGGCGCACCGTCCGCGATGTTCGCCGTGATCGCGTCGACGTACGCCGCGCGTTCCTCGCGGCTGTGGGGGCGACCCGGCACACCGGGCCGTTCCTCCCACGGGCGCGGGCCGGACTCGTGCCGGTACGCGACGCCGAGCGCGTCGAGCCTGGCGAGGTGGTGCGTCAACCGCTGCCGGAACTCCTCGACGTCGCGCGGGCGGGCGACGTCCGCCGACCAGAGCGCCTCGGACAGGGCGACCACGCGCGGGAACAGCTGGTAGTCGAGTCGGCCGACGGTGTCGACGTGCTCGGTCCACATGTTCGCCTGCCCGCCGATGACGTGTGCCCGCTCCGCCTCGGTGAGCTCCGCGGGCACCGGGTCGAAGGCGTACACGTCGTCGACGGTGAGCACGATCGACACCGGGATCGGCTCGTTCGGCAGGTCGCTCTGCCGGTAGTCGAGGTAGACCTGGTCGTCCGGTGTCGAGATGACGTCGTGCCCACGCCGTGCGGCGGTGATCGCACCCTGCAACCCGCGCCACGAGACGACGGTCGCCGACGGGGACAGCGTGCCGCCCTCGAGGATCTCGTCCCACCCGAACGCCCGGCGTCCGTGCGACTCGAGGTGCGCCGCGAGCTGCCCGACGATCCAGGCCTGCAGCTGCTCCTCGTCCGCGAGGCCGAGCTCCCGGATGCGCTCCTGGGTGCGGGGATCGTCCTCCCACTGGTCCTTCGGGCACTCGTCGCCGCCGAGGCCGATGTACTCGGAGGGGAAGAGCGCGACGACCTCGTCGAGCACGTCCGTGAAGAACCGCACCGTGCTGTCCTCGGCGTTCATCACGTCGTGCGCGATGCCCCACTCGGTCCACACGTCGAGCTGCCGCTCCGGGTGCACGCCGAGCTCCGGGTACGCGGCCAGCGCGGCGCGGACGTGTCCGGGGGTCTCGATCTCCGGCACGACCGTGACGAACCGGTCGGCCGCGTAGGCCACGATCTCGCGGATGTCGTCCTGGGTGTAGGAGCCGCCGTGCGGGCGTCCGTCCTTCCCCGCGACCCGGAGGGTGCCGTCCGCGTCCGGCACGTGTGCGCCGACCTGCGACTCGGTGCGCCACGACCCGACCTCGGTGAGCCGCGGGTACTTCGTGATCTCGATGCGCCAGCCCTGGTCCTCGGTCAGGTGGAAGTGCAGGCGGTTGAGCCGGTGCACGGCGAGCTGGTCGACGAGGCGCAGGACCTCCGCCTTCGTGCGGAAGTGCCGGGCGACGTCGAGCATCACGCCGCGCCAGGCGAAGGCCGGGGCGTCCTCGACGACCGTCACCGGGAGCGTCCACCCCTCGGTGCGCACCTGGCCGCGGCGGTACACGTCGGCGGGGAGCAGCTGGAGGAGTGCCTGGACGCCGTAGAAGACGCCGGCGGGGCCACCGCCGGTGACGACGACGCCCTCGGTGGTGACCTCCAGCCGGAAGGCCTCCGAGCGGTCACCGCCGGGGCCCTCCGGCAGGTCACTCGGATCGGCGGCGATCCGGAGGGCGACCAGGGGGACGTCGGTCGCGCCGGCGGCGCCGAACAGGGGGAGACGGGTGGAGGCGCGCAGGACCTGCTGCAGGTACTGCGCGACCGGCTCGGCCGCGGGGTCGGCGGTGACGCGGGTCCGCTCGTCGAGGGTGAACGAGCCGGCGCCGTCGACGCGGGAGCGGGGGCGGGGGATGAGCATGCGGTGCTGTCCTTCCGGGGTGGTCGGGGACGGATCGGGTTGGTCAGAGGCGGAACGGGTTCGTGCGGGTGACGGCGAGCAGGTACCAGGCCGTCGCACCGGTGTGCAGGCTCGAGTGGTAGAGGTCGCCGAACCCGGTGTCGAGTCCGTCGGACGACGCCGAGACGATGCCCTTCCCGTCGCCGTTCGCCTGCGTGCGCTGCGCGAGCTGGACGCTGTCGAGGACCGAGGCGGACCGGGTGCGGTCCGTTCGCGCGCCCCGCGCCTCCAGGGCGAGCGCCAGCTGACCGGACCCCTCGAACCAGACCTTGCTGACGTCCGTGTCCGAGAAGGACGGGCCGGTGTACGGACCGTCGTGGGCGATGAGGTGGTCGAGCACCCAGGTGACCGATGCGGAGTACCGGCGATCGAGCGTGGCGAGGTACGCCCAGACCTGCACGTCCTCGGGGATCGGCGTGCGGTTGATCGTCGTGCCGTCCGGGTCGGTGCCGGTCCAGAGGTGCCCGTCGGTCCGGTCCTGCATCGCGCGGACGAAGGTCTCCGCCAGGGTCGCTCGTCGGGACCAGGTGCGGTCGCCGGTGAGCCGGGCGAGCTGGGTGAAGAACGCCGTCACGTCGATGTTGTGCTCGGTCGACTTGTAGGTGATCGGCTGGTCGTCGGCGTTCCGTCCGCCCGTGTACCCGGCGGGCTGCCGTACGTCGTCGCGGGCGTTCGTCTCGATCCAGGCGCCGAGCCGGAGCGCGCCGTCGAGGAACCGACGTTCCCGGGTGACCACGAACAGGCGGCAGAACGCCATGCCGACCCACGACTGGTTCCCCGTGTAGGCGGCGGGGGAACCGATGTCGATCGGACGCGGGGGCGTCGCGACGGGGAAGGTGTCGGGTTGGTACGAGGCCCGGGTCCGACCGTCGCCGATCGGGTCCGCAGCCTGCAGCGCCAGCAGGGTGTCCCCGAGCACCGTGGCCCGCTGGACGTCGCGGTGCCGGCCCCGGCCGAGCCAGGCCAGCACCATGAGGGCATCGTCGTAGGCGAACGACGACACGAACTCGGTGGGCAGCGACGCGAAGTACCCGCCGAAGTAGCTGCGGGGGAGGCGGAGCTCCGTGCCGGAGCCGTACTCGTCCATGCGGAGGTCGAGGTACTCGTAGGCGAGGTCGCGGGAACGGCCGCGCGACACCGGACCGGCCGGGGGTCGAGCACCCCCGCGCGGTACGGCCGGCGGCGTCGCGGCGGCGATGCCCGGGGCGCCGAGCGTGACCGCGGCGGACGCGACGGTCGCCGCGGCGCCGAGCACGATCCCTCGGCGCGTCAGCGTGCCGCTCGCTCGGGGGCTGTCGTGGTCGGAGGGACGGGATGTTCCGGTCATGGTGTGCTCACTTCCGCTGCGTCGGGACGCGATCGGTGGGTTCGAGGCTTCGGTGGTGCGGGCGGCCGGTCGACCGCGGTCAGGCGGTCGAGACGGCTGGCTCGACCGCGGTCAGGCGGTCGAGACGGCCGGCGCGGGCGCGAGGAACGCGGCCCCGAGTGCGGCGAGCGGACGGTCGACGGGGGCGATGTGGACCCTGGACGACAGGTCGAGCGAGGCGGCGAAGGGGGACGTGCGCGCGGCGCCGTCGAAGCCGGCGCGCACGCGGGCGAGCAGGCGTTCGCCGAGGGTGGCGAGCCCACCGCCGACGACGACCGACTCGACGTCGGCCGTGACGACGAGGATGCGCACGGCCGATGCGAGGCCCGAGACGAAGCGGTCGCGGACGGCGACGGCAGCGGGATCACCCGCGTCGGCCGAGTCGAACAGGGCCGTCGCTGCGGAGCTGCCGTGGCCCGGCCACGCGACTGCCAGGGCGGACCCCGATGCGAGGGTCTCGAGGCAGCCGCGCTGACCGCACACGCAGGGCTGCCCGTCCGGCACGACCGGGATGTGCCCGACCTCGCCGGCGTTGCCCCGTGCTCCGCGCCACAGGCGCCGGTCGACGACGAGTCCGGCGGCGAGTCCCGTCCCGATGTTCAGGTACGCGTGCGGCCCGTCGAGCTGCATCGCCTGCGCGGCACCGAGCGCGGCGACGTTCACGTCGTTCTCGACCTGGACCGCCGCGCCCGTCGCAGCGGCCACCAGCGGACCGAGTGCGACCTCCGAGAGCCCGAGGTTGACAGCGTGTCGCACCCAGCCGGTCTCGTGGTCGACCAGACCGGGGACACCGATGCCGATCGTGTCCGCGGTCGAGCGCGTCCGGACCTCGAGCGATCGGACGACGGCGAGCGTCTCGGCCACCACCGCGTCGGGCCCGAAGCCGGTCGGGACCCGGACCCGATCGACCACGTCGCCCGCCGGTGAGACGGCGACGGCGTCGATCTTCGTCCCGCCGATGTCGAGGCCGATCCTCATGGTGCTCCCGTCCTGGGGGTGCGCGGCCTCGTCAGCGAGGACGCGGCGTCAAGGCTGCGCATGCGGGTTAGTAAACACGCCTAACTCGACGCTGGCAAGAGCGTGTCGAGCAGTGTTTCCGCGAGATCACGGGGCTGTTACGGCTTCAGATCGGTGCTTGACATCGGATTAGGAACGGTCCTTTACTAAGGCAACCACTCGGAGGGAGGAACCCCATTGGTGAACGACACGGATGCTCCGGCACCCTTCGCGGCGCAGGTACGGCGTCAACGGAGCAAGGCCCTGCCGCAGCACAGCCGGGCGCTCAACCGCTCCCTGATCCTGCAGACGCTCTTCACCGACGGCGCGATGAGCCGAGCGGACCTCTCCCGGCACTCGGGGCTCACCCGGCCGACCGTCTCCGGTCTGGTCGCCGAACTCGAGGCCGATGCCCTCGTCACCGAACTCGGGCCCCGCGAGGACCTGCGCGTCGGGAAGCCCGCGACCCTGATCAACCTGAACGTCGACGCCTTCCACATCGTCGTCGTGGACCTCTCCGTCCCCGACCACTTCGTCGGGGCGGTCACGAACCTGCGTGGCGACGTCGTCGACAGCGCGAAGATCGAGGTCGACGGTGCCGTCGGGGACCAGGCCCTCAACCGCATCATCCGACTCGTCGAGCGCCTGGCGGCGACGACGTCGCGTCGCCTGCTCGGGATCGCCGTCGGGTGCCCCGGCGTCATCGACGAGACGGGCACGGTCCTCGACTCGGTCGCACTCGGGGGCGGCTTGCCCCTGCAGCGGCAGCTCGCCGAGCACTTCCGGCTCCCGGTGCACGTCCTCAACGACGCGAACGTCGCGGCGCTCGGCGTCCACGCCTTCGAGGTCGACCCGACCCGGGACGTGCTCGTCGTCGCGCTCGAGCACGGCGTGGGGACGGGGATGGTGCTCGGCGGACGACTCGTGCTCGGTGAGCGCTACGCGGCAGGTGAGATCGGCCACCTGACGATCGACGAGGACGGCGAGCCGTGCCCCTGCGGGCGCCGTGGGTGCCTCGAGGTGATCATCGGGGCCGACCACCTGGCTCGGCGGCTCGACGCTGCCCCCGTCGCCGACCGTGCCGGCCTCCTCCGGTCTGCGGGGGACACCCTCGGCCGGGTGCTCGCTCCGATCGTCAGTGCTGTGAACATCACCGAGATCGTCGTCACCGGGCCCGCCGACCTCGTCGAGGGTCCCCTCGTGCAAGCCGTGCACGACACCGTCTCGGCCCGCACGCTCGCGAGCGTGGGTGACGACCTCGCCGTGACGGCCACGTCCACCAACAGCGACCTGATCCTCCGGGGCGGGGCAGCGTTCCTGCTCGCCGCGGAGCTCGGGGTCAGCTGATCCGACACAGCAGAACGACCACCAAGGAGAAGCAATGCGTACGAAGAAGTTCGCGGCAGCAGCTGCCGTGGCCCTGACCGTCGCCCTCGGGGTGACCGCGTGCTCCAGCGCCGGCAACACCGGTGCTGGTGGCAGCGGTGGCACCAAGGAGATCGGGGACGTCAAGGGGGACGGCAAGACGCTGACCGTGTGGGCGATGACCGGGGACTACTCCGACAAGACCATCGCCGCGATCAACGACCAGTTCGAGAAGGAGACCGGCGCGAAGGTCAAGGTGCAGATCCAGCAGTGGGACGGCATCACGACCAAGGTCTCGACCGCGCTGGCCACGAACACGCCGCCGGACGTCCTCGACCTCGGCAACACGCAGGTCGCGAGCTACGCAGCGAACGGCGCGTTGCTGGACCTCACCCCGTACGAGTCGGACCTGGCACAGGGGCAGACCTGGCTCGACGGCCTGTCCGACCCGGCCACGGTGGAGGGCTCGCTCTACGGCGTCCCCGGTTTCGCCGGCGCCCGATCGGTCATCTACAACAAGCAGATGTGGAAGGACGCCGGCATCACGGAGGTCCCGACCACCTACGAGGAACTGACGGCCGACCTCGACAAGGTCAAGGCAGCGAACACCGCGAAGGACTTCTCCGCCTTCTACATGCCCGGTCAGTACTGGTACGCCGGGATGCAGTTCGTCTGGGACGCGGGCGGTGACATCGCGACCGAGGACGGCGGGACGTGGAAGGCCGGGTTCGGCGACGCGAAGGCGCAGCAGGGCCTCGAGGACTTCCGGGCGTTCGCGAACGCGTACTCGACGAAGGCCTCGGCCACCCTCAACACCGACAGCCCGGACATGAACCAGGTCTTCGCGGACGGCAAGACATCGGCCATCCTCAGCACCAGCGGCACGCTCGGGCTCATCGAGCAGGCGAACCCGGAGATGACGGCGGACACGATGGGCACCTTCCCGTTCCCGGGGAAGTCCGGGAAGACACAGCCGGTCATGCTCGGTGGATCGGACTGGGGCATCGCAGCGAAGTCCGGCAACACCGACCTGGCGCTCAAGTGGGTCGAGATCGCGTCGAGCCCGGACGTCCAGAGCAAGTACGTCTACGGCGACAACGGCTGGATCCCGAACAGCACCGAGGGCATCAAGGCCGCCGACTCCAGCCTGAGCGAGATCAACAAGGCCTTCTTCACCGCCGCGTTGAACTCGAAGGCGACCCCGGCCAACGCCCGGTGGGCCGACCTCGAGGGTGACCAGAGCATCAACACCCTGTTCTCGAGCATCGTCTCCGGTTCGAAGACGCCGGAGGAAGCCGCGGCGACCTTCGACAAGGCCGCCGACGACGTCCTGAACAAGCAGTAGGACGACCCACCAGAACGGTGCGGGTGCCGTCGTCACGCGACGGCTCCCGCACCGCCCGCCCCGACCGGAAAGGCCAGACGTGACCGCCTCAGCCACCCGCCCGAGCACGGAGCGCCGCAGCCGCCCCGACCGCTCGCCCGGGGATCGTCCCGGCGGCGCTCCGCAGCGCCGGGCAACCCGCTCGTTCGCCCCCCTCTGGCTCCTGACCCCAGCAGGGCTCGTGCTCGTCTTCGTGACGGTCGCCCCCATCGTCTTCCTGGTCTTCACGTCGTTCACCGACTACGACCAGCGCTCGCTCTTCACCGGTGCGTACGACGCCGTCGGGCTGGCGCAGTACGGGCAGATCCTCTCCGACCCGGCCTTCTGGGCATCGCTCGTCCGCACCGTGCTGTTCACGGCGGCGATGGTCCTCGGGAGCATCCTGATCGGCGCGGGCGTCTCGCACCTGATGACCCGGCTGGGCGTGGTGCTCCGCTACGCCGTCACGATCGTCCTGATCTGTGCGTGGGGCATGCCGAACGTGGCGTCCTCGCTCGTGTGGAACTGGCTCTTCCAGCCGGGCTACGGGGTCGTGAACTGGGCGCTCACGCAGCTCCGGGTCTTCGGTGACATGACCGACACCGACTGGGGCAACAGCGCCGGCCTGGCGTACACGTCCATCTGGATGCTCGTCGTCTGGCAGGCGGTGCCCTTCATCGCGCTCACCCTGTACGCCGCCGAGACGCAGATCCCGATCGAGGTGAAGGAGGCCGTCCGGCTCGACGGCGGCTCCGAGTGGACGGTGTACCGCGTCGTCACGATCGAGTACCTCCGACCGACCCTGCTCCTCGTCACGATGCTCTCGATCATCTGGGACTTCAACGTCTTCAACCAGATCTGGCTCGTCTCGCAGGGCGGTCCGGACGGTGCGACGTCCACCCTCGGTGTCTTCACCTACGTCACCGCATTCGTCGGGCACGACATCGGGACCGGCTCGGCGGTCGCCGTGATCGCGGCGCTGATCCTCATGGCGCTCAGTGCCCTCTACATCCGGAACCTCGTCCGATCGGGAGAAGAGCTGTGACCACCGCGATGCCGACGGGCGTCCCCGTCCGAGCCGACGTCCCCGAAGCCGTCCCCACCCCCGAGGGCGTCGCGGCGACGAGACGCATCCGCCGTCGCCGGCGCCCCGTGCGCTGGATCAGCAGCTCCATCGCGATCGTGTTCTGCGTCGTCTGGATCTTCCCGGTCTACTGGATGATCAACACGGCCTTCAAGCCCCGCTCCGAGGCCCTGACCAGCACCCCGCTCTTCGCTCCGGCTCACCCCACGCTCGACAACTTCGTGACGGCCTTCACCCGAGCGGACTTCCTGGTCTACCTGGGCAACTCGACCATCGTCGTGGCAGGGGCCGTCGTGCTCTCGCTGGCCCTGGGCATCCTGGCGTCGGCGGCACTCTCGCGGTTCCGGTTCCGTGGCCGTCGCACGATCCTCGTCACGATCCTGCTCGTCCAGATGCTGCCGGGGACCGCACTGCTCATCCCGCAGTTCCTCATCTTCAACCAGGTCGGCCTCACCGGTACCTACGCGGGGCTGATCCTGGCCTACGTGGCTGCGGTGCTGCCGTTCTCGATCTGGGTCATGCGCGGCTTCTTCCTCGCGATCCCGATGGAGGTCGAGGAGGCAGCGCGCATCGACGGTGCCAGTACGTGGCAGGTCCTGACGAAGGTGCTCTTCCCCCTGGTGATGCCGGGCATGATCGCGACGAGCGTCTTCGCGTTCATCGCCGCGTGGAACGACTACATCGTCGCGTACACGTTCATGCAGGACCAGGCGCACTACACGCTGCCCGTGTGGCTCGCGTCGTTCACCACCCAGACGACCGGCACCGACTTCACCGGTCAGATGGCCGCGTCCGTGCTGTTCTCGCTGCCGGTCGTGGTGTTCTTCATGATCATCCAGCGCAACCTGGTCTCGGGGATGTCGGCGGGAGCGGTGAAGGGCTGACTCGACGGACGGGAGGCACGGTGCGGGTCCGCACCGTGCCTCCCGTCCGTGCGCGTCAGGTGCGCGGCGCCGGGTCGGGTTCCCCGAGCAGCCGGGTCGTCCAGTCGGCGAGGGCCGCGACCGCGGACCGCGAGACCGCCGCTCCCGGCACCATGCTCGTGAAGCCGTGGAACGCGCCCGGCCACACGTGCAGCTCGGCGTCGACCCCGGCGGCCCACAGCGCGCTCGCGAACGCCACGGTCTCGTCGCGGAAGACCTCGGCGCTGCCGCAGTCGACGTAGGTGCGGGGGAGTCCGGACAGGTCCTCGGCGCGCGCCGGTGCCGCGTACGGGGAGACGTCGTCGGTGCCCCGGCGCTCGCCGAGGTACGCGCCCCAGCTGAAGTGCATCGCCTGGCGGTCGGCCACGCCGACGCCGTCGATCTGCCGGGTCGACACGGAGGCGTCGCGGTCGTCGAGCATCGGGGAGACCAGGACCTGCGCGAGGACCTCGGGGCCGCTGCGGTCCCGGGCCAGCAGGACGGTCCCCGCGGCGAGGCCCCCGCCGGCGCTCTGGCCGGCGACGACGATGCGCGCCGGGTCGATGCCGAGCTCGTCGGCGTGCTCCGCGACCCAGACGAGTCCGGCGTAGCAGTCCTCGACCGGGGTCGGGTCGGGGTGCTCCGGAGCGAGACGGTAGTCCACGCTGACCAGCACGACGTCGTGGTCGAGCAGCCAGTCGTCGTACGAGTCGAGGTTGCCGAGGTGGTGGCCCATCACCATGCCCCCGCCGTGGATCGTGTAGACGCCCGTGGTCGGGCCGGTCCGGCCGGCACGCTGGATGACCGCGAGGTCGATCGGGTCACCGCCGTGTCCGGGGACGGTGATGCGCCGCCGCTCGAGCCCGCGGGCGCGCAGGCGGTCGTCGAGCTCCTGCTCGGTGATCTCGAGCGCACGCATCCGGGGCAGGGCCGCGGCGTCGATGGTGAACGGTCCACGGGCCTCGAGCGCGGTGAGGAAGACGGCGAGCTCGGGGTCGAAGTGCGGTCGGGGCGAGGTGGTGTCAGGCACGGGAGGGCTCCTGGTGGTGGTCGGCGGAAGTGGACGAGGAAGAGGAAGAGGACGGCATCGGCGGGGTCGGGGTCGGTTCCGGCGTGCCGACGGCGCGTCGCGCGCGGAGCACCCCGACGGCGACGAGCAGCGCCGCGATCACGGTGATCACGGCCCCGGCGACCTGCAGCGCACCGACGACGGCGGCAGCGTGCGCTGCCGTGGTCCGGGCGACGGTCACGCTGCCGGGGACGAGCGCGGCGAGCACCGTCCCGGTCGCAGCGATCCCCACCGCCGTGGCGAGTTCGCTCGCGGTGTCGACGAGTGCCGCCCCGATCGACGTGCGGTCCGTCGGGAGCCCGGACAGGACGCTGGCCCCGGCGACCGCTCCGACCACACGCATCCCGGCCGCGACGAGCACGAGGGCGACCGCGACCGCCGGGTACCCGGTGCGCCCGGACAGGGTGAACACGGCGAGCCCGACGACGACGGCCGTGGCGCTCGTCCACGCGGCCCGATCGAGCCCGACCCGCCGGACGACGGGCCCGACGAAGCGGCCGCTCGCGAGGAGCACCACGACCTGGGGCAGGGTGCCGAGCGCGGCGAGGGCCGGCGGCCACCCCCACGCAGCCTGCAGCTGCAGGGTCACCGCGTAGGACAGCCCGGCGGTGGCGAGCCCGGCGGCGGCCTTGTACGCCAGACCGCTCGCGACGAGGGGCCGTGCCACCAGGGTGAGGTCGAGCAGCGGGTGCGGGGCCGTCCGCTCCCGCACGACGAAGCCCGCGACGGCGGCGACGGTGGCGGTCGCCGCGGCCCAGGTCGGCCAGCCGGTGGTGGACACGGCGAGCGTCGGGGTCACCAGGACGCCGACGACGGCGGCCGTGCCGAGCACGGCGCCGACGAGGTCGAGCGGGTGCCGGTGCAGGTCCGCCGGCCGATCGGCCCCGATCCCGGAGCGGATGCCGACGAGCGCGACGAGGGCGATCGGCACGTTCGCCACCAGGAGCACCTGCCACGGCGCCACCGTGAGCACGAAGCCGCCGACCGTCGGGCCGACCGCCAGCCCGACGAGCCCGGCGGTCGACACCACGGTCAGCGCCCGGACGCGCAGGTCGTCGGCGGAGAAGAGCCGGAAGGTCAGGGCCATCGAGCCGGGCGTGGTCATCGCGGCGGCGAGGCCCGTGAGGACCCGGACGACGACGAGCTGCTCCACGCTGGTCACCAGGACGGTCGCGGCGCTCGCCGCGGCGAGCAGCACCAGCCCGACGAGCATCGTGCGGCGGCGGCCGAACCGGTCGGCGACCGCCCCGAACAGGAGCATGAGCCCGCCGAATGCGACCGAGTACGCGCTCGAGACCCACTGGAGCGAGGCGGTGGACGCGGCGAGGTCCCGACCGATCGTCGGCAGGGCGACGGTGAGGACCGAGTTGTCGAGCATCTCGAAGAGGAACACGGCGGACAGCCCGGACAGGGCGATCCACGTGTCACGGAGACGGGCGGGTGGGGTGTGTGCAGACACGGGTGCACTCCTTCGATGAAGAAGTGGCGACTCCCGTGAGACGCGTGCACGCTCCCGGCCGGTGAGCGGCGCGGGATTTTTTCCCTCTGCGAGGAACAGTAGCCGATCAGCGGCACGTGCAGAAGAGCGGCTGGGGACCTGCCGGGCGGCTCAGTGCAACGAGTCGCTCACCCGTAGCCCTCGTCGTACAGCCGCCACCCGTCCTCGGTGTGGCGGAAGCAGAACTGCCACCCCCGCAGGGTCCCGGGGTCGGCGCCGCTCATGTTCGTCTCGGTGACGTCGACGGGGATGCACTCCTCGGCGCCCCCGCCTCGCTCGTCGGCCGGGATCCACTCGACGGCGCCGACGTTCCGGTGGACGAGCAGGTCCGGGTGCTCGTCGAACCAGGACGTCGGCTGCCGCTGCCCGCACCACGCGTGATCGGGTGACGACGGCGCGTGCGCAGCCGTGAGGGCTTCGGTCACCGCGCAGTCGTGGCCCTCGGCGGCGCGGAGGTAGACGCGGAGGACCTGCTCCGACGAGGCGCTCGCCGGAGGGAGGCGTCGCGCGGTCTCGACCCGCTGGACCACCGCAGCCGTCCCGGTCACCGCGAGCACGGCACCGACCGCGACGGCAGTGGCCGCGATCCGACGTCGCCGTGTCCAGCCACTCGTCGTACGCGTGTTGTCTCCTCTGTCGGCGATCGGATCCCGTCTCACGTGCGACTGTCGCACGCACCGCGTCCAGCGGCATCATCCCTCGAGACGAAGCCGGGTGGCCGAGCGACCGGCAGGCGGGGCGGCCTCCTTGCATGCAGCAGATATACCACTGTTCCACATTCGAGAGGTCCGGCACTACGGTCGACCCACCGGGATGTCCAGATCCTGGTGCACACCTCGAGAGATAGAGACGATCATGCAGAATTTCCGTACCCGATCGGCCGGTGTCGCGTTGGCTGGGGCACTCATCGCAGCCGGCCTCGTGAACGCTCCCGCTGCGAACGCAATTGCCCGTTCATCAACGGACGTGTCCCAGAGCATCGACGGCACGGCGCCGGATGCCGTCACGATGGAAACCGTTCATCGAGCCATCGAGGAAGCCCGGTCCGCAGGAGCGATCACTGCGGAGCACACCGCAGCTGACGGTACGACGACCGTCGTCATCGAGGGGGAAGGTGGGACGACGCTCGAACTGAACACCGGCGGCTCGGACGCCCGCTTGGGTACGGGGTCGGACCGCTACGGCATGTACGTCGCGTTCAACGCGTTCGATCAGAACCTCATCATCAGTGGCGCGCTGTCCGCGATCGCGTCCGGCATGTGCGCGCTCGGCCCCGCGGTGTGTGCCGTTGCGCAGGTGGCAGCGCTCCTCGCGAGCAATGCCATCGGCAGCGGTGGTGGCATCCGCTGCGGTACGAAGTCGCTACGCGTCTACCCGGTTTCGCACCACGCACCCCGATGTGCCTGAGTGCAGAGCTGTGCTGAAGATCCTGACGAACGTCTGGTTCGCAGTCGCCGTCGCGGTCGGCCTGCTGGTGGCCGGCTCTGCGTACTTCGCCAGCACGGTGGACACACCGGGTCAGTGGACGGGCGCGCTGGTCAACGCGGTCGCCGTCGGGGCGAGCGGGATGTACGTCGGGACGATGATCCGTCGTCGTCGCCGCCGGAACGCCAGGCGCTGAACGCGACGGACGGGAGGCGCGGTGCCAGCTGGCACCGCGCCTCCCGTCCGTCACGTGGCTGGCTAGGCGTTCGCGCCCTCCGCCAGCACCGCAGCAGCCGGGTCGAAGTCCTCCGGCAGCGGCTCCGGCTTCGTGATGCGCGAGGTGATCTCGACGGCCTGGCCGGAATCGGCGGCGTCCCGGATGCCGAGCATGACGTCGAGCGCGTGGGACGCGACGGCACCGGAGGCGCGCTCCGGGCGGCCCTCGGCGATCGCGCGTGCCATTTCGACGACGCCCGTGCCGCGACCCCAGGTCGAGCCCTTGTGCTCGAGGGTCGTCGGTTCGTCCTTGCCGAGCGTCCACAGCGTGCTGTCACCGTCGAAGACGTTCGGGTCCGGCAGCACGATCGTGCCCTCGGAGCCGTTGATCTCGACGAAGCCGTTGCGGGGCAGGGCGTGCTGGAACGACAGGGTCGTCTGGGCGGACTGCCCGTCGGCGAACGAGATGAGCGCGGCGTGGTGCGTGGGCACCTCGACCGCGAACTCGGTGCCGGCGCGGGGGCCGGAGCCGATCACGCGGGTCTCGCGGGACTTCGACGACACGGCCTGCACGCGCGAGGCCGAGCCGAACGCGTGGAGCAGGGTCGTCACGTAGTACGGGCCGATGTCGAACAGCGGACCGGCGCCCTCGGCGTAGAGGAACTCGGGGTCCGGGTGCCACTGGTCCGGGCCGGGCACGTGGAACATCGTCGTCGCGGTGAGCGGCGTGCCGATGTCACCGCGGGCGATGGCGCGGATCGCGGTCTGGATGCCGGCACCGAGCACGGTGTCGGGGGCGGTCGCGTACCGGACGCCGGCGGCCGATGCGGCGGCCAGGAGCGCCTGGGCGTCCTCGGCGGTGGTGGCGACCGGCTTCTCGCTCCAGGTGTGCTTGCCGGCGGCGATGATCTGCTGGCCGACCTTCGCGTGCTCGGCCGGGATCGTGATGTTGACGACGATCGAGATGTCGTCGCGGGCGAGGAGCTCCTCGACCGTGCCCGACGACGGCACGCCGTACTTCTCGGCCTGCGATGCCGCGCGCTCGAGGATGAGGTCGGCGACCATCAGGACCTCGACGTCGGCGAACTGCGTCAGGTTGGTCAGGTACTGGTCCGAGATGTTGCCGGCACCGATGATGCCGACTCCGACGCGGCTCACTTGTCGTTGCCCTTCAGCCACTCGAGCGACTCGGCGATGCCCTGGAAGACGTCGCCCGAGTACGCGTCGAACTCGACGACGCGGATGGCCTGCGGCGCGGCGGCGAGGATGCCCCGCACGTCGACGTCGCCCTGGCCGGCCGGGGTCTGGTTCTCGAAGGCGCGCTGCAGTGCCTCGGGCACGACGAGGGCGCTCTCGGACGAGGGCAGCGCGGTGAGGATGTCACCGTCGACCTTGCCGTCCTTGACGTGGATGGCGACGACGCGGTCGCCGAGCGACTGCAGGACGGCCGGGGCGTCGGCGCCGCCGACGGTCGCCCAGAAGGTGTCGACCTCGAGGACGGTCTCCGGCGAGAGCTGCGACACGAAGAGCTCGTAGACGGTCTTGCCGTCGACCTTGTTCGTGAACTCCCACTGGTGGTTGTGGTACCCGAACTTCAGGCCGCGCGCGGTGGCCTCGGCGGTGAGCTCGTTGACGCGCTCGGCGATCTTCGCGACGTCGTCGGCGGTCTGCCAGCGGTCGGTCGGGATGAACGGGTCGATGACGGTCTGGATGCCGAGGCGCTCCGCGGCGTCCCAGATCGGCGCGGTGTCCTCGGCGTCGATCACGGCGACATGGCCGGACGGAGCCTTCAGGCCCGTGGCGGCGAAGGCCTTCTCGAGGTCGGCGGCGCGCTCGACGAACGCGTACGGCTCGACGTTCTCGTAGCCGATCTCGCGCACCCGGGCGATGGCCTTGTCGAGGTCTTCGGCGATGGCGTCGCGCAGCGAGTACAGCTGCACAGAGGTGGTGGGCATGGCAGAGGGCTCCTTCGGTCCTGTCAGGTTGTCGGGGCCCGTCGAGGATCGATGCTCCCCGGCGAGATCGAGACCGACGCTACCCCAAAAACCACCCGCTGTGTAGTTTTTGTCGCGCGTCGTCGGTTGCGCACTCGCGCGCCGTCTGGACGACACGTGTCGATCACGCCTCGGGCGATGTATGCTCGCCGACGGAAAACCTTGCAGTACAAGGTTTCCGATCGACTCAAGGAGGCGTCATGAGCACACCCGAACCCGGCAGCCCCGCACTGCTGGACCCGGAAGCGGGCATCACCCAGCCCGTCAGCACCGTCAAGGTGGGGATCGGCTACCAGGTCGCCCTGTTCCTCGGACAGTTCGGCCTGTTCGTGGCGCTCATGGCCCCGGTCTACGTCAGCATGCAGATCAAGGCACAGGCCCTGGTCGGCGACGACGCGGCGAACGTCATCGGCTCCGTGCTGCCGATCGGCGCGTTCGGTGCGCTCATCATGAACCCGCTGGCCGGCGCGCTGTCCGACCGGACCCGCACGCGCTGGGGCCGCCGACGCCCGTGGCTGCTCGGCGGTGTCGTCGTCTTCGCGATCGCGCTCGCCTGGATCGCCTACGCGCCCGACGTCCTCAACCTGACGCTCGGCTGGCTGCTCGCGCAGCTCGCCGCGAACGCCACGCTCGCCACCCTGCTCGCGAGCTTCGCCGACAACGTGCCGCAGCTCCAACGCGGCCGGGCGTCGAGCATCATCGCCCTGGCGCAGAACATCGCGGTGCTCGCCGGCACCTACCTGTCGGTGTTCTTCGTCGCGAACCTGCCGGTGCTGTTCATCGCTCCCGGCATCCTGGCGATCGTCCTGGTCGTCGTGTACGCCCTGGTCGCCCGTGACGACCTGCCCACCTACAAGCTCAAGCCGTTCACCTGGATCAACCTCATCTCGTCGTTCTGGACGAACCCGATCAAGAACCCCGACTTCGCGTTCGCGTGGTGGTCGCGCTTCCTGATCATCCTGGCGACGTTCATGTTCACGACGTACCGCCTGCTCTACATGCAGGAGCACCTCGGGATCGCGGACCTGAAGGAGGCCACCGAGGCGGTCGCGTTCGGCGTGCTCCTCTACACGCTCGCCCTGCTCGTCAGCGCAGCACTCTCCGGCTGGGCGTCGGACCGCATCGGCCGCCGCAAGGTCTTCGTCGGCGGATCGACGGCGCTGTTCGCGGTCGGCCTGGTGATCCTCGCCCACGCCGACACCGTGACGGGCTTCTACGTCGCCGAGGTCGTCATGGGCTTCGCCTACGGCATCTACTCGGCCATCGACACGGCCCTGGTCGTGGACGTCCTGCCGAACGCCGACCGCCCGGGCAAGGACCTCGGTGTGATCAACATCGCGAACGCGCTGCCGCAGTCGCTCGCACCCGCGATCTCGCTCTTCTTCCTGAAGATCGGCAGCAGCCACCCGGACAACTACGAGCTCATGTGCTGGGCCGCGGGGGTCGTCGCTCTGCTGGGCGCCCTGGTGGTCATCCCGATCAAGCGGGTCCGCTGACGCCCGTCGCACTGACGGACTGAAGGCGCGGTGCCAGCTGGCACCGCGCCTCCGGTCCGTTCGTCTGGCGTCCGCCGTCCGTCCGCAGGTCGCGTCGTTACCGTGGGTCGGTGCGCTCCACCGACACCCGTTCCTTCGACTCCCCGGCCGGCACGATCGAGGCGGTCGTCGACGGCGACGTGACCCGCGCCCTCGGGATCCCCTACGCGCAGGCCGAGCGCTTCGCGCCGCCGTCGCCGCAACCGCCGTTCAGCGGGCCGTTCCGCGCGGACACCCCGGCGCCCGTCCCACCGCAGCCGAGCGCGCAGTTCGTCGACCAGCTCCTGCCGTCGATGGACCACCTGCAGGTCGACGAGCACTGCCAGCGACTCAGCATCACGGTGCCCTCGGACGTCCGACCCGACGAGCTCCTGCCCGTGGTGGTCTGGGTGCACGGCGGGTCCTACGTGCTCGGCGGCGGTGACCTGCCGATCCACGACGCCCACGACCTGGTGACCGAGCAGCGCGTGGTCGTCGTCACGGTGACCTACCGGCTCGGGGTGCTCGGGTTCCTCGGTGACGGCGAGACGGTGCCGGCCAACCTCGGACTGCTCGACCTGGTCGAGGCGTTCCGGTGGGTGCAGCGGAACATCGCGGCGTTCGGCGGGGACCCCGACTCCGTCACCGCGTCCGGGCAGTCCGCCGGAGCCGACGCGATCGCGCACCTCATGATCAGCGAGGGCGCCCGCGGCCTGTTCCGCCGCGCGATCGTGCAGAGCGCGCCGCTCGGGCTCTCGCGCGGGCGGGCGCGGATGAACCGGGCGATGGTCCGGGCCGTCGGGTCGGTCGCGGCGGACACGTCGCTCGACGAGGTGCTCGAGCGGCAGGCCCTCGCGACGAAGGCCGGTGGCCGGTACGGCCTGGCCGGCGGCATGCCGTTCGGCACGCAGTACGGGTTCGCACCGTTGCCCGCCGAGCGCGACACCGACCGGGCCTGGCGGTCGGTCGCACCGGAGGTCGACGTGCTCATCGGGTCCGGCTCGGACGAGGCGGGCATGTACGTGCCGCTCGTCCCGGGGCTCCGGACGGCCGCGCGGTCCCGCCTGGTCCGACCCCTGCTGCGCTGGCTGCTCGTGCGGCCCCTGTCCGAGGTGATCTACGGCCGCGATGCGCGGCGCTTCGCCGATCGTCACCGGGCCGCCGGTGGACGGGCGACGGTCTACCGGTTGCTGCGGCACCCGTCCGTGGCGCCGGTCGGTGCGGTGCACATGAGCGACCTGCCGCTGCTGCTCGGCGGTCGCTCGGCGTGGGTGGGCAGTCGCTTCGTGCCGGAGCGGGACTGGCCGGAGGTCGAACGGCGCGGGCGGGCGTTCCGGGCGGTCTGGGCGGAGTTCGCGCGGACCGGACGGGTGACGGCGGCGGACGACGAGACGCTGGTGTTCGACCGGGGGTGACCTCCACCGGGCCCGTACCGGCTGCACCGCGAGGGGCCGGGGCACTCGGCCCCGACCCCTGCGACGGTGTGCTGCGGTGTCGCGGTGCTCAGCCGCGACGCGTCGCCCCGATCGCCCAGACCCGGGGCGGTTCGACCCCGTTGACGGCGTGGTCGCCGACGATCCGGGCCTTGAACACCCACGGGTTGTGGCTCCCCGCGGTGCGGGCGTTCCGCCAGTGCCGGTCGAGGTTCTTCGTCGTGCTCACACCCGAGGCCGCGAGGGCGTCGAACAGGTGTGACGTCGCCGTGGTCGCGAGGGACGTGAGCGAGACCTGCGCCTGTGCGGTCGCGAGCTCGGCGCGGTCGTTCCGGCGCTCGTCCTCTGCCTCGTCGAGGGCAGCACCCTCGTACGCGGCCTGCAGCGCCTCGGCTGCCCGGTCGACGATCGCGGTCGCCGCGAATCCGGCCGCGGACACCTCGCCGACGACCTGCAGGATCTGCGGGTCCGCGGCGAAGGTGTCGGCGTTGCCGTGCGAGAACACCCGGTTGCGGTTCCTGACCTGCAGCGCGATCTCCCGCTCGGCGGCCAGGACGGAGCCGGCGAGCACGGTGAGGAGCACCGCCTGGTAGAACGCGGTCTGGTACTTGAACCGGTGGTCGAACAGCACGACCGCGTCGGCCTGCACGACGGCGTCGGTGAACGTGCTCGTCCCCGAGCCCGTGGTCCGCTGGCCGAAGCCGTCCCAGTCGTCCGAGTGGGCGACCCCCGGCTGGTGTGCGTCGACGATCGCGATGACCCGCTCGCCGGTGTCGGTGCGCTCCGCGTACGTGTCGATCCAGTCCGCGAAGATGCTGCCCGTCGAGTAGTACTTCTGCCCGCTGACGCGGAAGGTGCCGTCGTCCTGCGGTGTGACCTTCGTGACGACGTCGCCGACCTGCACGGCCCCGACCTCGGTCCAGGAGTTGCCGGCGATCTCGCCCCGACCGAATCGTCCGAGCCAGGCATCGCGTTCGCCGGAGCGCCCGACGAGACGGTCCTCCACGAGGGCGAAGTGCCCGCGCAGGGCCTGCGGGATGTTGCTGTCCGCGGCGGCGAGCTCGGTGAGCAGGCGGAAGAGCTGCGGGAGGGTCGCGCCCGCGCCACCGAACGCGACGGGGACGCGGACCGCGCCGAACCCGGCGGCTGCGAGTTCGCGGATCTCGTCGAAGGGGAGCCGATGGTCCTGCTCCCGCTCGGAGGCGCCGGCGGCGATGCGGTCGAAGATCGGCCGGAAGCGACCGGCAAGGGTCTCGTAGTCGACCGGTGCGGTGGTCTGGGCGGTGCCGAGCTGGTCGGCCGTGGTGTCGGTCATGGTGTCGTGCCTTCCGGGTTGCGTGTGCGGGTGCTGTTCAGGCGGTGGCCGTCGGTGTGACGACCTGGGGCTGGGCGGGGGTCGACGGTGCTCTGCGAGCCCCGCGTCGGGAGAGCACGGCCGCGCCGACGAAGACGACGAGCGCGACCAGGGCGGCGCCGACGGTCCACGCGGCCCCGGCCGGCCACCGACCGGAGAGCCCGAGGAGCGCCGGCGCGGTCGTGGTGGTCTGGCTGGCGAGGACGAGGGCCCAGGCGGTGTACCGGCCGAGGTCACGACCCAGGGCGAGCAGGAGGAAGAAGAGCGTCCAGAGCCCGGCCCAGGTCGCCCACAGCACGGCGAGGACCGGGTCGACGGTGACGTTCGTGACCGCGAAGACGACGGCGATCGCGGCGACGAGGCCGCAGAACCAGCCGAGCCCCGTCGAGCCGAGCCCCGCGAGCGCGTCGATCCCCACGTACAGGTAGGTGAGGCCGAAGAGGAACGTCCCCGCGATCGAGAGCAGGACGGGCAGTGACCCGTCGGCCGTGACGGAGACGGCCGTGCACAGCACGAGCTGCAGCCCGCCGATCAGGACGTTGAACACACCGCTGTCACGGCCGGGGACCCGACCGAGCAGGGTGAGCCCGTTGATGAGCAGTGCCGCTCCGGAGAGCACCAAGCAGATGTACGCCATGGCGACGACCGTGGCAGCGAGGGGACCGCCGCGGAAGGGTTGTGTCGCACTGTGTCCGACGGTGACGATCCGTGACGTCGAGCGCTCACTGCTGCTCCCGACGTCGCTCGCCCCCGGACGGGAGGTCGCGCGCACACCGCTCCGTGGGCAGGATCGACCACATGCCCGACGCCGACCTCCGCGCCCGCATCGTCTCCGGTGCCGCCGATGCCTTCCGTGACGGCGACTTCCACACGGTCGGCCCGGACGACGTCGCCCGGGCCGCCGACGTCACGGTGGCCGAGGTGCACCGCGTGTTCCCGTCGTGGGAGCTGCTCGTCGTGGCCGTCGTCGACCGGTGGACCAAGGACGGCCGCGATGCGCTCCGCGGGGTCGCCGAGCAGGAGGGGGCCGTCGCGTACCTCCGAGCCCGGCTCGACCGCGGACACCGACACCCCGCGGTCGTGCGGGTCCGCGTCGCGCTGCTCAGTGCGACCTCGACCCCGGGCCACCCGGCGTCGGGGTGGTTCCGGCAGCAGTACACGATGCTCTTCGAGGACGTGACCCTCGCCCTCGTGCGGGACGTCGTCGCCGGTCGTGAGTCCCGCGGGGCCTCACCGCGGCACGCCGCCGAGCAGCTCGTCGCGCTCTTCGAGGGGCTGCAGCTGCAGGCGATGCTCCGCGACGACGCCGACCTGCTCGCCGGGTGGGACCGGGCGGTCGCACGCATGCGGGCCGGCTGGGCCGCCGCCGCCGTCGCGGCCTGAGGGGAGCCGGCAGCGCGGGCACCGGACGTTCGCGCAGCGCCCTGCCGGTACCCGCGGGCACCCGGACGTTCTCGCGACGCCCTGCCGGTGCCGGGTCCTAGGACCCGCGTGTCCCGTGCCCGCGGAGTCCACGGCCGACGAGCAGCACGACGGCACCCACGACCAGGGCGACCGCGACGAGTGCCGGCACCCGGAACGCCAGCGCGGTGACCACGCCACCGATCCCGCCGCCGGCGAGGAACGACCGCACCCCGACGGCCAGCGCCAGGACGACGACCACGGCCAGGGCTGCGACCGGGACGACCCGCTCGACGGGGCGCAGGGGCCCGACCGGCCGGACGTCGGCGCGTCGCCACCACACCGCGGCGACGACGAGCAGGGCGAGCAGCCCGAGCACGCTCGACAGGTCCTGCAGCAGGAAGGGCAGCGGGTACCCGCCGACGGCGCCGTCCCGCAGTGCGGGCCAGGCCCGGACCACGAAGCCGTGCTCGTGGGTGAAGCCGTCCCACACGACGTGCGTGACGCTGCCGAGCAGGCAGCCCACGACCACCGGCAGCACGTCGCGTGCACCGAGCGGCGGCCTGCGACCCCAGCCGGACGGCAGACGCCGACGCAGCCCCGGGACGACCGGTGACCATGCCGGCCGCACGAGGAACCACCACGTGGCGAGCACCACGAGGGAGACGGCGAGGTCGATGGTCGGGACGCCCCACCACGAGTGCGCGTCCTCGTAGGGCGGCAGGAACGGCGCGAACAGCACCGTGTCCGGTGCCATCGAACCGATCGCGACGGCGGCGACCGGCACGGGCAGGCGACGTGCTGCCAGGGCGACGACCGCGTGGCTGACGGTGAAGGGCACGGTCACGTCCTCGTCATCGGGCCAGGTGCGTGCGGTGCACGAACCACTCGACGCCCTCGGCCAGGGCGACACCGGCGGTGTGCCAGTCGTGGCCACCGTCCTCGATGATGCGCTCCGTCACCGTGACGCCGGCTGCACGTGCGGCCGCCACGACCCGCGGGACGACCGGTCCGTACCGGCTGTCGTCCGCACCGGCCGCGACGAACGCGGCGGAGTCGCGGTACGGCGCCCGCTCGGCGAGCACTCGGAGCGGCTGCGCGGCCTCGTACGCCGCCCGGTCACCGCGGAAACCCCTCGAGACGGTGTCGTCGCGACCCTGCAGGACCGGCCCGATCTGTCCCGAGACGTCGATCCACGAACCGAACCGGTCGGGCCGGCCGGCCCCGAGCTGCAGGGCGCAGGTGCCTCCCTGCGAGAAGCCCGCGATGGCCCAGTCCGCCCCGCCGGCGGCAGCGTGCAGGTGCTCGTGGACCCAGGTCGGGACGTCGCGCGTCAGGTAGGTGGCGCTGTTCCCGAGCGGACCGTCGACGCACATCGGGTTGTTCGATGCCCGGGCGAGCTGGTCCGGCATCACGACGATCGGTGCGAGTCCGCGGTGCCGGTGGGCGATCGCGTCGAGCCGGGTCGCCATGCGGCCGGCCTCGACGATGTTCGCCGGAGCGGCGCCGGGTCCCTGCCCGGAGAGCATCACGACGACGGGCAGCTCCGGGGCGTGCTCGACGAGGGCGGCCGGGGGGAGCCAGACGATCGCGGGTCGGGCGTGGAAGTGCGACACGGTGCCCGGGATCCGCACCGAACCGTAGCGGCCGTGGGCCGGCATGTCGCGCGGGGGTCGCCAGCTCGCGGCGTCGACCGGGGCCGATCCCGGGGCCGGGTCGTCCGGCAGGCGGAGGGGCGGCACGTGCGACTGCCCCAGGGCGTCGGCGATCGTGGGGAAGAGCCCGGCGTCCCGGTTCACCGCCAGTCCGCCGGACACCAGGGCGAGGGGGACCAGCAGCGCGGCGACCACCCGGGTCAGCACCCGGCCCCGCCGTGCCCGGCCACCGCGGACGAGTCCGACGACCGCGACCCCGAGCAGTGCGCACACCACACCCGTCCAGACCCGGTCGACCCAGGTGGGCGGGACGCCGAGCACGTCGAGGACGTCGCCGAGGAACCAGGAGAGCATGGTCCCGACCAGCGCTCCCGCGACGATCGCGACGGCTGCCCAGCGCCAGGAGCGGCGGACGGTGGTGAGGACGAGGACGGCGGCGACCAGGGTCAGGGCGTAGAGGGGCAGCAGCACGTGGGCGGACAGGAGCGGCAGGGTGGTCACGGGCGGGTCCGACGGTCGGGACGCTCTCGGACACCCGGCGGGTGACGGGACAGGAGCGGCGTGGTCCAGCGACGGTAGCGAGCCGAGGTGTCCGGACCGGCAGCGGGGAGCCCGTCCCCGGCGGTCTCCCGGCTGATCCTGAGCGATCCTGCACGGGGGGTGGCCGGCCGACGGTCCGGAGCTGTCCGAGCGGCCAGGCCCGGGTGGTCCGTCGACCGTGCGGAGGACCGCACCGTCCCCGCACCGGACGGTGGCGGGCGGCGCGTCTGGGTGTGCCCTCCAGGGGATCCTGGCAAGGTCGGCGGATGGAGTACACGGACTACGACACCCGGCTCGCCGCCTACGGCGTGATCACCGAGGGCGACCGTGTGCTCCTGGCCCGACTGCGGGTCCCCGAGGCCGGCACGTGGACGCTGCCGGGCGGCGGGGTCGAGTTCGACGAGACCGTCGAGCAGGCCGTCGTGCGCGAGGTCCTCGAGGAGACCGGGTACGAGGCGACGTGCGGTCCGCTCCTCGGCGTCCGGCACCACATCGTGCCGAAGGAGCGCCGGATGCACGACAACGGGCGGCCGATGAAGGCGGTGCAGGTCGTGTTCCGCGTGACCGTCACCGGCGGCGAGCTGCGCAGCGAGACGGACGGCTCGACCGACGAGGCCGCGTGGGTCCCGGTCGCCGAGCTGCCCCACCGACGGCACGGGCTGCTCGTGCCGATCGCCCTCGGCTGGGCTCGACGACCGTGAGCGGCGAGGCCACCGACCTGTCCGCCCGGCTCTGGGACGAGCGGGCGCTGCTCGGCGACCTGGTCACCGCTGCGGCCGACCCCGACCGCGTCCGCCGGCTCCTCGACCGGTTGCGCGAGCTGCGCCTGGAGCAGGACGTCCTCGTGCACGCCCTCGCCGAGCAGTGGGGCACCGGTCCCGACACCGCCACGCTCCGGTCGCTCGAGCGTGTCGCACCCCCGCCGTGGGACCTGCTCCTGCCCGAGCACCTGACAGCCCTGGCGAGCCTGACCGCCGAGGTCGCCGCGGTGCTGCCACCCGGCCCCGTGCGCGACGCGTGGGACCGGATCAGCCCTCGAGCACGCTGAGCACGTTGCCCGACGGGTCGGTGAACCACGCGATGAGCGGACCGCCGTGCCGGTTCACCCCGCGCTCGTCGGTCACGCCCTCGTAGCGCAGGAACGTGACGCCCTTCGACGACAGCTCGTCCACGGCGGCGTCGACGTCCGGCACCGGGAAGTTCAGCACCGTGAACGACGCCGGCTCGTGCGCGGGCCCCTTCGGGTAGACGAGCACCCCGGCGCCGGAGCCGACGTGCAGCACGAGCATGCCGTGGTCCTCGCTCACCGGCAGCCCGAGGACGCCCTCGTAGAACGCCCGCGCCCCGGGGACGTCATGCACCGAGAACCCGCTGAACGCCGTCGTCGCATCGACCATGCGGCCAGTGAACCACCGCTCCTGTCAGGATGGGACGGTGACCCCGACCGAGCTGTCCGTCGACGCCGCCGTCGAGCGGGCGGTGGCGCTCGCCGCGGTTCCCGGCCGCGCGGTGCTCGGCATCGCGGGGGCGCCCGGGGCGGGCAAGTCGACGCTGGCACGCCGGATCGTCGTCGCCGTCGACGCCGCGCACGGGCCCGGCACCGCGGTGCAGGTCCCGATGGACGGCTTCCACCTGGCGAACGCGGCACTCGACGCCCTCGGCCGGCACGACCGCAAGGGCGCGATCGACACCTTCGACGCGGCCGGCTACGTCGCCCTCGTCCGTCGTCTGGTCGTCGCGGACGACGACGTCGTCTGGGCGCCGGACTTCGACCGCCGCGTCGACGAGCCCGTCGCCGGCAGCATCGCCGTGCCGCGGAGCACCCGGCTCGTCGTCTCCGAGGGCAACTACCTGCTCGACACCGACGCGCCGTGGTCCGCGCTGCCCGGCCTCTTCACCGAGACGTGGGCGTGCGTCGTGGACGATCGTGTCCGCGTCGACCGTCTGGTGGGCCGGCACGTGCGGCACGGACGCGACCACGAGGCGGCCCGGACCTGGGCGCTCGAGGTCGACGGCGTGAACGCGGCGAGGGTCGCTGCCACGGTGACCCGTGCCTCCCGGACGGTCCGGACCTGACCGGAGCCGGACGACCAGGGCGGCCCGACCCGAGCCACCCGACCAGCAGCACCGAAGGACAGGAGCGACCATGACCATCGCCATCACCGGAGCCACCGGCAACATCGGCGGGTCCGTCGCCCGCGCGCTCGCCCGGGCCGGCACGCCGATCCGCATGCTCGTCCGCGACGCGGCCCGGGCACCCGAGCTGCCGGGAGCGGAGGTCGCGGTCGCCTCGTACGCCGACGCGACCGCGTCCCGCGCCGCGCTCGAGGGCGTCGACCTGCTGCTCATGGTCTCCGGCGCCGAGGCGCAGGACCGCCTCGACCAGCACCGCGCCTTCGTGGCCGCGGCCGCGGACGCGGGCGTCGCCCACGTCGTCTACACGTCGTTCGTGGGTGCGGCACCGGACGCCACCTTCACCCTCGGCCGCGACCACTGGGCGACCGAGCAGGCGATCGAGGAGACCTCGATGCGGCACACGTTCCTGCGGGACTCGTTCTACCTGGACTTCGTCGAGGACCTGGTCGGCGAGGACGGCGTGATCCGCGGACCGGCCGGTGTCGGCGCGATGGCCGCGGTCGCGCGGGCGGACGTCGCGCGGGTCGCGACCGAGGTGCTGCTGCACCCGTCGGACCATGTCGACCGGACGTACGAGCTCACCGGACCGGAGGCGATCACCCTCGCCCAGGCGGCCGCCACCGTGTCCGAGGTGCGTGGCCGCGCCGTGACGTACCAGCCGGAGACGGTGGCGGAGGCGTACGCCTCGCGTGCGCGTTGGAACCCGGAACCGTGGCAGGCCGACGCGTGGGTGAGCACCTACACGGCGATCGCCGAGGGTGCGCTGGCGCACGTCTCGACGGACGTCGAGCGGGTGACCGGCCGTCGGCCGCTGTCGCTGCGCGAGGTGCTGCAGGCGGACTGACCCGGCCGGGAGGCGCGGGGCGCGTCCGCCGTGTCGGCCGCGGGTACTGCTTGCAGGTGCTGCGGTGGGCGCTGCGGCGGGTGCCGGTGCCGCTGCTGCGGGTAGCGGCGCTGCGGGTGCTGCTGCACGACGTCGGTTGTTCGCGAGCGCGTCGAACCACGTCCTCGAGTACGGGCCGATCGCCGCGCTTCGCCGCCGCGGCGCGCCGCGCCGCTGCGCCGCGTCAGCGCACGCGGCGGGCCGCGAGCGTCCCCGCGACGCCGAGCGTCAGCACCGCCACGAGCACGACGAGCAGCGGGGCCGTCCAGCTCCCGGTCGCGCCGTGCAGGGCCCCGGCGACGAGGGGTCCCGCCGAGCCGATCAGGTACCCGCCGCCCTGCACGAACGCGGACATCCGCCGGGCGTCGTCGTCGCTCGTGACGATCCGCACGACGATGATGAAGACGACCGTGATCCCGCCGCCCTGCGCCGCTCCGCCGAGCACCGACCAGAGCAGCCAGAGCTGCGGCGCGAACAGCAGCCCGAGGGGCATCGCGAGCCAGAGGAAGGCGACGAGGGCGATGATCGCGCGGGGCGCCCAGCGGGTCGCGAGCACCGGGACGCCGAGCGCGCCGACCACCGCCAGGATCTGGAACACGGACGAACTCGCGCCCGAGGACTCCGCCGAGAAGCCGATCTCGTCGTGCAGCAGCGTCGGGATCCACGCGGTCAGGGCGTAGTACGAGAACGCCTGCCCGCCGAAGGCCAGCGTCAGCCCCCACGTGATGAGCCGGCGCGCGGGTCGGACGGGCTCCGACGCTGCCGACACCGTGCGGATCGACCCGGTCTCGGTCAGGAGCTCGACCGGACCCGTCGCGACCACGGGCTCGACCCGGGCCGGCCGGAGCCACGCCGCGCGCGCCCCGACCGCGTACGTCCACGCGGCCCCGGCGACGACGGCGAACACCGCCCACACGGCGATGGCGACCGGCCACCCCCACGCGGCAGCGATCGGGGCGGTGCCGAGCGAGGTGATCATCGACCCGACGTTGAGCGCCGACGTGTACACGCCGGTCACCAGCCCGACGCGCTCGGGCGATGTGTCCCGTCGGATGACCACCGGGATCACGACGTTGCCGATCGTGATGCCGATGCCGATGATCGCGGTGCCGACCAGGAGCGCCGCCGCTGACGGGGTCGACCGGACGACCGTGCCCGCGAGCACGATCACGAGCGCCAGCGACACCGCACGCTCCGGGTCGGCCTTCGCGATCACCCAGCTGGCGAACGGTGTCGCCAGCGAGAAGCACAGGACCGGGATCGTCGTCAGGAGCCCGGCGATCGTCGCGGTCAGCCCGAGGTCCACGCGCAGGTCGCCGATGACCGGCGCCGGGGCCACGATCGGCCCGCGCAGGTTGAGGGCGATGAGGACGATCGCCGCCGGCAGCAGCCAGGCCGCACCGCGGAGTCCGCGACGGGCGACGGTGTTCACCGGTCCCTGCTCACGCCGCCGCGTCCGGCAGCAGGATCGGCAGCAGGTCGAGCGGGGTGGCGGCACGGGCGACGGTGCCCTCGGCCTCGGCGGGGGAGCCGTAGCCCCACTCGGCGAAGACGACCGGCACGCCGTGCACGTGGGCGCCCTCGACGTCGTGCAGCCGGTCGCCGACGAGCACCGGGCGGCTGACGTCGTGGCCGGCCGCCTCGAGTCGTCGCAGGGCCTCGGCGACGACGTCGGCCTTGGCGCTCCGGACCTCGTCGTCGCTCGCGCCGGTGACGAAGTCGAAGTACCCGGTCAGGCCGTAGTGGTCGAGGATCACCGTGGCCGGTGTCTCGGGCTTGCTCGTCGCGGTGGACAGCGGCAGTCCGGCTTCGTGCAGGGTGCGGAGCACGACGTCCATGCCCGTGAACATCGCCGAGTCGAGAGCCCCGTGCGACAGGTAGTGCTCGCGGTACACGGCGAGTGTCCGCTCCGCACCGGCGTCGTCCATGCCCATCGCCGTCCGGAAGGTGTCCATGATCGGCGGGCCGACGAACGACATCAGCGTCGCGTGGTCCGGCACGGGCACGCCGACCGTGCGGAAGGTGTGCGTCATGCTCTCGAGGATCCCCGGGGCGGAGTCGCTGATGGTCCCGTCGAGGTCGAACAGGATGGCGGAGTAGGGGCGCGTCATGTCCTGACCAGCCTAGTCGCGGCGGTGGGGCCGACCACGGGGCGGGCCGGTGGGCGCGCAGGGCGGTGGGGCGAGCCTCCCGGCTCGGTGCCGGTCCTGCGACATCGCTCGCGTCGATCGACGGGTGCGGTGTCGCAGAACGCGTGCCGAACGCGCCACGCGACCGTCAGAACAGGCGGGTGTGCCCGCCCTCGATGCCGCGCATCGCGTCGTAGTCGAGCACGAGGACGCGGATGCCGCGGTCCTCGGCGAGCGTGCGGGCCTGCGGTGCGACCGTCTGCGCGGCCAGGACGCCCTGCACCGGCCGCAGGTGCGGGTCGCGGTTCATGAGCTCGAGGTACCGCGTGAGCTGCTCGACGGCGTCGATGTTGGCGTTGCGCTTCATCTCGACCGCGACGCTCGCCCCCGCGTCGTCGCGCGCCAGGATGTCGACCGGACCGATCGCCGTCATGTACTCACGTCGGACGAGCGTGTGCCCGTCGCCGAGGAGCTCGATCTGCTCGGCGAGCAGCTGCTGCAGGTGCGCCTCGACGCCGTCCTTCACCAGACCGGGGTCGACGCCGAGGTCGTGGCTCTCGTCCGCGACGACCTCGTACAGGCTGACGATGAGCTTGTCCTGCGTCTTCTTCTGCGTGACGGTCCAGACCTGGGTGATGCCGGCGCTCGCCTGCTCCTCGTCGGGCTCGGTCATCTCGATCGAGCACGGCGGGCTCATCCAGTTCAGCGGCTTGTAGCTGCCGCCGTCCGAGTGGACGAGCAGCGAGCCGTCCGCCTTGAGCATGAGCAGACGGGTCGCGAGCGGCAGGTGGGCCGACAGGCGTCCGGCGTAGTCGACGGAGCAGCGGGCGATGACGAGACGCACCCGGCGATCCTAACGGTCGGCGCGCGTCCCACCGGACGCGGCGGGGTCCGCCATCGTGTCGTCCGTCCCGTGGTGCGGGCGGTCGGTCTGGAGGCGCGGCTCGCCCCCGCCGGGCTGCGCCGCGTCCGGCTGCTGGTCGCGTGCCGCCCCGTGGTCACCGTCGTCGCGTCCGCGCCGCTTCCGCAGCGTCTCGGCCGCCGCGCCGGTCTCGCGCGCCGCACCCGATGCCAGGCCGGCGGCGATGATGAACACGAACACCACGAGCAGCGCGCCGAGCAGGCCGATGTGCTCGCCGAGGAAGCCGATCAGCGGCGGACCGGCGAGGAACGCCACGTAGCCGATCGTCGCCACGGCGCTGACCTTGAGCGCTGCCGAGCGGGGGTCGTCGGCGGCGGCGGACATGCCCATCGGGAAGCCGAGGCTCGCACCGAGGCCCCAGAGGACGACACCGACGATCGCGATCGGGATCACGTCCACGAAGATGAGCAGCCCGAGGCCGACCACAGCGACGGCGGCGCTCACGCGGAGCACGGGCACCCGGCCGAACCGGTCGATGAGCGGGCTGCCCGCGATGCGTCCGGCGGTCATCGCGGCGAGGAACACCGTGAGCACGGCGGAGCCGGCGGCGTTGTCGAGTCCGTGCCCGTCGATCATGGCGAGGGGCAGCCAGTCGTTGGCGGAGCCCTCGGCCAGCGCCATGCCGAGCACGATCACACCGATGAGCAGCGTCGACGGTTGTGCCCAGACCTGCCAGCGTGTGAGCTGCACCGGGGTCGGGCTGGTCGCGGTGGACTCGTGCTCCTCGTACCGGTGCTCGTCCCCGAAGCGCGACGCCGCCGCGAGCATGACCAGGCAGACCACGACGCCGAGCACCGCGAAGTGCAGCACGACGGGGACGTCGAGCGCCTCGGTCAGGGCGCCGAGCCCGGCACCGGCGAGCGTGCCGACGCTGAACGCAGCGTGGAAGAGCGGCATGATCGTGCGACCACCGGCCTTCTCGGCGGCGGCGCCGGAGACGTTCATCGACACGTCGACCAGGCCGTTGCCGAAGCCGAACGCGATGAGACCGATCCAGATCGCGGCGAAGCCCCAGCCGGCGGTGACGGCGACGCCCGCGAAGACGAGGCCGACCGCCAGGCAGACCGACGCCACCTGCACGCCCCGGCGGGCGCCGACCTTCGCGACGATGTGGCCGGCGAAGGTCAGGCCGCCGATCGAGCCGACCGCCATGCCGAGCACGAGCAGGCCCATCTCGAAGGTGGTGGCACCGAGGGAGTCGCGCACGCTGGGGATGCGTCCGAGCCAGGTGGCGATGGCCAGGCCGGACAGCGTGAAGGCCACGAAGACCGCGATGATCCAGGTGCGGGTCGTCGGGGCGGTTCGGGTGGACGTCGTCGTCATGCGGAGCTTCCGGTCTCGTGCTGGTCGTGTCGTGGGCCGCCAGCGAGGCCGTCCCTGGTCGGGTTCCTGCCTGCGGCTGTCCGGTCGAATCGATTCGACCGGTTCGTGTGACTACGCTAACGGGCGATGGACCACCCGGCAACAGCACCCGGCGCGTCCGGGGCGACGAACCCCCGCGACCACGCCGACGGTCCCGTGCGCCGTGGGCCCAGACCGACGCTCGCCGCGGTCGCCCGTGCAGCAGGGGTCGCACCGTCGACCGCCTCCCTCGCCTTCAGCGGTGCCGGCCCGGTGTCCGAGGACGCGAGGGCCCGGGTGCTCGCCGCCGCTGCCGAGCTCGGCTACGGGGGCCCGGACCCGCGGGCGCGCTCGCTCCGCCGGGGGCGGTCCGGGGTGATCGGCGTCGTGATGGACGAGCGGCTGAGCGATGCGTTCCGCGACCCGGTCAACGTCCTGACGCTCGACGGCATCGCCGAGGTCGCGGGCGAGGCGGGCGCCTCCCTGCTCCTCGTGCGCAGCCCCCTCGACGACGAGCACGGCGCCGGGCCGATCGTCGACGCCCCGATGGACGCCGTCGTCCTGGTCGGGTGCAACGTGCGGATCGACCCTGCGGTCGCCGTGCTCCGCCGACGACAGATCCCCGTCGTCGCGATCGAGGCCGACGACATCGAGGGCGCGGTCCCCGTCCAGCTCGACAACCGCGAGGCCTCCGGTCGTGCCGCCGACTACCTGCGCGAGCTCGGCCACACCGCGGTCACCGTCGTCACCCTCCCGCTCGACGCCGAGCGCCGCCGCGGCCCCGTCGACGCAGCGCGCGAGGCGGAGGGGGTCGCCCACACCACCCTGGAGCGTCTCCGTGGTGTGCGCGGCGTCTACCCCGACGCCGTCGCGGTCGAGGCCGCCGCCAGCTCCGTCGAGGAGGGCCGGATCGCCGGACAGTCACTGTTCACCGGCGACGGACCGGTCCCGAGCGCGGTGATCGCGCAGAGCGACCTGCTCGCCGTCGGGGTCGTCTCGGCAGCGCTCGACGCGGGACTCCGGGTGCCCGAGGACGTCAGCGTCGTCGGCTTCGACGGCATCACGGTCGACGACAGCCTGCTCCACCGCTCGCCGATCCGGCAGCTCACGACGCTGGTGCAGCCGTTCGAGCAGAAGGGTCGGGCCGCCGCACGCGCCGCGCTCGCGATGCTCGAGGGCGACGAGCCGCAGCCGGCGGCCTTCCGGTCGGAGCTGCGCGTGGGCGACACGACGGGGCCGGTGCGCCGGGCGGTCGGCGACTGAGCGCCCGGGTCCGCGACCCGCGCGCCTCCTGTCGGAGCGCTGGGGGCTAGGCGCCCGAGGTGCCGCTGGTGGCGATGCCCGCTGCGCCGATGCCGATCACGAAGATGACGAGCAGCGCCCACCCCACGACGAAGAGCCCGTTCAGGATCAGACCGGTGACCGCCATCCCGCGACCGGCGGGTTCCTTCCGGAGGCCGACGATGCCGAGGACGAACCCGACCAGCGGCACGAGGAAGGTGAACCCCAGGACGATCGACACCAGGCCGAGCACCATGCTCGCGATGCTCAGACCACGCGGCGGAGCGGGCTGGTAGCCGACCGTCACGTGCGTCGGCTGCCCGTACTGCGGCGCCGGCGCGTACTGCGGCTGGTGCTGGCCCTGGTTCCCCTGCCCCGGGTACTGGTCGTCACTCATCGGTTCCCCCTCGTCGAGTCCGCTGTCGCGTGCCCCAACGGTAGCGGATGGCAGGGCGCGGCCCCGGCTGGGTGTCGGTTGGGGGTTTCCTCAGCGCCGCAGGCCCCTGCCACCGACTGCTCACGAGGAGCGCTCCCTACGCTCCGTCACGTGCAGCCGATCGATCGTTCCCGGGACCTGGTGTGGCTCGTCGTGGTCCTGGTGGTCGCGTTCGTCTCGGTCGCGCTCACCGTCGTCGTCGTGCGATCGGTGGGGTCGTCCGACCAGGCGACTGCTGCTCCGGCACCGAGCGCGACGCTGATCGCGCCGCAGCGCACCCCTAGTGTGCCGACGAGTTCCCGCGGCATCCCCGCCACCGAGCGCCCGACGTCGCGCGAACCGTCGAGCGTCGACCTCGCGACGACGTGGACCCCGCCCGCCGACCTCCCGCAGCAGGGGCGCCTGCTGCACGTCGCCATCCCGGGCACCCGGTCGCACTTCGTCGCGCGGGACGCCCTGCTCTGGCTCCCACCGGCGGCACTGGTCGCCGATCCGCCACCACTCCCCGTCACCGTCCTCATGTCGGGGCAGTCACGGGGCGCGGGCCCCGACGACGTCGAGACCGGCGGGCACATCGCACACACCATGGATGCGATCGCCGGCCTGCACCGCGGCCTCGCGCCGATCGTCGTCGTGCCCGATCAGCTCGGCCCACGATCGGGCAACCCGATGTGCGTCGACGGGCCGCTCGGCAACAGCCGGACGTACCTCGAGCAGGACGTCCCCGCGTGGATCACGAGTCACCTGCGCGTGCAGACCGGTGCCACGGCGTGGACCGTCGGCGGGTTCTCGCAGGGCGGCACCTGCGCGATCCAGCTCGGGGCGGGCGATCCACAGCGCTTCGGCAACGTGATCGACGTCTCCGGTGAGCTCGGCCCGACCGAGCTGACCCGCGCCGAGACCCTGCACGGGTTCGGCGGCAGCGTCGCGGCCTGGCGTGCGGCGCAACCGATCGCGGTGATGGCCCAGCACGGCCCCTACACGGGTACGTCCGCGTTCTTCACCGCTGCGCAGCTGGACCGGCACTACGGTCCGGCGATGCCCGTGGTCGCCGCGCACGCTGCTGCGGCGGGCATGCACGTGACGCGGTGGGTCGTGCCGGGAGGCGGGCACGACTGGGCGATGGCACGCGCGGCCATCGCTGCCGGGATGGCGTGGCTGGAGCCGCACGTGGGACTCGCGGCGTCCTGACGGCTCGCTCGCCACTCGAGGGCTCCGGCCGCCGGTCCCTCAGGAGTACTCGGAACGGATGAAGGCGGCGAACCCGGGGATCGTGAACTGGAGCATCCCCCGGTCGGCTGGTTGCACGAGTCCCTTGTCGATGAGCCGCGCCCGCGGCGTGGAGAGCTGGTTCGTCCCGGTCCCCAGCGCCTCCGCGATCGACGCCCGCGAAGTCGGACCGTCGCCGAGCCGTGCCATCGCCGTCAGCAGACGCCGTTCCGAGGTCGAGCACGCCGACCACCTCGCCCGGAAGAGCGCCTCCAGGTCGGCCTGCATGGAACGGTGTCCGGTCTCGACCGAACCGACGTCGATCACCGCTCCCGGATCGGGCCGCCCTGCAGCCGCCCACGCGGAGTCGGCGATGAGCTGGACGGAGTACGGGTAGCCCTGCGCGATCGACAACGCGCGGTCGACGGCTTCCGGCGTCCACTGCACTCCGAGGAGGCGAGCCGGTCCGACCAGTGCGATCTCCTCGGCATCACGATGCAGGGGGCCGAGCGGTCGGTACGCGAGGCGTTCGCTGAAGGTGACGATCTCGGCGATGGTCTCCGGCGCGTTCGGCAGTCCAGCGGCGAAGACCGCGGCGGGGACGTCCGTACCCTCCGCCTGGAGGTGTTGCCAGGCGTAGACCAGCGTGCGGAGGCCTGCCGCGTCCGCTGACTGGATCTCGTCGACGAAGATGACGAGCGGCCGCTCCGTCGTGGCGGCGCGGATGACGTCCTCGAGGCCGCGGGCGCCCGCACGAGCGCGCTCGTCGTCCGGAGCCGTCGAGCGGAAGGTGCCCGTCGCGGTGGCGACGCCCGGCACCCCGAGCGAGAGCCGGAGTGACTCGACCTTCTCGCGGAGAGCCCTGCCGTGCGGGGCGCCGGCAGCTCCGACGGTCCGCCGCAACTCGTCGAGGATCTGCTCGACGAGCCCTTGCGGTTCACCTGCCGTCACCCACACGGTGGTCGCGCCGCGCGCAGAAGCCCGGCGTTGGTACTCGCGGAGCAGTGACGTCTTCCCGAAGCCTCGCGCGGCGTGGTCCACCCGGATCCGACCCACCAGACGGTGGAGGTCGACCAGGACTGACAGGCGCTCGTCCAGATCGGCGAGTTGGAGGGCGCGCCCGGGAACGGCGCGGGCGATCTCACCCGGTGTGTAGGGGCTCGGCTGCATGGGCCTCCGATGATCTGTTATGAAAGACGTCTTTCATAACAATCTATCGCACTCCTCCCGCCCGCGGCCCGCGCAGCCCGAGCACCACCACGGCGACGAGGTTCACCGCGCTCCCGACCAGGAACCCCGTGCTGCCCCCGGCCACGCCCCACGTCGGAGCGAGCACCGCCATGAGCACCACCCCGACGACGAACCCGGCGACCGACGCCAGCGCCACCTGCCGCGACCGCCCGGACGCGAGCAGCAGCGCCGCGGGCACGAGCCCGACCGTGAACACCCACACGCCGACCATCAGGTACCGCAGGTCCGACACGGCCTCGGCCCCCTCGGCGGGGTAGACGAGCGGCAGGAACCACCCGGCGAGCCACGCCACGAGCCCGAACACCACGGCGGTCCCGCCGGTGAAGCCGCCGACGAGCAGGAGCACCCCGCGTGCGCGCAGCGACCCGCCGTCCGAGCGGTGGGCGAACGCCGGCACGAGGACCTGGCCCAGCGCCTGGCCGACCATCGACGCCGGGGTCGCCAGCGTGAACGCCGCCGCGTAGACACCGGCCTCGTGCGCCGAGACGGAGACCTGCGCCGAGATCATCGTCAGCTGCAGCAGCCCGTTCGAGGTCACGACCGCGAGCACGTTCCAGGCCGCGAAGGCGAGCACCCCTGCGGTCGGTTCCGGTGCGCCGGGAGCACGGTTCCCTCGCGGCCAGCAGGCGACGGCGAACACGGTGTACCCGACCGCCAGCGGCAGCAGTACGAGGGGCTCGAGCCGGGCGACGCACGCTGCGACGAGCAATCCGAGGGCGAGCAGGCTCGTGACCGTGTCCCACAGTGCGACGCGTGGCGCCCGGTCGTACCCGAGTTGCGCTCCGCGGGCGTAGCAGTACAGGCCGTACCCGACCACGACCCCGACCCCGCCGACGACCATGCCCGGGCTCGCTCCCCAGGCGAGCGCGACCGGCACGGTCACGGCGGCGAGCACGGCGCTCGACACCGCCATCGAGGCCCCGAGCAGCCGGTTCACCGCGGCGTCCGAGCGACGGCCGCGCAGTGCGATCGCCAGCACCCTCGACGCGGTGTTCCCCGCGGCGTTCGGCCAGAGCAGCGCGGTGAAGACCGACAGGGAGAGCAGGGCGGTGGTCTGCCCGAGGGTCTCGGTGCCGAACACCCGGCCGACGACGACGGTGACGAGCAGCTTCGCGAGCCCCTGCACGCCGATGCCGACGGTGGCGAGCAGCGCCGACGACGCGACGCGCCCGTGCCCGTCCGCGCGCCCGCCCGTGTGCCCGCTCACCGCGCCAGCGCCTGTTCGACCCAGCCCCGACGGTGCGCCCGCACCCCGAGGGTCACCGCCCGGACGCCGATGTAACCGAGCGCGAAGGCCGCCCAGAGCCCGGCGAGCGTCCCGCCGACCCACCAGAGCAGCGGCAGGTACACGACCAGGTTCACGAGCCCGGCGACGGCGAGGTAGCGCGCGTCCCCGGCACCGATGAGCACGCCGTCGAGCACGAACACGTAGCCGGCGACGGGCATCCCGACGGCGATGAGGACGAGCACGAGCGGCAGGGCCGAGCGCACCGAGGCGGAGTCGGAGAAGACCGGTCCGAGCAGTCCGCTCACCGCGAGGGTCAGCACCCCGAGCAGTGCCCCGCCGACGATGCCGAGCAGCACGAGCCGGCTCGTGACCAGCCGCACCCGGTCGGGATCGCGCGCGCCGAGCCCGTGGCCGACGAGCGCCTGCCCGGCGATCGCCAGGGCATCGAGTGCGAAGGCCAGGGTCGAGAACACCGTGAGACCGACCTGGGTGGTCGCCAGGCCGGTCGTGCCCAGGCCCGAGGCGGTCGCCACGGTCGCGAGCATCGCCACGCGCAACGACGCGGTGCGCAGGAACAGCCACGCCCCGGACCGGAGCGCCCGCACGACGCCGGACGCGCCCGGTCGCAGCGGTGCACCCGATGCCCGGGCCGCACGCACGGCGATCACGACGTACACGGCGGCCATCGCCCACTGCACGATCACGGTGCCGGCGGCGGACCCCTCGACGCCCCAGCCGGCGCCGTAGATGAGCACGGCGTTGAGCAGCCCGTTCGCCACGAAGCCGATCGTCGCCACGACGAGGGGTGTCCGCGTGTCCTGCAGGCCCCGCAACAGTCCGGTCGAGGCCGTCACGACCAGGATCCCGGGGAGCCCGATCAGCGACACCGTCAGGTACGCGGTCGCCGCGGTCGAGACCTCCGCCGCGGCGCCGAACAGCTCGACGAGCGGTCCGGCGAGCGGCCAGCCGACGAGTGCGAGCACGACACCGAGCCCGAGCGCGAGCCACATCCCGTCGATGCCGGCGTGCACCGCTCCGCGACGGTCGCCGCCGCCCAGCGCCCGGGCCACCGCGGGGGTCGTCGAGTACGCCAGGAAGACGAGCAGTCCGGTCACCGTCTGCAGCACGACGCTCGCCAGGCCCACGGCAGCCAGCGCCGTCGCCCCGAGGTGTCCGACGAGCGCCGTGTCGGTCAGCAGGAAGAGCGGCTCGACGACGAGCGCGCCGAGGGCCGGCAGCGCGAGCCGGACGATGTCCCGGTCGACCGACCGACGCTCGGTCGTCGCGGCGGGCGAGGTCGGTCGTGGCACCGGACCATCCTGCCGGAGTCGGAGCAGCACCGGTCCGTCCCGCCGTCGGTACGCTGCGCGCGTGGACCTCCTCGCGCTCGCGCCCGGCGCCGTCGGCATCGCCCTGAGCCCGCTGCCCGTCGCGTCCGTGGTCGTCCTGCTCGGGCACCGTCGCGGCTCCGCCCCCGCCGTCGCCTGCACCGCCGGATGGACCGTGGCCGTCGCCGCGGCGCTCGTCCTGGCGGTCGCGGTGGGGGAGCGGCTCCCCGTGCAGACGGCCGGTGGCTCGTCCGTCCAGGCGATCGTCGCCGTGGTCGCCGGGGTGGTGCTCGCCGCGCTCGCGGTCTGGCAGTGGACGGTCCGCCGGCTGCCGGACGGCTCCCCGTCGAGCACCCGCTGGGCGGACGTGGTCGAGCGGGTCGGTCCGGTGCACGGCTTCGGGCTCGGGATGCTGCTGTTCTGCAACCCGAAGGCGGTCGTGCTCGCCCTGACCGCGGGGCTCGCGTTCGGGGACGCCGAGCCCGACCCCGGCGAGGCACTGCTCGCCGGCGCGGCCTTCGTCGTGGTCGCCGCGTCGACGACGGTGCTGCCCGTGGTCCTCGTGCTCGCGGCCGGTCGTCGCGCTCGCCGTCCCCTCGCCGCGGTGCGCGCGGGCATCGCCCGGTGGGGCTCCGTCGGACTGGTCGCGGTGCTCGCCGTCCTGGCGGTGGTCCAGCTCACCGTCGGCGTGGTCGGTCTCCGCTGACGCTGGCCGACAGGGCGGGTGCGCGCAGGACCGGACCGCGGACGGAACGGACGGGAGGCCCGTGGCGGGGTCGCCACGGGCCTCCCGTCCGGTGGTCCCGCCGTCAGTCCGCGCGCGGCTCTGCCGGGATCGCCCCGGTGGCGGCGCGCGCCTCGTCCGACGCGCGGGGCGTCGCCGGGTCCGTGCCGCGGGCCCGCCCGACCAGGTCCATCAGGTGGTGGACGACGATCGCGGCGACCGTGCCGACGATGATGCCGCCGAAGGTCGCGCCGCCGAACGAGAACGTGAAGTCGGCGATGCCCATGATCAGCGCGATGCCGGCGGTCAGCTGGTTCTTCGGCTTGGCGAAGTCGACGCGGTTCTCGACCCAGATGCGGATGCCGATGACGCCGATCAGTCCGTACAGGGCGGTGGTCGCACCGCCGAGCACCCCGGCCGGCACCGAGGAGATGACCATGCCGACCTTCGGCGACAGCCCCAGCAGGATCGCGACGATCGCGGCGACCCAGTACGCGGCCGTCGAGAAGACGCGGGTCGCAGCCATCACGCCGATGTTCTCGCCGTAGGTCGTGGTGGCGGAACCGCCGCCGGCACCGGCGAGCACGGTCGAGACGCCGTCGGCGAAGAGCGCGCGACCCGTCAGCGGGGTGAGGTCACGGCCGGTCAGCTGTCCGACGCCCTTGACGTGACCGACGTTCTCGGCGACCAGGGCGAGCACGACCGGCACGAAGCCGAGGTAGATCGCGAGCTGGCCCGGGTCGAAGGCCGGGGCGGTGAAGGTCGGCAGGCCGATCCACGGGGCGGCGCTGACCGTCGACAGGTCGACCTGGCCGGAGAGCAGGGCGGCGACGTAGCCGACGAGGACACCGATGACGATGGACAGGCGACCGAGCAGTCCCTTGAACAGCACCGTGACCAGGATGATCGCCGCGAGGGTGATCAGCGCGACGACCGGGGCCTTCGCGAAGTTGTCGCGGGCGGCCGGCGCGAGGTTGAAGCCGATCAGGGCGACGATCGCTCCCGACACCACCGGGGGCATGAGGCGGTCGATCCACCCGGCCCCGGCGAGGTGCACGATCGCGCCGACCAGGGCGAGCAGCACGCCGACCACGATGATCCCGGACAGCGCGAGCGGGATGCCGCCGATCTTCGTCGCGGCGCCGATCGGGGCGAGGAAGGCGAACGACGAGCCGAGGTAGCTCGGCAGCCGGTTGCCGGTGATCAGCAGGAAGAGGATCGTGCCGACGCCGCTGAAGAGCAGGGTCGTCGAGGGCGGGAAGCCCGTGATGAGCGGCACGAGGAAGGTGGCACCGAACATCGCGACGACGTGCTGGACGCCGAGCCCGATGGTGCGTCCCCAGGAGAGGCGCTCGTCCGGCGCCACGATGGTCGAGGAGGAGACGGTCGCGCCGTCACCGTGCAGCTTCCAGCCGAGTCCCATGGCAGCACCGTAGCGGCTGCGCGGCTCACGGTGCGGGCTCGCGGGTCCCGCTGGTGCTAGTGCCCGCCGGTGTCCACGCCCCGCGACTCCTCGCGACGCCGGACGACGAGGGTCCCGATGCCCTGCACCACGAAGAACACGGCGGAGGCGGCGAGGAGGACCGCCACGGCGACCGCGCCGGCGGACAGCCCCCTCGCGACGAGCTGCACGACCGCGACCGTGAGGAAGACGCCACCCATCACGATGACGACGACGGGGTTCTGCGCGACGAGGAAGCGTCGTCCGCCGTTCGCGTCGGCGACCGCCCGGGAGCGGGCCTGCGCCACCGCGTCGGGAGACCGGCCGTCGCGACGATCAGCGGCTCGGCGACGTGCACGCACACCGAACCAGACGACGGCACCGATCACGACCGCAGCTCCGTACGCGATCGGGCTCGGAGCCTGGAGCAACCCCGACACGAACAGCACCACGATGCCCGTGACGATGCCGGCGACCGACGCGGTCGTCCAGGTGTCGGTGCGGCCGTCGACCCCGGTGACGTAGCCCGGGCGCTTCGCGTACGGGTCGTGCGGCTGCTGCTCGTCGTCGCGCGACGGTGCGTTCGCTTTCGGTCGGGATCCCACCGAGCAGAACGTACGCGCGCGTCCTGGGGCTCGCAGGAGCCGGCACGCGCGTCCTGACGTGACACTGCTGGCTCCGTCCCGACGCGGACCCGGTGGCTATCGTGGAGCGCATGACCGACGTCGCACGCACCTCAGGGATCCACACCGACGAGCTCGACCCGGCCGTCCGCCCGCAGGACGACCTCTACCGGCACGTGAACGGGACGTGGATCGCGCAGACGCCGATCCCCGACGACAAGGCGCGGTACGGCTCGTTCACCGTGCTCGCCGAGGACGCCGAGGTCGCCGTGCGCGAGATCGTCGAGCGCTCCCAGCAGGCCGCACCCGGCACCGAGGAGCGCAAGGTCGGTGACCTGTACACGTCCTTCACCGACGAGGAGCGGCTCGAGGCCCTCGGCACCGGACCGATCGACCCGCTGCTCGGCGAGATCGACGCCGTCGAGACCACCGACGACGTCATCGCGATGGTCGGACGCTTCGAGCGCCTGGGCCTGCCCGGCTTCGTCCAGCTCTTCGTCGACAACGACCCGGGTGACCCGGAGTCGTACGTCGTCTTCCTCGAGCAGTCCGGCCTGGGCCTGCCCGACGAGTCGTACTACCGCGAGGAGCGCTTCGCCGACATCCGGTCGAAGTACCGCGAGTTCGTCGCGTCGATGTTCCCGCTCGCGGGCTTCGCCGACGCCGGGCAGAGCACCGAGGCCGTCATCGCGCTGGAGACGGCGCTCGCCGCGGCGCACTGGGACAACGTGACGACCCGCGACAGCCAGAAGACCTACAACAAGATGACCTGGGACGAGGTCGCCGCGCTCGCGAACGGCGCCGACCTGCACCTGTGGTGGCAGGCGATCGGTGCCCCGGCGGGCGCCTTCGAGACCGTGGTCGTGCGCGAGCCGTCGTTCATCACCGGCCTGGCCGAGCTCCTGCGCTCCCAGCCGCTCGACGCGTGGAAGGACTGGCTGCGCTGGCAGGTCATCCGCGGCTCCGCGGCGTACCTGACGAGCGCGATGTCCGCCACGAACTTCTCGTTCTACGGCACGGCGCTCACCGGTGCGCCGAAGCAGCGCGAGCGCTGGAAGCGCGGCGTCTCGCTGGTCGAGGGCGCGATGGGCGAGGCCGTCGGTCGCATCTACGTGCAGGAGCACTTCGACGAGACGTCCAAGGCCGAGATGGACGACCTCGTCGCCAACCTGGTCGAGGCGTACCGGCAGAGCATCACCGCGCTCGACTGGATGACCGACGAGACCCGCGCCCGTGCCCTCGACAAGCTCGACAAGTTCACGCCGAAGATCGGCTACCCGGTGACGTGGCGCGACTACTCGGCCCTGTCGGTCAGCCCCGACGACCTGATCGGCAACGTCCGGGCCGTCGCGAGCTTCGCGGTCGACCGCGAGCTGGGCAAGATCGGGAAGCCGATCGACCGCGACGAGTGGTTCATGACCCCGCAGACGATCAACGCGTACTACAACCCGGGGTTCAACGAGATCGTCTTCCCGGCGGCGATCCTGCAGTTCCCGTTCTTCGAGGCGTCGCGCGACGCCGCCGCGAACTACGGCGCGATCGGTGCCGTCATCGGGCACGAGATCGGACACGGCTTCGACGACCAGGGCTCGCAGTACGACGGGGACGGCCGACTGCAGAACTGGTGGACCGAGGCCGACCGCACGGCGTTCGAGGAGCGCACGAAGGCCCTCATCGCCCAGTACGACGCGCTCGTACCGACCGAGGTGCCGGACGGCCACGTCAACGGCGCGCTGACCATCGGCGAGAACATCGGTGACCTCGGCGGGCTGTCGATCGCGTGGAAGGCGTACCTGCTGTCCCTCGACGGCCAGGAGCCCCCGGTCGTGGACGGGCTGTCCGGCGCCGAGCGCTTCTTCCTCAGCTGGGCACAGGCCTGGCGGATGGCGATCCGTCCGGAGGAGGCAGCGCGTCTGCTGAGCATCGACCCGCACTCGCCGAACGAGTTCCGCTGCAACCAGATCGTGCGGAACATCGACGGCTTCTACGAGGCCTTCGGCGTCACCGAGTCGGACACGATGTACCTCGACCCGGCCGAGCGCGTCGCGATCTGGTGATGACCGAGCCGGACGCGGCTCCGTCGTCCGAGCCGAGCGCTGACCACAGCGGGACACCCAGCGCTGCGCCGGGCGAGACGCCGGGCGCCGACACCGGTGCCTCCCGCCGTCCCCGCCGCCGACACCAGGTCGGCGGCGGGAACGGCGCTCGTGCGCGCGGACGTCACCGTGGCGGGGCCGACGAGCGGTTCGGCGCGACGGTCGACGCCCTCGGTTCGATCGCCCGTGACGGTGCCGCCGTCAGCGCGTCGATCATCGACACGTCGACCGGCAAGGCCCTGCTCGCCGTCGACGACACCCTGGTGCAGCCGGTCGCGAGCCTCGGTCGCGTGCTCCTGCTCATCGAGGTCGCGGCGCAGCTCGAGGACGGCCGGCTGCACGGCGACCGGCTCCAGCGGATGGCACGGGACACCGCCACCGGCGCCGGGCTGTGGCAGTTCCTGCAGGAACCGACGATGCAGGTGCCGGACCTGGCGACCCTGGTCGGGGCGACGGCGGACGCGTGGGCGATGAACGCACTGCTGTCGACCGTCGGCATCGACGCGGTGCGGCAGCGGGCCGAGGCGCTCGGCATCGACCGCACGGCACTCATCGACCGCGTGCGGGACCGGCGCGGTCCCGACGACGCCCCCGACGCCTCCGTGGCGCCGGCAGGCGAGCTCGCCTGGCTGATGCGCGGCCTGGCCCTCGGCGAGGTCGTCGACGAGGCGGTGTCGAACCGGGTGCTCGGCTGGCTGAGCCTGGCGAGCGACACCACGCTCGTGGCGGGCTCGTTCGGCCTCGACCCCCTGGCGCACCGTGCGCTGGACCACGGGCTGCAGGCCGTCGTCGTGACCGGCTCGTCGACCGGCGTCCGCGCCGAGGCCGGCATCCTCCGGGGACCCGGCTCGTCGGTGAGCTACGCGGTCACGGTGACCTTCGACGACGCGACACTGCAGCGGCGGCTCGCGGTCGTCGAGGCCCTGCGCACGATGGGCACCGAGGTGCTCGAGGCCGTGCACACCCCCGCCCGCCGCTGACCAGCACGGACGAGCACGGACGGGCGGGCGCAGACGGGCGCCGGCGGGCGCGACGGGCGCCGGCGGGCGCGACGGCTCAGTCGGCCGCCTGCCCCTCCGGCACCAGGCCCTGCACGCTGAGCAGCCCCGCGTCGGTCGACCGGCACGCCGTGATGCCGGAGTCGCGCACGAACAGTGACTCGGTCGACCCGGGCGGGTACACGCGGAACCCGTCCGCGGACACCGGGTCGCACGTCGCCGTCGGGTAGTTCTCCGCCTGGGTGATCTTCAGCGGTGCGACGGCCACTGCGCCGGGCGCCAGCGTCACGGTCGGGTGCGCCGATGCCTCGTCACGGGTGGCCGGGGCGCCGATCTGCTCACCCGAGCCGCCGCCGACGAAGGAGACCCCGGGCCACCCCTGCAGCGTGCAGGTCGTGGAGCCGGTGTTGCGGAGCGCGAGGTGCACGTACGTGCTGCCGGCGGCCCCACCACTGCCGGACTCGACGCTGCCCGACAGCGATCCGGTGGTGCACCGGCCACCGTCGCCGCCGGACCCGCCACCCGCCGAGCCGCCCGACGACGACGACGCCGCCGACGACGAGGACGGAGCCGACGTCGCGGTGGAGGGTGACGAGCCCCCGGCCGACGCGGTCACGGTCTCGGTGGCCGTCGGCGCCGTGTCCGTACCGCCCGACGAACAGCCGGTGAGCGCGAGGGCGAGTACCACCCCGGTGCTCGCGAGGACGATGGGTGTGCGGGTGCTGCGGTGCATGCCTCGACGCAACACCGGCCCCCACCCACGGGACTCGGTGAGCGTCCAGTCGTCACGGGCACACTCGCGTCACAGCCAGGAACACGAGCGACGGAGGTCGGAACATGGCAGGCAAGCACGAGCAGGCACGCGGCGAGGACGGTCGGGCGGACGGCGTCGACACCCGCGCCGGCGCCTTCACCGACAGCGAGATCCCGGGCGAGCAGCACGTCGAGTCGCACGAGCCCGCGGGAGAGTTCGTCTCCAGCGACATCCCCGGCGAGACGCGGCCCCAGGGCGCGGGCGGCGCGGACGAGGGTGAGTACGTCGAGTCGGACATCCCCGGCGAGGCCGAGCCCACGCCGGACGGCGAGGCCGGGCACTACGTCGACAAGGACGAGTGAGGCGCCGAGGGGCACCGGTCGGAGCTGACCGGATCCTCAGGCGTCAGGACCTCAGTCGACCAGATCGGCGGCGACCAGCCGGCGGAGCGTCTCGACGCCCGCCGGCGGGCACCGGTCCGCGTCCGACGAGGTGACCCACTCCACCTCGTCCACCTCTGCGGAGGCGACGGGCGAGGCGGCGTCGGCGGTGCCTCCCGGCCGGACCCGGAACAGGGCCATGGCGACCATCGTCCCCTCGCCCTGGCCGTGCGCGGCCTCGGTCACCGTGCCGAACGGCTCGAGGTCCGCCTCGGTCAGGTGCAGCCCGGTCTCCTCGCGCGCCTCGCGGATCGCGGCTTCGACGTCGGTCTCGTGCGGCTCCGCCTTGCCGCCGGGCAGGTAGAGCACGTCGCGTCCGCGGGCGCGCACCATCAGGACCTGCCGGTCACGGACCAGCAGCAGCGCGCTGACGCGCAACGTGCGGGGGACTGCCGGGAGGCTCAGCTCGCGTCCGCCTCGCCGGTGCGGTCCGTCGAGACGGGGCACTCGGGCGCGGTGCGCTCCGCGAGCGGCACGATCGGCGACGGCAGCTCCGCCTCGGGCTCCGGGTGCACGCCGAACAGGGCGTCGAGCGCCCCGACGAACTCCTCGCCGCGACCGGCGCGACCGAGCTCACGCGCGCGCACCGAGGGGCGGTGCAGCAGGACCCCGACCAGGTGCCGGAGGGCCCGTTCGGTCTGCTCGACGGACTCCGGGTCGCCGTCGCGACGCTTCGCGCGGTCGATCTCGTCGTCGAGGATGTCGAAGACGTGCTTGCGGAAGGCCACGAGCGCCGGCGTGGTCGACTGCTCGAGCGCCTGCGCACGGAAGCGCGACACGGCGTCGTCGACCATCTGACGCGCCTCGGACTCGGCGTTCAGCTCGGCGATCGGCGCGTGGATGCTGATCGTCTCGAGGTCGAGCAGCTCGACGCCCTCGACGTGGGCCGCGTCGGGGTCGACGTTGCGGGGCAGCCCGAGGTCGATGACGATGCGGCGCTGGCCGTCGGCGAGGTCGGCCGGTTCGACGACCGGGACCTCGCTCGAGGTGCAGGTGATGACGACGTCGCTCGTGCCGATCGCCTGGCGCAGGTCGGTCGCGGCGACCAGGTCGTGCTTCGCGGCGAACCAGGGCGCGCGGCCGGACGGCGAGAAGACCTGGATGTTCGCGGCACCGCGGTCGCGCAGCGCGGCGATGGTGGTGGCCGCGTAGCTGCCGGTACCGACGAGCAGCACGCGGGTCCGGGCCCAGTCGGTGATGCGCGACGAGGCGAGCTCGAGCCCGAGACGGACCAGCGACCGGCCGGCGGCACCGATGCGGGTGCGGGTCTTGACGCCGCGGGAGGTGTGCGCTGCCTCCTGGAACAGGCGCTCGAGGTCGGACGTCGTGGTGCCGTTGGCGCGGGCGTCCTCGAGTGCCCGGCGGACCTGGCCGGAGATCTCGGTCTCGCCGACGACGACGGACTCGAGTCCGCTGGACACGGCGAACAGGTGCTGCACGACGTCCCCGCCGCCGAGCACGCTGACGGAGTCGAGGACCTCGGCGGGCACGAGGTCGCTGGCGGTGGCGACGGCGTCGACGGTGGCCGACACGGCGGAGTCACGATCGTCGCCCGCGATGTCGAGGTAGGCCTCGAAGCGGTTGCAGGTGGCGAGGACGACGGCTCCGTCGAGCACGTCGGAGTCCGTCACCAGACGGCTCGCGGCGGTCGGTGCGCCGATGCTCAGTCGCTCCAGGAGGTCGAAGCTGGCGTTGCGGTGCGACGCCGTGAGACAGATGAGCACGTCTTCCATCGTAACTCGCGCTCGGGCCACCGGCTGTTCGCCCTCCGCGTGCACAGCAGACTGTGCGGTGGCGCCCGTGTCCGGGGCGGGTCGTGCCCGGCCGCGGATGGAACAATCGGTGGGTGACCTCCGCCGCACCCGCCGCCCTGCCCGACAGCCACCCGCTCGTGACCGGCAGGACCTCGGGGTCGCCGCTCGTCCGGGCGCTCCGCGGGGACCGTCCGGAGACGCTGCCCGTGTGGTTCATGCGGCAGGCCGGCCGGTCGCTGCCGGAGTACCGGGAGCTGCGGGTCGGCACCGCGATGCTCGACGCCTGCCTCGACCCGGCGCTGGCGTCCGAGATCACCCTGCAGCCGGTCCGTCGGCACGGGGTCGATGCCGGCATCTTCTTCAGCGACATCGTCGTGCCGATCAAGCTCGCGGGCGTGGACGTCGAGATCGTCCCCGGTCGTGGCCCGGTGCTCGGGTCCCCGATCCGCACGGCGGCCGACGTGGACGCGCTCGCCCCGCTCGACCCGGGTGCCCTGGCGCCGATCACCGAGGCCGTGCAGCGCACCGTCGCCGAGCTCGGGGACACCCCGCTCATCGGCTTCGCGGGCGCACCGTTCACGCTCGCCGCCTACCTGGTCGAGGGCGGCCCCTCGAAGGACCACATCCGCGCGCGCACGCTCATGCACAGCGACCCGGAGACCTGGGCACGGCTGCTCGACTGGGCCGCCGGCGTCTCGGGCGCCTTCCTCCGTGCGCAGGTGACAGCCGGTGCCTCGGCCGCGCAGCTCTTCGACTCGTGGGTCGGCTCGCTCTCCCGCCGGGACTACGTCGCCTCGGTGGCCCCGCACTCGGCGACGGCGCTGTCGCACGTGGCGGACCTCGGTGTCCCGCGCATCCACTTCGGCGTCGGCAGCGGCGAGGTCCTGCACGAGATGACGACGCTCGGCGACCCGTCGGACGCCGTCGCGGTCGACGCCGTGGGTGTCGACTGGCGTGTCCCGCTCGACGATGCCGTCCGTCGCGTCGGCACCGGCGTCACCGTGCAGGGCAACATCGACCCCGCGATGCTCGCCGCCCCGTGGGAGGTGCTCGAGGCCCACGTGCGCGACGTCGTCCGCCGTGGCGGCACTGCCCGTGCGCACGTGGTCAACCTGGGCCACGGTGTCCCGCCGGAGACCGACCCGACCGTGCTCACCCGCGTGGTCGAACTGGTCCACGGGCTGGGCGACGGCCGGGGCGACGGGACCGGAGCCGCGGCGTGACCGACGTCGTCGTGGTCGGCGGTGGGGTCGCCGGCCTGGTCGCCGCCCGTGACCTGGCCGAGGGCGGCGCGCACGTCGTGCTCGTCGAGGCCGGGGAGCGCCTGGGCGGGATGATCCGCCGGCACACCGTCGCCGGGCTCGACCTCGACATGGGCGCGGAGTCCTTCGCGACCCGCACCGACGCCGTCGAGCGGCTCGCGATCGAGCTCGGCCTCGGGAACGACGTCGTGTCGCCCGACCCCCGCGGTGCGTGGCTGATGACGCGCGACGGCCGGACGGCCCCGATCCCGCAGACCGGCTTCCTCGGGATCCCGGGCAGCCCGATGGCCGCCGACGTCCTCGCGGTGGTCGGCCAGGGCGGTGGCCTCCGCGCACAGATGGACTCGCTGCTGCCGTCACCCGTCGGTGCCCGGGCACAGTCGCTCGGTGCCCTCGTGCGGAAGCGCATGGGGGAGCGCGTGCTCGACGACCTGGTCGTCCCGGTCGCGGGCGGCGTGTACTCCACGCACCCCGACCAGCTCGACCCCGACCGCGTGGCCCCGGGGCTCCGTGCGGCCCTGCAGCGTGAGGGCTCCCTCGCCCGCGCCGTGCTCGCCCTGCGCTCCCGGTCCGCCGCGGGCTCGGCGGTGCAGGGCATCCGCGGCGGCATCGCCCGGCTCGTGGACGAGCTCGTGGCCGACCTCGAGACCCACCGCGTCGACGTCCGGACGGGCACCCGCGCCACCGCGGTCGAGCGCTTCGCCGTCGAGACCGTGGCAGCGGACGGCACCCGCGAGCGCCTGCCCGCACAGCACGTCCTCGCGTCGACGGCCGACCCGGGCCGGACCGCGGCGGCCGACCGCACCGGCATCGAGCTCGTCACCCTGGTCGTCGACCAGCCCGAGCTCGACGCCGGGCCGCGCGGGACCGGGATGCTCGTGCACCCGGAGGCCGCCGGGGTCGGGGCGAAGGCCCTGACGCACGCGACGGTGAAGTGGCCCTGGCTGGCCGAGGCGGCCGCGGGCCGCCACGTCCTGCGGCTCAGCTACGCGACCGCACCCCACGATCCGGTGACCGGTGACGACGGGGTGGGGACGAGCCTCCCGGTCGACCCGGAGGACACCGTCGGCGCCCGCGCCGTCCGGGACGCGACCGCGCTCCTGGGCGTCCCCGTGACCGCGGACCGTGTGCAGGGCGCCGCCCGCGTCCGCTGGTACGGGCCGGACCTGACCGCAGCCGGCTTGGCCGAGGGGGTCGTCGGCATCGGCGAGACCTCCTCCGGCCGCGGTCTGGCGGGCATCGTCGCCGCGGCCCGGGCGTCCGCTGCACGCATCCTGGGATCCTGAGCGGACCGAGGAGCACCCGAGGGCTACTGTGGACCAACGCCGGACGTATTCCGTTCGGCGCATGACCACCGCACACCCTCAACAACGGAGGATCGCACATGCGAGGCAAGCTCCTGTTCGTCGCCGGCGCCGCACTCGGGTACGTCCTGGGATCGCGAGCCGGACGGGCGCGGTACGAGCAGATCAAGACCGTCAGCGGCAAGATCTGGAACAACGGCAACGTCCAGAAGGGCGTGCACCAGGCCGAGGAGTTCATCCAGGACAAGGGCCCGGACGTCGCCGAGTTCGTCGGTGAGCAGACCAAGAAGGTCGTCCGCAAGGTCAGCCAGAAGAAGGACTCGACCACCTCATGACCGACACCCGCGACCGCAAGTCGCGATCGTTGTTCGGTCTGGTCGGGGACATCCCGAAGCTGGTCAAGAACCTCGTCAAGGGCGAGATCGACCTGCTGAAGGCCGAGATGATCGCCAAGGCGAAGGTGTTCGGCCTCGCCGCCGGGCTCCTCATCGGCGCGCTCGTCATCGTGCTGTACGCGATCGGCGTGCTGCTGACCGCTGCCGTGATGGGCCTCGCGACCGTGATGCCGGCGTGGCTCGCAGCCCTGCTGCTCGCCGTCGTCATGCTCATCGTGGCCGGCATCCTCGGCTTCGTCGGCTGGAAGCGCTTCCAGAAGGGCCTGCCCCTCACCCCGAAGCGCACGATCGACAGCGTCAAGGACGACATCAACGCCGTGAAGGGCATGGGCAACAAGCCCGGCCAGCACGACCGGATCACCCGCTCCTGAGCGGGACGACCGACACCCCCACCGGAGGACCCCTGTGACCGATCAGCACGACGACCTGGCGAACCGCGTCGCGGCGACCCGCACGCAGCTGTTCGAGACCCTCGACGCCATCGAGGACAAGCTCAACGTCCCGAAGCAGCTCGGCATCGCGGCGTCCAGGGTCAAGCAGGGGATCGACGAGAAGCCGGTGCCGTACCTGGCCGGCCTCGCAGCCGGTGTGGCGGTGGTCGGGAGTATCGTCGTAGCGGTGCTCCGACGGCGGTAGACCGCCTCTGATCGGTGGTCTCCCGGACGCGGCGCGCAGCCACGACCCAGGCAACCGACAAGACGAGGAACCATGAGCTCCGACGTGCACGCAGCCACGCACGAGAACGTCCCCGACAACGCCGCCGCGCACGGCGGCATCCCGGCGCACGAGACCGACCCGGCGAGCGGGATCGACCCGAACCTCCTCACGGCGTACGCGCTGTGGGCCGTGTTCCGGCGTCCGCTCGGGCCGATCCACCGCGTCGGTGACGACGCCGTCGCCGAGCTCGACGCCGCGGTCGCCCGCGCCGCCGACCAGGGCGTGACGATCCGCGGTTTCTACGACGTCTCCGGCTTCCGGGCCGACGCCGACGTCATGATCTGGCTGCACGGCGACGACGCACAGGCGATCCAGGCCGCGCTCCGCGACCTCCGTCGCACGGCGTTGTTCCAGGACGCCGAGCCGGTCTGGCACGCGATGGCCATGCACCGCGAGGCCGAGTTCAACAAGCGCCACACCCCGGCGTTCCTGCGCGGCAAGGACCCCGAGGCCTGGATCACGGTGTACCCGTTCGTCCGGTCCTTCGAGTGGTACCTGCTGCCGGAGGAGGAGCGCTCGAAGATGCTCCGCGACCACGGCATCGCCGGCGCGAAGTACCGCCGCGTGCTCACCAACACGATCGCGACCTTCGCCCTCAGCGACTACGAGTGGATCCTGCCGCTCGAGAGCCCCGAGCTGGTCGACCTCGTCGACCTCATGCGCGACCTGCGCTACACCGAGGCGCGCCTGCACGTGCGCGAGGAGGTCCCCTTCTTCACCGGTCGTCGGGTGACGACCGCCGAACTGCCGGAGGTGCTGTCGTGACCGACACCAGCCAGATCACCAACGGGAAGGTCCTCGCCGCGACCCCCGCCGCGGCGGACGGCCCCGAGCACGTCGAGGTCCCGACCGCGTACGACGCGATCCTGCTCGCCGGCTTCGGCGGCCCCGAGGGCCAGGACGACGTCATCCCCTTCCTCCGCAACGTCACCCGCGGCCGCGGGATCCCGGACGAGCGTCTGGAGGAGGTGGCGCACCACTACCGCCACTTCGGCGGCGTGAGTCCGATCAACGCGCAGAACCGCGCGCTCAAGGCGGCGCTCGAGGGCGAACTCGCGAAGCGCGGCATCGACATGCCCGTGCTCTGGGGCAACCGGAACTGGGCGCCCTACCTCGAGGAGGCCTTCACCGAGGCCGCCGACAAGGGCTACACCAAGCTCATCGCCATCGCGACGAGCGCCTACTCGTCGTTCTCGAGCTGCCGCCAGTACCGCGAGGACTACGCCCGCGTGCTCACCGAGACCGGCCTGATCGACACGATCCAGGTCGACAAGGTCCGCCAGTTCTTCGACCACCCGGGCTTCGTGCGCCCGTTCGTCGACGGCGTGCGCGACGGCATGGCCCGCGCGATCCGCGAGAACGAGGGCCTCGACGTCGCGACCGAGCTGCACATCCTCTTCTCGACGCACTCGATCCCGTCCACCGACGCGGCGAAGTCGGGCCCCGACTACCGGGGCTTCGACGAGCACGGCGCGTACGAGGCCCAGCACCTCGCCGTCGGCGAGGTCGTCCTCGAGCAGGCCTGGAACGAGCTGCTCGAGCAGCCGGAGTTCGCGCACCTGCAGGGCACGTCGAAGCCCGCGTGGAAGCTCGTCTACCAGTCGCGGTCGGGCCCCCCGACGCAGCCGTGGCTCGAGCCCGACATCAACGACTACATGAACGAGGAGCTGAAGGGCGGCCCGACCCGCGCGGTGCTCATCGTCCCGCTCGGCTTCGTGAGCGACCACATGGAGGTCATGTGGGACCTCGACGAAGAGGCCACCGAGACCGCGGGTGAGCTCGGCTTCTGGTCGCTCCGCACGCAGACGCCCGGCGTGGACCCGGCGTACGTCGCCGGCCTCGTCGACCTGGTGCTCGAGCGCGTCAACGGCACGCCGACGACCGAGCGTCCGCACCTGACCGACATCGGCCCCTGGTACGACGTGTGCCGTCCGGGCTGCTGCGAGAACGTGCGCGCCGGGTTCAAGCCGGCCGCGGCCGGGGTCGCCCCGTGACGGACGCCGACAGCGCGACGCCTTCCGACGGCCCGGCCCCGATCCGGCTCGGCACCCGTGCCAGCCGACTCGCGGTCGCGCAGTCGCAGGACGTCGCCGACCGTCTCGCCAGGGCGGCGGGGCGTCCGGTCGAGCTCGTCACGGTGACGAGCGAGGGCGACACGAACCGCGCCTCGCTGGCGAGCCTCGGCGGCACGGGCGTCTTCGCCAGCGCCCTGCGCGAGGCCCTGGTCGCGGGCGAGGTCGACGTGCTCGTCCACTCGCTGAAGGACCTGCCGACCGCTCCGTACGAGGGGCTCACGATCGCGTCGGTCCCGAAGCGCGCGGACGCCCGTGACGTCCTGGTCGCCCGGAACGGCGCAACGGTGGAGACCCTGCCCGAGGGCGCGAAGGTCGGCACGGGCTCACCCCGCCGCGTCGCGCAGCTCAGGGCGAAGCGTCCCGACCTCGACGTCATCGACATCCGCGGGAACATCGACACCCGGCTCGGCCGCGTTGACGACGACCTCGACGCCGTGGTGCTGGCCGCCGCCGGCCTCGGCCGGATCGACCGGCTGGACGCGGCGACCGAGCTCCTCAACCTCGGCTTCTGGCCGAGCGCTCCCGGCCAGGGAGCACTCGCGGTCGAGATCCGGGCGGACGAGACCGACAAGGGCCTGCTCGCTGCGCTCCGCAAGCTCGACCACGCCCCGACGCGCCTCACGGTGACGGCCGAGCGCGAGGTCCTCGCGAAGCTCGAGGCCGGCTGCTCCGCCCCGATCGGTGCCACGGCGGTCGTCGATGCCGAGCTGCTGCTCGTGTCCGCGACGGTCTACCGCCCGGACGGTTCCGAGTACCGCACGGCGTCGCACGCGGCACACCTCGACGGGTCCGCGCAGGACCGTCTCGACGAGGCGCTCGAGGTCGCCGGTCGCGTGGCCGCCGAGCTCCTCGAGAACGGTGCCGCCGAGCTGGCGGACCTGGCGTCGACGGTGACCGGTGCCCCTGCCGAGGGCGACCACTCCGCCGGGCCCGGTCTCGCCACCCCCGCCGCCGAGCAGCCGGCGGACGACAGCTCCACGACGACGGCCTAGGCGGTCACCACGGACGACACCGCTCGCGTCGCGGACGAGGCACGGCCCCCGGTCGTCCTCGTCCCGCGCGGCGGTGCGTGGGGGGACGCGGTCGCCGCCGCGGCACGGGAGCGCGGGCTCGTGCCCGTCGTCGTCCCGCTCATCACGGACGCTCCGCCCGCCGACCCGGCGGACCTCGACGCGGCGCTCGTCCGGTTCGCAGATGCCGCGCTCGCCCCGTCCGTCGACCGCGCGTCGGGACCGTCCGTCGTCGACGCCCCGGCCGGGAGGCACGACACACCACCCGCGGTCGGCACGCGTCCCGGGGGAGTCGGCTCCGGAGCCCCCTGGCTCGTCGTGACCAGTGCGACGGCCGTGCGCGTGGTCGCCGGGCGCGTGCCGCGCCTCCCGGCCGGCGTCCGCGTGGCCTGCGTCGGCGACGCGACCGCGCGTGCTGCCCGGCAGGCCGGGTGGCCGGTCGACCTGGTGCCGGACGAGGAGTCCGCCGCCGGGCTCGCCGCGGCCCTGCCGACGGACGCCGGACCCGTGCTGTTCCCCCGATCCGAGATCGCCGCGACCACCCTGGTCGACGCACTGCGCGCCCGCGGCATCGCCGTGTCGGAGGTGGTGGCGTACCGTACCGTGGGGACGGGCCTCGATCCGATCGTCCTCGACCCCCCACCGGACGCCGTGCTCGTGACGAGCGGGAGCGTCGCCCGACAGGTCGCAGCGCGGATGACCCCGCTCGACCCGAGCACGCACGTCGCGTGCATCGGACCGTCCACCGCCGACGCCGCCCGTGCCGCGGGACTCCCCGTGCACGTGGTCGCCGCCGCTCGGTCCGCCGAAGCCCTGCTCGACGCCGTCGTCGAGACCCTCCACCCGAACCCCAGAACAGGAAGGTCATCGTGACCGGACGCTTCCCCCAGGTCCGCCCCCGTCGACTGCGGGCCACCCCCGCCATGCGACGACTCGTCGCCGAGACGCGGATCCACCCCGCCGAGCTCGTGCTGCCGATGTTCATCCGCGAGGGCGCCACCGATGCGATCGACATCTCGAGCATGCCGGGCGTGCAGCAGCACTCGCTCGATTCGTTCCGCCGGGCGCTGAACGAGGCCGCGGCGCAGGGCGTCGGCGGTGTGAACCTGTTCGGCGTGCCGACGTCGAAGGACGCCGAGGGCTCCGGTGCGACCGACCCCGACGGCATCCTGAACGTCGCGATCCGCGTGGCGAAGGAGGAGGTCGGTGACGCACTCGTCGTGCAGTCCGACCTGTGCCTCGACGAGTTCACCGACCACGGCCACTGCGGCGTGCTGGCCGCGGACGGCTCGGTCGACAACGACGCGACGCTCCTGCGGTACCGCGACATGGCGGTGGCCCAGGCCGAGGCGGGCGCGGAGCTCGTCTGCATGAGCGGCATGATGGACGGCCAGATCGCCGCCGCGCGCGACGCGCTCGACACCGCCGGCCACAGCGGCACGGCGCTGCTCGCGTACTCGGCGAAGTACGCGTCCGCGTTCTACGGTCCCTTCCGCGAGGCCGTCGCCTCGACCCTGCAGGGCGACCGACGGACGTACCAGATCGACGCCGCCGACGGCCGGCAGGGCCTGCGCGAGGTCCTGCTCGACATCGAGGAGGGCGCCGACATCGTCATGGTGAAGCCTGCGATGAGCTACCTCGACGTCCTCGCCCGCACCGCCGACGTCTCCGAGGTCCCCGTCTGGGCGTACCAGATCTCCGGCGAGTACGCGATGATCACGGCCGCCGCCCAGAACGGGTGGATCGACCGTGACGCCGCCGCGATGGAGGCCCTCGTCGGCATCAAGCGCGCCGGTGCGGACGCGATCCTGACGTACTTCGCCGTGGACATCGCACGGAAGCTCAACCAGGAGGCCGGCCTGCGCACGTCCGGCAGCACCGCGGCGGTGTCCGGCGTCGCCTCGACCGGGAAGGCCCCCGAATGACCACCACCGCTTCCACCGGCACCGCTCCGGTGTCGAACGACGAGCTGTTCGGCCGCGCGAAGGACAGCATCCCCGGCGGGGTGAACTCGCCCGTCCGCGCGTACGGCTCGGTCGGCGGCACGCCCCGGTTCCTGACCGCGGCGAACGGCCCCTACGTCACCGACGCCGAGGGGCGGCAGTACGTCGACCTCGTCGCGTCCTGGGGCCCCGCGATCCTCGGGCACGCGCACGCCGGCACGGTCGAGGCCGTGCAGCAGGCGGCATCCCGCGGCCTGTCCTTCGGGGCGTCGACCCCGGGGGAGACCGAGCTCGCCGAGCTCGTGAAGCAGCGCGTGCAGGTCGACGGCGACGGGCCGATCGAGAAGCTCCGCATGGTGTCGACCGGCACCGAGGCGACGATGACCGCCATCCGCCTGGCCCGCGGGTACACCGGCCGCGACCTCCTCGTGAAGTTCGCCGGGCACTACCACGGCCACTCGGACTCGCTGCTGGCCGAGGCCGGATCGGGTGTCGCGACGCTCGCGCTCCCGGGCAGTGCGGGCATCACCGCCGAGACCGCCGCGCAGACCCTGGTGCTGCCGTACAACGACCTCGACGCCGTCCGCGCCGCGTTCGACGAGCACTCCGAGCGCATCGCCGCCGTGATCGTCGAGTCCGCCGCCGCGAACATGGGCGTCCTCGCGCCGGAGCCCGGGTTCAACCGGGCGCTCGCGGAGATCACGCGGGCGCAGGGTGCGCTGCTCATCGTCGACGAGGTCCTGACCGGCTTCCGCGTCGGCCCGGCCGGCTGGTGGGGCCTCGAGGCCGACGGCACCGTCCCGGAGGGCACCGGGTGGAAGCCCGACCTCGTCACGTTCGGCAAGGTCATCGGCGGCGGCATGCCCCTCGCCGCGCTCGGTGGTCGTCGGGAGGTCATGGACTTCCTCGCACCGCTCGGGCCGGTCTACCAGGCGGGCACGCTGTCCGGGAACCCGCTCGCGGTCGCGGCCGGCACCGCCACGCTCCGGGCCGCGACGCCCGACGTGTACGCGCACCTGGACCGCACCGCGGCGAGGATCGCCGACGCCACGAGCGCCGCGCTCTCGGCCGAGGGGGTCGCGCACACCGTGCAGCACGCCGGCAACCTGTTCTCGTTCGCGTTCGTGGAGCAGGCACCGCGGAACTACGACGACGTCCGCGCGCAGGAGGCCTTCCGCTACGCACCGTTCTTCCACAGCATGCTCGACCAGGGCGTGACCCTGCCGCCGAGCGTGTTCGAGGCGTGGTTCGTCACGGCGGCGCACGACGACGAGGCCGTCGGCCGCGTGCTCGACGCGCTCCCCGCGGCCGCTCGCGCGGCTGCTGCCGCGACCGCGTAGGAGTCCCCTCGCAAGACGCAACGTCGGCGGTTCCGCGCAGCGACATCCCGCTGCGCGGAACCGCCGACGTTGCGTTGTGAAGGTCGGGGTGCGGTCGAGCTCGCGCTGGTGCGGAAACCGAGTGACATGTAGTGTTCCAGTGTGCTGAACACGACGCTGTCTTCGTACTTCCGCTCCGCGCGCGCTCGCCGACTCCTCGTCGACCTGGCCGTGACCGTCGCCTTCGCGTGCGTCATCTGGACGTACTCGCTCACGTACGACGGGTCGGTCGACAAGGGGGACCGGGTCGTCCAGACCTGGACCGGTTGGCACCTGGCGATCCCCGCCGTGACCGTCGCCCTGGTCGGGATCCGTCGGTTCGTGCCGTGGGTCGTGCTCCCCGCGCTGCTCGCAGTGGACTGGTACGACCGCTGGAAGTCCATCGGGAGCGAGCCCTTCGGTGTCGCGATGGGGCTGTTCGCCATCGCCAGCGAGCGTCCCTGGCGCCACACCCTCGTCGCGGGCGGTGTGGCGCTCACCGTGCTCGTGGCGTCGACACAGCTCATCGGCCGGACGACACGAGGGTTCTGGACGTGCCTGATCGTCTACACGTTCGGCATCGTCGCGGGATTGGCGGTGCGCCGTGCACAGGCCGCCCGATGGCGGGTGCTCCGGCTCCTCGCACAGTCGCGCATCGAGCGCAGGACGACCCAGCGCGCCGAGGAGCGAGCGGCGCTGGCCCTCGAGGTCCACGACGTCTGCTCCAACTCGCTCGCCGTCGTCAGTCGACTCAGCGAGGTCGCGCGCAGCCGTGTCACGACCGAGCCCGCCGAGGCGATGCGCCTCCTGGACGACGTCGCGCGCGTCGCACGGGACGGCATGACCGAGGTCCGACGGTTCGTCCGACTCGCCGAGAGCGACCCGGTCGACGGCGATGTCCACGCCATGATCGCGCGCGTCCGGGCGGTCGGCGTCCCGTTGAGGGCGACGATCTCGGGGGAGCCGCGGGACGAGCGGGTCGCAGCGACGGTGTACCGGGTGGTGCAGGAGGCCCTGACGAACGTGCTGCGCCACGCACGTCCGGCACGGGTCGACCTCGAGGTCCACCACGACCAGGACGGCGGGGTCTCCCTGCGGGTCCTGAACGACGGTGTGGTCGCCACCGTGCGCGGGTCCGGCCGCGGGACGCGTGGGATGGCCGAGCGCGTGGCGACGCTCGGGGGGAGCCTCCGAGTCGGGCCCGGGTATGAGGACGGCACCTGGTGCGTGGAGGCGGTCGTCCCTCCGGCCGGCGGCGACCTCGCGACCGCCCAGCGTCGTTCGACGGCGGTGGCACGGTGATCCGCGTCCTCGTCGTCGACGACCAGCACCTGCTCCGCACCGGGACCGCGATGGTGATCGGGACGGCGGACGACCTCGTCGTCGTGGGGGAGGCGCAGGACGGTCTCCAGGCCCTGGAACGGGTCGGTGTCCTCCGGCCGGACGTCGTCGTGACGGACGTCCGGATGCCGGGGATCGACGGCATCGAGACCACCAGGCGGATCACGGAGCGCTTCCCGGCCGTCAAGGTCCTCGTGCTCACGCAGTTCGACCTCGACGAGCACGTGTTCGGCGCCCTCGCCGCCGGCGCGAGCGGCTACCTGCTCAAGGAGAGCTCCGCCGCGGAGCTCTGCACTGCGGTCCGGACGGTGGCCGCGGGCGATGCGATCGTGGCGCCTCGAGCGTGCCGACGCCTGGTCGAGACGGTGAAGCCGGCGTTGCTCACGGCCCGCCCGCAGCAGGCTCCGGCCTCGCCCTTCGACGCCCTCAGTGCTCGGGAGCTCGACGTCGTCCGGGCCCTGGCGGACGGGTCGTCGAACGCCGAGGTGGCCCGGTCCCTCTTCATCTCCGAGGCGACCGTGAAGAGCCACGTCGCGAGCATCCTGCGGAAGCTCGGGGTCCGTGACCGCGTGCACATCGTCATCGAGGCGTTCCGCTGCGGGGTGGTCCAGGACTGATCGTCAGGGCAGGACGACGATCGGCGTCCCCAGCGGCAGTGCGTCGAGCTGCGCGACGGCATCCGGTCGGACCCGGATGCACCCGTGCGACACGCGGCCGCGGGGGTCCGGGTTGGCGTGGATCGCGATGAGCCCGCCGTCGGTGCCGGTGTACGGCTCGTCGGCTGCGGTCGCGTGCAGCGAGGTGAGCTGGATCGCCCCGGGCGCCAGCGCCTGCGCGGGGTCCACGTAGCGGGCCTGGAGGTAGCCGCTCACACCCGTCGGCGTCGGGGTGGAGTCCTGTCCGACTCCGACCTCGTGCCGGTGCGATCCCTGCGCTGTCGTGATCGTCATCGACTGCTCCGCCACGCGGACCGTGACCGAGGCGGTGGCTGGCTGCATCGCGGGCAGCTCGTCGGTCCGCGCCCACGCCGCCGTCTGCGCGGGTGCCCCCGACGCACCCGCCGCCGAGGGCAGCATCTGCCGGGCGGGCGTCAGGACGAGCGTCCAGTCGCCGGTCGTGGTCACCGCGGCGACGACGGTCGGTCCCCGCAGGAAGTTGCGCCCGGGGAGCACGGCGACCGGTTCTCCGTCGCGGGCCGCGTACAGCACGAGGTCGTGCTCGAGGAGCCCGGCGTGTGATGCCACAGCGTCGGGTCCGGGCAGGAGTGCGCCGATGACGGCGTCGTGCACGGCGACCGGCAGGTCCTCGGTGGGCGGACCGGCCGGTGCGGTGCTCGCCTCCGGGGAAGGGCTCGGTGTGGGGCTCGGCGGGGACTGGCCCTGCGCGGGTGACGTCGGGTGTGACGGACGCGGGTCCGTGGAGGTGGTGCTGCACGCCGACGCACCTGCCACGAGGGCAGCACCCACCGTGAGTCCGAGGCAACGGAGCGCCGCACGGCGGTCGAGGGTCATGGATCGGTCCTTTCGACGGTCCGGGGATCAGCGGTGGGGGGACGGCGGGGCCGCGGCGACGTGGCGCCGCGGCCCCGAGCCGGATCACCCCGCGACGCGCGGGAGCTTGGTCGGGGGCTGGGTGACGCCCTGCTTCCCGACCGGGGCCTTCGGCTTCGAGCTGCCAGATCCGGGGGTGCTCTTCCCCGAGTGGCGGTCGGGGTTCGCCGCCTCCTCCAGCTCCGATCCGTCGTTCGCGCTGCACCCGGCCGCGAGGAGCTGCCGAGCGCTCTCCGGCGTGATGTGTCCGTCCTTGCCGTACACCGGTGTCGGCTTCGTGCCCTTCGTGCAGGTGAAGCGGTCACCCGCCGGCTGCTGCTGGCGCTGCTGCTCGGACTGCGGCTGCTTCTTCTTCTCCGCGGGCGTGGTCGATCCGTCGTTCCCGCCCGACCCCCGCGCGCCGGACCCGGTCGAGCCCGACTTCCCGCCGGAACCCTTCGTGTCCGGCGTCCGAGGGTCCTTCCGGTCCTGTCCCTGGTTGCCGGTCTGCTGCTGCGAGGTGGTCGGCCGACCGGTCTCCGACCGGTCCGGTTCCCCGTGCGCCGTGAGCGGCGCGAGGACGACCCCACCCACGAGGGCGAGCCCGGCCGACGTGGCGAGGATGGTCTTCTTGATGGTGTTCACGATGTGCTCCGTTCGGTCGTGTCGGCGGTCTCTCCGTCGACATGAACAGTGAAGCGCTGGAACACCACATGTCACACCGTCCGGACGGACGGTTGCGCACCCCGCCGTCCGGACGACGCGGCGCACGGTTCCCCGACCAGAGGTGGATCCGGACGGGAGGCGCGGTGCGGCTACTCCGCGCGGCGCGCGTGCCAGCGGCCAGCGGTCCGCTCGATGGCCAGCGGGAATGCGAAGGCGTGCGACACCGCCTCGGACGTGACGACCTCGTCTGCCGGGCCCTGGGCCACCACGGCGCCGTCGCGCAGCAGCATCGCGTGCGAGGTCGACGCGGGCAGGTCCTCGAGGTGGTGGGTCACCATCACGCTGCCGAGGTCCGGCTGGCGCTGGCGCAGGGTGTCGACCGTCTCGAGCAGGTGCTCGCGCGCGGCGACGTCGAGTCCGGTGGCCGGCTCGTCGAGCAGCAGCAGGCGCGGTTCGCTCATCAACGCCCGGGCGATGAGGGTCCGCCCGCGTTCGCCCTGCGACAGCACCGGCCATCGGGCGTCGGCCCGTGCCGCGAGGCCGACGTCCGCGACGTGCCGTCGGGCGGTCTCGAGCTGGTCCGGCGTCGGCTCCCACCGCATCATGAGGTCCGTCGTGCCGGTCAGCCCGGTCAGGACGGTCTCGGTGACCGTCAGCGGCGACAGCATGCGGTGCCGCGGGTCGACGTGCCCGATGTGCTCGCGGAGCTCCCGCACGTCGACGCGGCCGAGCCGACGCCCGAGCAGCTCGACGGTGCCCGCGGTCGGGTGCCCGTTCGCACCGAGGACGGCGAGCAGGGTCGACTTGCCCGCGCCGTTCGGACCGAGCAGCGCCCAGTGCTCGCCGCTGCGGACGGTCAGGGCCACGTCGTGCAGCAGATCCCGCCCGGAGCGGGTGACACGGAGGGCTTCGGTTCTGAGCAGGACGTCGGTCACCCGGCCAGTCTGCCCGGTCGGGTGCCCCGGCCAGCCCGTCTCAGACGGTCGCGTCGACGTCGGCGTGCGCGTTCGCGGCGCGGATCTCCGCCATGTGCTCGGCCATCGCGCGGGACATGCCGCGGATGACGGCACCGGCGGCCTCGCCGTCGCGGGCCTTCGCCGCTGCACGGAACGAGTCGAGCCCGTGCTTGACGTCCCAGAACACGAACTCCGGCTGCCCGATGCGCACGAACTTCGCGCGGTTGACGATGCCCTCGGCGGTCTTGACGAGCAGCTCGTTGCCCGAGTGCGCGACGAGGAACGCGATGAGCGCGTCGACGTCGTCGTTCAGGGCGCGGTCCTCGGCGTCGGCGTGCTTGCGGGCCTGGTCGAGGAGCTTGCCGAGCTGCTTCACGGCGGCGTCGTCGAGGTTCGGCACGGCCCAGCGGGCGGCGAGCTCGGCGAAGCCGAAGAGCAGCTGGAACGCGTCGTCGTACTGCTCGCGGGTCGGGGACGCGACGCGGGTGTACCGGTTCGCCTCCATCTCGACGAGCCCGAAGTCGACGAGCTTCGCGATGGCCTCGCGGATCGGGGTCCGACTGACGCCGAGCCACGCGACGAGCTCGTCGTCGTTGAGGCGTTCACCGGCCTGCAGCGTGCCGTCCTGGATCGCGGCGAGCATCTTCTCGAGCACGACGTCCCGCAGGAGCTTCCGGGGGGACGACTCCACCGACGACTTGGGTACCGGCATGGCTGCTCCTCACAGGTTCGGGTGTTCCGTGTGCCAAACCTAGCGTGTCAGTTGGCAAGCGTTCGGGAAATCACCTGAGAGGGAAAAGCGTCAGCGTCGCAGGTCGACCACCGTCCGGCCGTGCACCCGTCCGGCGACCACCTCGGCGCCGATCGCCACGGCGTGCTCGAGGTCGACCGTGCGGGTGACGTCGGCGAGCAGTGCCGGGTCGAGGTCGGTCGCGAGCCGCTCCCACGCCCGCTGTCGCAGCGGCAGGGGCGCCTCGACCGAGTTGATGCCGAGCAACGACACCGCGCGCAGGATGAACGGCATCACCGACGTCGGCAGCGCGGCGTCCTGCGCCAGGCCGCACGCCGTCACCGCGCCACCCCACCTCGTCGCTGCGAGGACGTTCGCGAGCGTGGCGCCGCCGACGCTGTCCACGGCGCCGGCCCAGGTCGCGCGCTGCAGCGGCTTGCCGAGCTCGGCGATCGCTGCACGGTCGACCACGTCCGACGCGCCGAGCGCACGGAGCGAGGCCTCGTTCGCCCGCCGCCCGGTCGAGGCGGTCACGCGGTACCCGCGCGCGGCGAGCAGGGCGATCGCCACCGTGCCGACGCCGCCGGACGCCCCCGTCACGAGGACCGGCCCGTCCTCGGGGGAGACCGTCCGCTCGAGGGCGAGCACGGAGAGCATCGCGGTGAAGCCGGCGGTGCCGATCGCCGCCGCGAACGAGTCCTCGACCGTGTCCGGCAGCACGACGAGCGACCCGCTGGGCACGATGGCGTGCTCCGCCCACCCGCCGTGCCGCGTCTCGCCCAGGCCGGCGCCGTTGCACACCACGCGCTCACCGATCGCGACGTCGTGGACCCCGGGGCCGAGCGCCGACACGGTGCCGACGACGTCGATGCCCGGGACCAGCGGGTCGATCCGGGCGACGCCGGGGTTGCCCGCCAGGGCGAGCCCGTCCTTGTAGTTCACGCTCGAGTACGTGACGTCGACGCACGCCTCGCCCTCGGTGGGGTCGGGGAGGTCGACCTGCGTGATCGCGGGTGGGGTGGAACGGGAGACGAGGACTGCGCGCGTCATGGACCGGACGCTACCCCGTGCCTCCCGGCCGTCGTTCCGACCCATCGCACGGAGGATGGAAGGACGATCCGCGCATGGTGAGCAGGAAGGAACGGCCTCCTCCGCGCGGAACGGCCTCCTCCGCGCGGAACTGCGCCGCGCCGCTCAGCCGAACATGATGGCGGCCTCGTCGTACCGCGCCTGCGGGACCGTCTTGAGCTCACCCAGGGCGTCCTCGAACGACACGTGCACGATCTCCGTGCCCTGGAGCGCGACCATCCGGCCCCACCGCCCCTCGACCACGGAGTCGATCGCCGCGAGCCCGAGCCGCGTCGACAGCACCCGGTCGTACGCGGTCGGGGTCCCACCGCGCTGGATGTGCCCGAGCGTCGTGGCACGGGTCTCGATGCCCGTCATCTCCTCGATCATCGGCGCGAGACGCTCGCCGATCCCGCCCAGCCGCGGCCGCCCGAACGCGTCGAGGCCGCGCTCCGTGTGCGCGTTGTCCTCGTGGTCCGGCACGAAGCCCTCGGCGACGACCACGAGCGGCGCCCGTCCCCGGTCGTAGGCGGCACGCACCCACGCCGCGATCTGCTCCATGCTCGTCTTCTGCTCGGGGATGAGGATCGCGTGCGCGCCCGCTGCCATGCCGGAGTGCAGCGCGATCCAGCCCACGTGCCGGCCCATGACCTCGGCGACCATGCAGCGCGAGTGGGACTCGCCCGTGGTGCGGAGGCGGTCCATGGCCTCGGTCGCGATGGCGACGGCGGTGTCGAAGCCGAACGTGTAGTCGGTGGCACCGAGGTCGTTGTCGACGGTCTTCGGGACGCCGACGATCCGCAGGCCGGCGTCGGTGAGGCGCTTCGCCGCGGCCAGGGTGCCCTCGCCGCCGATCGCCACGATGGCGTCGATGCCGTGCCGTTCGAGGGTCTTCGTGATGTTCTCGACGCCGCCGTTCGGCCCCTCGAAGGGGTTCGTGCGGCTGGTTCCGAGGATCGTGCCGCCCTGCTTGGCGATGCCCTGGATGTCCTTGCGACCGAGGGGCACGATGTCCCCGTCGACGACGCCCCGCCAGCCGTCGCGGAACCCGACGAACTCGTGGCCGTGGATCGCGATGCCCTTGAGCACGATGGCGCGGATGACCGCGTTGAGGCCGGGGCAGTCGCCTCCGGAGGTGAGGATGCCGATGCGCACGGAGACTCCAACGTCGTCGGGTTGCGGGGACCTCCCCATCATGTCTGACGGTGGTGTGGCATTACCATCCCCGTGTGTCCCTGCCGTCCTCCGTCGCCTCCGGTCCGTCCGGAGCGCCCGGTCGGCGGCCGGGTGGGTCCGGCCGGGGCGTCGGGTCCGGCCAGACCTCCACTGCGGCCGTCCGGGTCGACACCGTGTACCGGCCTGGAGGCGCGGTGGACGTCCGCGCGACCCTCCGGCCCCTGCAGCGCGGTTCCGGTGACCCCGCCTTCCAGGTGGTCGGGTCCGACACGTGGCTCGCGCTGCGCACGCCGGCGGGGGCTGCCTCGGTGCTCGTGCGCCGTGCGGGCAGCGATGCCGTCGCGGTCTCCGCGTGGGGTGCCGGTGCCGCCTGGGCGGTCGAGCACGCACCCGACCTGCTCGGACGTGGGGACGACTGGTCCGACCTCGACGTCAGCGCGCACGCCTTCCTGGCCGAGGCGCGACACCGGCAGCCGGGGTTACGGCTGCTCCGGACGAACACCGTCGTGGCGATGCTGGTGCCGGCGATCATGGAGCAGAAGGTGACCTCGCGACAGGCCTGGCGCGCGTGGCGGTACCTGCTCCGGCGCTTCGGCGAGCCGGCACCCGGTCCGGCGCCCGCGGAGATGTTCGTCCCGCCGGCCCCCGAGCAGTGGGCGCGGATCCCGAGCTGGGAGTGGCACAGGGCGGGCATCGAGCCCGGTCGCTCGGCGACGGTGATGCGGGCGGTCAAGGTCGCGCCCGCGCTCGAGCGGACGCTGGGGCTCGGACGCGGTGGCGCGGTCGTGTCGCAGCGGCTGCAGTCGGTCCCGGGCATCGGACAGTGGACCGCTGCCGAGACGGCGCAGCGGGCGCACGGGGACCCGGACTCACCGAGCGTGGGCGACTACCACGTGCCGGCCCTCGTCGGCTGGGCGCTGACGGGTGGCCCCGTCGACGACGACGGGATGCTCGAGCTCCTCGAGCCCTGGCGCGGGCACCGCGAGCGCATCGTGCGACTGATCGGCGGCTCCGGCTTCCGGAAGCCGACGTTCGGCCCGCGGATGACGATCCAGGACCACCGCTGGCACTGAGCCCGGACAGGACCGGAGCAGCGACGTAGGCTCCATGTGAGAACCGATCTCACGAAGGAGGAACCATGTCGGACCCGAACGCCACCCCCGCCGCCGAGGCCGAGGAGCACCGCGTCGCCGAGCACGACGTCGCCGACCACGACCACGAGCAGGACGGCGGCGAGCACGAGACCGTCGAGCACGGCGACCACGTCGACTTCGTGCACGACGGCCACCGGCACGCCCGTCACGAGGACCACTACGACGAGCACTGAGCGGCACTGACGTGACCGGCGGCGGCCGGGAGGGGCATGGCGGAGCCGCCACGTGCCTCCCGGCCGTCGTCGGTGCGGCCTCGGGCCTCCTACGCTGGCCCGATGACGACCTCCATCCGCTCCGCTCGGCCGAGTGACGCGGACGCCGTCGAGCGGATCGAGAACGACGCCGACCTGCTGTTGGTCGACCGCCTCCGCGCCGACGTCTGGGCTCCGGCTCCACACGGCGAAGCGCGGCTCGCAGAGCCCGGCTTCCTGCTCGTCGCCGAGGTCGACGGCGAGGTCGCCGGGTTCGCGCACGTCCTCGAGGTGGACGGTGTCTGCCATCTCGAACAGCTGTCGGTCCACCCGCTGCTGTCGCGGCGGGGCCTCGGCCGAGCGCTCGTGGAGGCCGCGAAGGACGGAGCCCGCGAGCGTGGGTACGCACGCATCTCCCTCCGCACCTACGCGGACGTGCCGTGGAACGCTCCCTTCTACGCGACGGTCGGCTTCCTCGAGGAGGAGCCCACCACGTCCTTCCACGGGTCGCTGCTCGAGGTCGAGGCGCAGCACGGTCTCGATCGGTACGGGCGACGGGTGCAGATGAGCGCGCCCCTCGGAGACCCACGTCCGTAGGAGCGGTGTCGGCGTCGGCGGGCCTACGGGTGCCGGGTGCCCTCGCCGGCGAGCACGGCCCGGTAGCCCTCGCGGAACGTCGGGTACCGCGGCTCCCAGCCGGTCGAGCGCAGCAGGGCGTTCGCGAGCCGCTTGTCGCCGCCTGCCTGCCGCCCCTCGGGCTCGGCGCTCGGCAGCTGCTCGACGCCGAGCTCGTGCGCCAGGAACGTCAGGACGTCGTCGAGTCGGGCCGGTTCGTCGTCGGTACCGAGGTAGGTCGGTGCGGGGTCGTCCACCCCCGCCAGGTGGACGAGTGCCGCGGCGGCGTCGTCCCGGTGGATGCGGTTCGTGTGGGGCGACGTGCCGAGCGACAGCCGGGCCTGCCCGGACCGCACCTGGTCGATCAGTCGCTCGCGGCCGGGCCCGTAGATGCCCGACAGCCGGACGAGCACGGCTTCGGGTGCCCGCTCCCGCAGCAGCGCCTCGGCCTCGAGCAGGACGCCGGCGGTCGGGGTGCTCGCCCGCGCCGGGGTCTCCTCGGTCACCTCGCTGCCGTCGTCGACGTCGTACACCGCGGTCGAGGACACGACGAGCAGCCGGGGTGAGGCGCCGGACGCGTCGATGCCGTCGAGCACGTTGCGCAGGCCGTCGACGTAGGTCGCGCGGTACTCGTCCACGGCACGGGAGCCGGCGGCGAAGGCGACGACGACCACGCCCGTCTCCGGGGCGATCGTCGGGACCTCGTGTCGGAGGTCGACGCTGCGGCCGGTGATCGGGGCGGGGATGCGCTCGGCGCGACGGCGGAGCCCGGTGACCGGGTGGCCGAGCGCCGCGAAGCGCAGGGCGACCTCGGTACCGAGGTCGCCGCAGCCGGCGATGACGACGGGGGAGCGGTGCTGCATGCCCTGAGCTTGTCAGGTGCGCGTCGGAGCGGCCCGAGCGCGAGGGCCCGGGCCGTCGGTCATCAGACCTGCTCGTTGTCCGGCGACTCGGGCTCGCCGCCCGAGTCGACGTCGCTGTCCTGCTGCGGGTCCTCGGTCGCGTTGCCGGTGGATGAACCGTCGGGCAGGTCCTCGGTGCGCTGGAACTCGCTCTCGGGGGCGTCCGTGGAGCCGTCGGTCGGGGTGTTCTCGTGCTGCTGGTCGCTCATGCGGCGCACGCTACGCGGGAGCGCCTCCACCGCTGTCCGGGCAGGAGTGTCCCCCGGGAGGCGACTCGGGCGCGGTGCTCGTGCGACCCGTACGGGCGCTGCGTCCCCCGGGTTTGTAACGGAGAGATAACGACTCAGAACTCGTCCAAACCCTTCGGCGGAGGGTCCCGAATCACCTACATCAACCGGGAAACACCCGGAGCGCTCACCAGCCGCAGGTAGCTGGTTCTCCACCCCTTTCCGGGGTGTGTTCGGCGCACACACAGTGTCCGCGCCGAGCGCGACGACGAAAGGAACGCATCTCATGCGCAAGTCCCTCAAGACCTCGATCACCCTCGCCACCACCGGCGCCCTCGTCCTCGGTGGTGCCGCGTTCGGCATCAGCTCGGCGAACGCCGCGACCCCGAACGTGCAGACGGTCTCCTCCTCGTCCGAGGCGTCGAAGATCCCCGCCCCGGTCGCATCCGTGCCGGACGTCCTCGGCGGCGACACCTCCGTCGCGCTCGACAGCAGCTTCACCGACGCGCTGACCTCGCTGGGTCTGACCCCGGGCGTCTCGGGCGACGCGAAGCTCGAGAACGGCGCCGTGTCGTTCCCGATCACCGCCGGCTCGGTCACCTACTGGAGCCCGGACGGCGACTACCGCCCCTACGTGCAGGGCCTGCTGAACCACAACGGTTCCGGTCTGACCCTCAAGGCCGGCGACACCACGGTCACGCTCGAGAACTTCGTCGTGAACCCGGGCTCGTCCAAGCTCTACGGTGACGTCCTCGTCAACGGCGAGGTCGCCGCGTCGAACGCCTACCTGTTCGAGCTCTGGGGCGGTTCGCTCAAGCCGCTGCAGCTCGAGGGTGACAACGCGGTCCTGACCGGCACCACCGTCCACATCTCCGAGGACGCTGCTGGCCTGCTGAACAAGACCTTCAGCACCGACGCCGTCAAGCGCGGCATGCTCGTCGGCACCGCCACGATCACCGCGCAGATCAAGTAACACCCCGCGGCACACCCGCCACACCGGCACCACCACGAGAAGGCGCCGCTCCCGACCACGGGAGCGGCGCCTTCGGCACGTCCGGGTGAACGATCCGGCCGGCTGTCTCGTCGTCAGGGCATGGGACTCCGCACACGTACGAAGGTCGTCATCGGCATCGCCACCGGTGTCGTCGTCATCGGCGCCGCAGCCGTCATCGCCGGCCCGGTCATCTACGCGAACACCGTCAACGGCCAGGCCGCCGCCGCCCCCTCGCTGAGCGCCGCTCCGTCCGGCTCCGGTGCGACGCTCGATGCCCAGCAGGCCGACGGCACCTGGACGAGCACGAGCAGTTCGTACGCCGGGTACCGCGTGCACGAGGTCCTGCAGGGGAATGATGTGGACGTGGTCGGTCGGACGAAGGACGTGCAGGGCACGGCGACGGTCGACGGCGGCTCGCTCACGAAGGCGACCGTCACGGTGCAGGTCGCGACGATCTCCACACCCGAGGCCGCGCGTGACGAGTACTTCCGGAGCAAGGCCCTGCAGACCGACCGGTACCCGACGGCGACGTTCGCGCTCACCGAGCCCGTCGACGTCTCGAAGGCGCTCGACGGCAGCACCCAGGACGTCACGCTCGCCGGCACGATGGACCTGCACGGCGTCGAGAAGCCGGTCACGGCCGATGCGCAGGTCGCCGTGACGAAGAACGGGGCCGTCCAGGTCGTCGGCTCGGTCCCGATCACCTTCGCCGACTACGGGGTCGAGGCCCCGTCGCTCGGCTTCGTCACCGTGGACGGGAAGGGCTCGGTCGAGTTCTCCCTCGACCTGGCGAAGTGACCGTGACGAGCCGTTCCGCCGACGAGCTGCTGGCGACGCTGTACCGCGAGCACGGCGACGCGCTCACCCGGTACGTCCGGCACCTGACGCGGGACGGCTCGACCGTCGAGGACGTCGTGCAGGAGACCATGGTCCGCGCCTGGCAGCGTCCGGCGGTGCTCGAGCGGGCGCCCGACAGCGCACGGGCCTGGCTGTTCACGGTCGCCCGGAACCTGGTCGTCGACGACGCCCGCTCCGCACGCAACCGGCGTGAGCAGGGCTCCGAGCACCCGGTCGACCGTGCCGAGGCCGACCGGACGGACGCGGTGCTCGACCGCATCGTCGTGGCGGACGCACTCGCGTCGCTCAGCCCGGACCACCGCCGCGTGGTGGTCGACGCCTACTGGCTCGGCCACACCGTGCCGGAGATCGCACGACGACACGACATCCCCGAGGGCACCGCGAAGTCGCGGTTGCACTACGGGCTCCGGGCCCTCCGGCTCGCACTGCAGGAACGAGGAGTGACCCGATGAGCGAGGACCGGTACGCGGAGTGGGACGCGGCGTACGTCCTCGGCTCGCTCACGCCCGACGAGCGGCTCGAGTACGAGCGGCACCTCGAGACGTGCGACCGCTGCACGGCGGCCGTCGCCGAGCTCGTCGGCCTGCCCGGTCTGCTCGCGAAGCTCCCGGCCGACCAGGCGGTCGAGATCGCGGCACCGGACGGGAGGCCCGACACGCGTCCCGAGAGCACCCTCGCCGCCGTCGCGCACCGCGTCCGACACCGTCGTCGCCGCCGTCGGGCATGGGTGGCCGTGACCGCGGGGCTGGCGGTCGTCGCCGCCGTGCTCGGCGGGCTCGCCGTCGGCACGGCCGGTGGACGAGGTGCGACGGTGCAGGCCGGTGGCGCGCCCACGACGTCCGCACCGACGACCGCGGGCGACCGCTACACGATGACCGGGTCGCAGGGTCTCGACGTCGACCTGGCCGTGAGCGGCGAGCAGTGGGGCACGCGCTTCGACTGGGGGTGCTCGTACGGCGGCAGGGAGTGGTCGGCGGACGGCTCGGTGATGTACGACCTCGTGGTGGTCCGGAAGGACGGCTCCGTGCAGACCGTGGCCTCGTGGTCGGCAGCCGGGGCCGAGGCCCGCGGGCTGTCGGCGTCGACGGACGTCCCGCGCGACGACATCGCCGAGGTGCAGGTCCGACTGCGCGGCGAACGCGGGTCCCTGGTGAGCACCGACCTCGCTCGACACACGGGATGATGGCGGGGTGGACCGCGCCGCACCAGTGCTCGACGACGTCGTCCGCGCGGTCGCGCGGACGGGCTTCCACGCCCACGGCCTGCACGTGCTGGTCGGCGACGACACCGCCGAGCACCACTGGTCCGCCGACGTCCGCCGTGACGTGCACTCCGTCGCGAAGGGCGTGGTCGTCCTGGCCGTCGGGGCCGCCGCGGACGACGGGCTGCTCGCGCTCGACGAGTCCGTCGGCACGCTGCTGCCCGACGTCGTGCTCGGACCGGGTGTGCAGGACGTCACGCTCCGACACCTGCTGACCATGACGAGCGGCATCGACATGCCGTGGTCGCCGACGCAGACCACCGACTGGCCGGACCTGGCACGGGAGTTCCTGGGACGCCCGACCGTCGGACGGTCGTTCCGGTACGCGAACGCCAGCACCTACACGGCCGCGAGGGCCCTGGCCGCACGGGTCGGCGACGTCGGCGCGTACGCGCAGGACCGCATCTTCACCCCGCTCGGCATCGACGACGTCCGCTGGGACCGCTGCCCGCTCGGTCACGTCGTCGCGGGCGGCGGCCTGTGGCTCCGCACCGCCGAGGTCGCGCGCATCGGCCGGTTGCTGCGGGACCGCGGCGCGGCGGACGGGCGTCAGCTCGTGCCCGCGGCGGTCGTCGACGCGATGCACACCGACTGGGTCGCGGCGGGGTCGTCACCGTCGTACGACCGCTACGCCCTCGCGGGCTGGGGCGGCCCGGGACGGACCTGGCGACTGCACGGGGCGTACGGGCAGCTCGTGCTCCTGGACCCGGTCGCCGACGCCGTCGTCACCCTCACCGCGGACGACCACGAGCGTGCCGACGTGACGGCCGCGGCCGTCGCGGAGGTGCTCGCAGGCTCCAGCTGAGCCGGTCCCGCCGAGCGGGCTCTCCTCAGGCCTCCGGCTCGACCGGACCGAGTGCGTCGAGGACGCGGTGGGAGACGGACCGCAGGGTGTCCGCATCCGCAGCCACGGGCCTCCAGAACAGCTCCTCGAGTGCCGCGGTGTGCGCGCGGATGCCGGCGAGCACCGCGCGCCGACCCTCGGTCGTCATCGTCACCCAGCTGCCACGCCCGTCCGCCGGGCAGTCCGCGCGGGCGACGAGCCCGCGCCCGACCATCCGCGTGACCTGGTGGCTCACGCGCGACTTCTCCCACCCGATGCCCGCGGCGACGTCACGGACCCGCAACCGGTGGTCGGGAGCGCGGTGCAGGCCGATCAGGATCTCGAACTCGGGGATCGAGATGCCGGCACCCTGCTGGACGGCCTGGTCGAGCGCCCGGTCGAGCCGGCGCCAGACGTCGTGGAACGCGTCCCAGGTCGCCCAGTCGTGCCCCTCGCCGCCCTGCTCCGCCATGACCGCCAGCGTAACCAGCGGGCGTGCCGCGGGACCGAGGATCATCCGTTCGGCTGACTCCGGGGCAGCACTCGGCGCGCTCAGAGGTCACGTCGGACGCCCGGAATACGATCACTCCATGCCGACCCCGCACCTCCGAGACTGCACCGACGACGCGGTCACGCGGGCACAGGGGTGGATCGAGGCCGCCCGCGGGGTGAAGCCGGAGCCCGCGGCCGCACGTCTGGCCGAGCTGCTCGCCGACCCCCGTGGCGCCGAGTTCGCCCGCGCGTTCGTCGACGTCGTGGTCCGGCCGGAGGACCCGAAGGTCGTCGCCCGGAACCTCGAGCGTGCGAGCCGGGCGGTACCGGACGACCTCGCCTGGTACCTCCGCGGCGCGGTGACGGTGGGCGGTGGCTTCGCGACCATGGCGCCGTGGGCGGTCGTCCCCTCCGCGCGGAAGGTGCTCCGACGACTCGCCGGACACCTCGTCGTCGACGCCACGCCCGCCCGGACCCCCGCGGCACTCGCGAAGGTCGGCGGCCCGGACACCCGACTCGACGTCGACCTGCTCGGCCCCGCCGTGCTCGGACCGGCAGGCCGCGACCGACGGCTCGCGGCACTCGACGACCTGCTGCACCAGGACGTCGCCGCCGTCACCGTCGACCTCGACGCCGTGCTGCCGCCGGTGTCCCCGTGGGACCTCGACGCCGCCGTCGCCGACGCGGTCCGGCACCTCACACCGCTCCTGCACACCGCGGCGAGCCGGCCGACACCGCCCGTGGTCACCCTGCAGTCCGGCCGCGCCCGAGGTGTCGAACGGGCCGTCGCGGTCCTGAGCGCGCTGCTCGAGCAGGACGGCACGCGGGAGCTCACCCTCGGGGTGACCCTGCCCGCCGAACTCCCCGAGTCGCTCGACCTGCTCGACCGCGTGACGACCGCAGCACGGGAGCGTCGGGCATCCGGCGGGGCACCCGTGCGCGTCCGCTTCACCAAGGGCACGCTCCTCGCCACCGAAGGGGTCGACGCCGTGCTCGAGAGCCGGCCGCTCGCCGTGACCGCGGACACCCGCACGACGGACACCGCGTTCCTGCGCCTGCTCGACACGGCGATCGACCCCGAGCGGACCGACGCCGTGCACGTCGGTGTCGCCACCGACGACCCGTTCGCCCTCGCGACCGCGCACGTGCTCGCCGAGCGCCGCGACGTGCTCGACGTCGTCGGACCCGAGCTGCTCCTCGGCACGACGCGGTACGCCGAGGTGCTGCGCACGGCGTTCGGTCACGTGGTCCTCGGTGTGCCACTGGTGCGGCCCGACGAGTTCGACGCTGCCGTCCCGTACCTCGCTCGTCGACTGCGCGAGGTCGCCGGCCACCGCCCGGTGGGCGGCTCGACCACGGCCGGGTCGACGGCGGCGGACACGACCGGCTCGACCGACGACACCGCTGCCGTCGAGCGTGCCACCGCCGAGCACGTCGACGCCGTGGCCGCGCTCCTCCGTCCCGCGCCGCCCACGCGCCGCACCCAGGACCGCCGACGGCCGCCGGGTGACCCGGTGCTGCGCTCGGCTGCCGAGAACACGCAGGACACCGACCCCTCCACGCCGGGCAACCGCGCGTGGGCCGCCGAGGTGCTCGCCCGGGTACCGGAGTCGCAGCGCGGCACCAGGACGATCCGTGCCGCCCGCATCACCGACCGCGGACGCCTCGAGCGTCTCGTCGCCCGCACCGCCCAGGCCGGTGTGAACTGGGGCCGCCAGGACCCGGAGGACCGTGCCGAGCTGTTCGACCTGATCGGCCACGCGCTCGAGACCCACCGCGGGGCCCTCGTCGAGACGATGATCGCCGAGCTCGGGCTCACCCTGACCGACGCCGACGGCGAGGTCAGCCGGGCCGTCGACGCCGCCACGCACGCCGCGGACCGCACGCGACACCTCGAGGACATCAACGGGGCGGTCCCGGTCCCGCCGCGCCTGACGGTCGTCGTGCCCTCGTGGAACGCCCCGCTCCTCGATGCCGCCGACGGTGTGCTCACCGCGCTCGCCGCGGGCAGCGGGGTCGTGCTCCAGCCCGCCACCGCCGCCCGACGCACCGGTGCCGTCTTCGCCGACGTGCTCTGGGACGCCGGGGTCCCGCACTCCCTGCTCCAGCTCGTCGACCTCGACGGCAGCGACCTCGCACGCGACCTCGTGGCGCACCCCGCCGTCGACCGCGTCGTCCTGACCGGCACCCCGGAGACCGCTCGGTCCTACCGCTGGTGGCGCGCGGACCTGCCCCTCGTGGCGGAGCTCACCGGGGTCGTCACCGCGGTCGTCACCCCCTCGGCCGATCTCGACCAGGCGGTGCGCGACGTCGTCGCCTCCGCCTTCGCCCGCTCCGGACAGGCGTCGTCGGCGGTGTCGCTGCTCGTGCTCGTCGGGTCCGTGGGGGAGAGCCCGCGCCTCCGCGAGCAGCTCGCCGATGCCGTCCGTGGCCTGCGCACCGCCTGGCCGACGGACGCGACCGCCCAGGTCGGGCCGCTCGTCGCCGAGCCGACCGGCGCCGTCCGGACCGCGCTCACCGAGCTGCGCCCGGGAGAGTCCTGGCTCGTCGAACCGGTCGCGCTGGACGACACCGGCCGACTCTGGTCGCCGGGTGTGCGGGAGGGCGTCCGCGCCACGGGCGACCTCGCGCGGACGGCCGTGCCGGCACCCGTCCTCGACGTCGTCCGCGTGGAGACCCTCGACGAGGCGATCGCCCTGCAGCACTCCGTCGACGGCGGCTCCGTCGCGGCGCTCCACACCCTCGACCCCGACGAGGTCGCGACCTGGTCCGACCGGACCCGGGCCGGCGTGCTCGTGGTCGACCGCCCGACCACCGGGGCCCGGCCGGGACGTCAGCCCGTCGGCGGGTGGCGCGGGACCGCGGTCGGTCCGACCGTGCACCGCGGCGGGCCGCTGGCCGTGATCGGGGCGGACCGGTGGGACCCGACCCGACGTCAGCCGCACCGGAACATCCAGCTGCAGGGACTCGGCAACCGCGTCACCGCCGTCATCGAGGCGGCGCGGGCCGGACTGTCCTTCGAGGAGTTCGACCGCGTCCGTGCCGGGGCCGAGAGCGATGCTGCTGCCCGGGCATCGTTGTACGGACGATCGCGGGACACGGCGGACCTGGTCGTCGAGCGGAACGTCATCCGGTTCCGCCCGCAGTCGGTCGTGGTCCGGCAGTCCTCGGGGGTCGGCGCCGGCGACCTCGTCCGCGTGCTCGTCGCCGCGACCGCAGCGCGCGCGCACGTGCTCCTCAGCACCGCCCGTCCGCTGCCCGCCGAGCTCCTGCCGCTGTTCTCGACGGCGCGCTCGCCCCTCGACGTGGTCGACCAGGTCGTCGAGGACGACGCCACGTTCCTGGGACGGGCTGCGGCGGGCACCCTGCTGCAGGACGGGTGGTCGGACGGCGCTGAGCCGGAGGTCGACCCGATCGACCTGGTGCTCGCGCAGGGAGCGGAGCCCCGACGGCACGCGGCCTTCGGCGGCCCCGGGTCACGCGTCCGGCTGCTCGGCGGTGACGCCCGTGCCCTCGAGGAGGCCCTGGGCGCCGGCACCGAGACGACCATCCACGACGACCCCGTGGTGGAGTCCGGCATCGTCGAGATGCTGCACTTCCTGCGGGAGCAGACGGTGTCCGTCACCGCGCACCGTCACGGTGACGTCTCCCGGGTCTTCAGCCGCCTCCGCCTCTGAGGTACCGGACCGGATGCGGGCGTAGCGTCCGGACCATGAACGCACGAGCGAACGACGACGAGGTCCAGACCGCCCCCGTGATGGACGGTGCCACCGAGGCCACCAACGAGGAGAAGCTCGCCGGCCTGGTCGAGCAGGTCGATCACGACCACGGACACGAGGGTGCCGGGGCCATGGCCGACCACCTGCGCGACCGGATGGACGAGACGGGTGTCGAGGAGGAGCAGCCGAACGACGAGGTCGAGTAGGCAGCGGCGGTCAGCGTCGGCCGGGGCGACCGTGTCCCGTGCCGACGAGGCCGACCTCGAGCACGGTGAGGACCACGGCGACGACGAGCTGTCGTGCCGCGAACCCCCGTGTCTGCCGGTCGAGGGCGATGAGCGGCACCATCGAGACGCCGTGCGTGGCGTCGACCGCGGCGCCGAGGACGTGCGCTTCCGGTGACGCTGCGCGGGTGAGCAGTGCGGCCTGCACGAGTTGCCGGGCGCCGAGCACCCGACCGAACACGGCCACCCGGCCCGTCGACCCACGCGAGGCGAGCAGGTGTGCGACGCCGATGCCGGCGCGGAGCCCCTCGACCCACCGAGCACGCTGCCGGCGGTCCCTGCGGGAGCGGCGGCTCATCGGCGCTTCCCCGCGGCCAGGGCGATCGCGCCCGCGACGCCGACGGCGGCTCCGATGATCCCGTTGCCGAGCCTGCGGTGCTCGACCCACCACGTCTGCGGTGACCAGGCGTGCGCGGAGTCGTCGAAGACCCCGTGTGCACCGTGGTCGCCCGGGACGGGCTCGTGCAGGTTCGTCGGCAGCGACTGTCCGTCCTTCTGCTCGGCCTGCTGTCCGCTGACCAGGGTCTTCGCGGCGTACCAGTCGGCGAAGCGTCCACTGATCCGGTTGCCCAGGATCGTGTAGACCGTCGATTCGCCCACCCACGTACGGCGGCGCGGCCGCTCCGCGGTGACGGCGATCGCGCGGGCGCCGACCTCGGGCTGGTAGATCGGTGCGACGGGCTGCGGGTGGTGCGGCAGGAGCGACTTCACCCAGTTGAACTGCACCGTGTTGAGCGCGGGCATGTCGACGCGGCTCACGGCCACCCTGCTGCCCTGTTCCGTGAGCTCGGACACCACCGACTCGGTGAACCCGACGATGGCGTGCTTCGCGCTGCAGTAGGCGGCCTGCAGGGGGATGCCCCGGAAGCCCAGTGCGGAACCGACCTGGATGACGTGGCCACGGTCACGGGGGACCATCCGCGCCAGCGCCGCGCGGGTGCCGTTGACGAACCCGAGGAAGTTGACGTCGACGGCGCGCTCGAAGTCGTCGGGGCCGGTGTCCGTGAAGCGCCCGAAGACCCCGACCATCACGCAGTTCACCCAGAGGTCGATCGGTCCGAGCTCCTGCTCGGTGCGCTCGGCGGCGGCCTCGACGGCCTGTCGGTCGGCCACGTCGGCGATCAGCGCGAGGCCTCGGCGTCCCGTGGCCTCGACCTCGGCGACGGCGGCGTCGACACCGTCGCGTCCACGGGCCAGGACGGCGACGTCCCACCCCCGGGCCGCGAGTTCGCGGACGGTCGCCCGTCCGAGCCCTGCCGAACCACCGGTCACCACTGCCACGCGCGTCATGCTGTCCGTTGTACGCGGGCTCGTGTCCGCACCGGTCCAGCCGCTGTCCCCCGGCCGCCGGACGGCGTGGGGCAGGATGGCGCGGTGGAGACGGACGACGAGGAGCAGGCCGAGGAGGCACCTCCCGGCTGGGTGTTGCGGACCCCGACCCGGTACCGGGAGGTCCTCGGGTCACCGGTCCTCGCACTCGTGCTGGCGGTCGTCGCCGTCCTGGTCGGGAGGACGTTCGGCGATGCGCTCGCCCTCGTCACCGGTACCGTCGCCGGTGTGCTCGGGATCCCGATCGCGGCCACGATCGGGGTCGTCGGTGGCTTCTCGCAGCTCAGTCGGTACGCCCGATCCGTGCCACGCTTCGACCTCTCGGCCGTGGCCTGGGCGTTCCTCGGCGTGGTCCTGAGCTGCGCGGTCCTCGTCGTCCTGGGACTCGTGCTCCCCGAGGGCCCGGTGCTCCCCGCCTGGCGCGCGGCGGTCTGGGTCGGTGGCGGCATCGCGGCAGCCGTGTTCGCCGCGGTGCTCGCCCTCGTGCACGCACAGCGGGCAGGCCGAGCCCCGTCGCGGTGACGGGAGGCGGTAGCCGACCGTTCGCGGAGCCGACGTCGACCGCTTCCGTCAGTCGGACGACCGCCGCAGCGCCGTCGCCAGGTGCGACCGCACCGGCAGGACCGCCGATTCCTCCTCCGGCGCCTGCGGCAGCGCTCCCAGCGAGAACGACTCGACGACGTCCGGCCCGAACAGCACGCACACCGACGACCCGCCGAACTGGAAGTACCCGAGCTCGTCGCCCTTGCCGACGTGCGCACCGTCCGAGATCCCCTCGCCGATCACGCACGAGGATACGTCGGACATCCCGATGAACACGACCGCGATCGTCCCGATCGCGGGGTCGTCGGCGTCGATGAGCACGATCGCGCGGGTGGCGACGTGTGCCAGGTAGCCCTGTGACAGCTGCGGCTCGGCGGCGTCGGTGCCCTGCGACGAGGCCTCGGAGTAGTAGGTTCCCGGTTCGACCCAGGCGCGCAGGACCGTCCCGGCGACCGGGCTGTGCCAGCGGTGGTACTCGAGCGCGCTGAGGAACGCCTGCCACACGGTGCCGTCGACGAACAGGTCGGCGGTCTCGTCGCCGGCGAGCAGCTCCTCGACCGAGTACGGCTCCGCCTTCGCCCAGAACGCGTCGAGCCGGTGGACGCGGCTGGCGATCCGGTACGGGGTGGCTTCGCAGGGGCTCACCACGACCGCGTCGTCGTCGGGCGCGGCGACCGGGCGCTCGCCGTCCCGGAAGCGCCGCGTGAAGAAGTCGTTCCACGACCCGAAGCCCCAGTGCTCGGCGTCGGCATCGTGCTCGAACCGGTCCATGCCGACCGCCCGACGAGCGGCATCGCTGCACCACCCCGAGGGTGCGTCCACGAGCACCTCGAGGGACTTGTCGCTCGACAGGAAGTCGCACCACCCCTGCAGGATCGTCCGGAGCGCGTCGTTCACGCGCGGGTCCCGGTAGAAGGCGAAGCCCGCCGGGGTCGCCTTCGTCCAGTCGAGCACCCCGTCGAGCGGCGTCATCACCATCTGCTCGTCGCTGTACTCGGGCGCGGTCGTGATGACCTCGTCGACGAGCTCGAGCAGCTCCCCGAACGACTCGAGGTGCCGGTCCTGGTACTCGCGACCAGCGGGGACCTGCTCGATCATCTGGTGCGCGTGCATCCGCAGCACGGGGTCGCCCTCGATGAGGTCGCGGAGGGCCGAGACCGCCGGGTGCAGGGCCCGGTCGGGGTCGCGCTCCTGGTGGCGTTCGCGACGCCCGCGGAGCCAGGCCTCGAGCCCGCTCTGGTCCTGCGGGAGCCATCCCGCGCGGCGTCGGACGTCCTGCTGCTGCGCTCCACCGGTCACGACCCCGACGGTACTCACGCGCGGAGGGAGCGGTCGCAGTTCCGAGGACGACGGACCCCGCCGATCCGTGGATCGGCGGGGTCCGTCAGGCCGCGACCGGGTCAGCGTTCGACGGTGACCTCGGTGGTCGTGAGCCGGTCCCACATGCTGGCTTCCGGGTTCGTCTTGGCGAGGAAGGTCAGCTTGTACCGGCCGGGCGCCTGGTAGACCTTCGCCGCGAAGCGGCCGTCGCGGACGGTGTACTCACCGACCGGCTTCCCGTTGGCGAGGACCAGGACCGTCTTGCCCGGGGCTGTGCCCGTGTAGGTGACGAAGCCCTCCGAGTCGAGCTGCACCGCCCCCGACTGGTCGACCGCGAGCTCGGCGGGCGACTGCTCGCCGCCGCCGTTGCCGTCACCGGGCGTCTCGCCGCCGCCGTTGCCGTCGCCGGGCTGTTCGCCGGTCTCGCGGACGAGGTAGCTCAGTCGTTCGTTGGTGACGGGTGCGCCGTGTTCGGTGGCGGAGAGCGCGACGATCGCGATCTGGGGGCCGGTGGTCGCGGGGATGTCGGCGGACCAGCGGCCGTCCTTGACCTGGGTGGTGGCGAGGACCTGTTCGCCGCTGCCGTAGACGGTGATCCAGCCGGCGGAGGCGCGGCCGGAGAGGGTGATCTTGCCGTCCTTCGGGGTGAGCTCGGCGCCCTGCTGCTGGTCGAGACGCAGCGACCGGGGGTCGACCTGCTCGCCGCCGTTGCCGTCGCCGGGCTGCTCACCACCGCCGGAGCCGCCGCCGTTGCCGTCACCGGGCGTCTCGCCGCCGCCGCTCGACCCGACGCCGAACGTGTAGTGGTCGTCGGACTCGAGCGACTCCTTCTCCCCGAGCACCTGCTTCGCCCGCACCTGGTTGTCACCCGCGCGGAACTCGACGGGGACCGTCGCGACACCGTCACCCGAGGCCGTGACGACCTCCGAGCGGCCGTTGGCCACGACCGTCACCTCGGCGCCCGGGAGCGCGTCGTACCGCATCTCGTGGACGAACTGGCCGTGTGCGACCGCACGGGCGATCTCCTCCAGGCGGCGCTCCGAGCTGAGGTCGAGCGGCGCGGACAGGGGGAGGCCGCGGAAGTCGAGGTCGACGACGCGGACGGCCGAGGACTGCCCGGTGTCCACCGCGTAGCGCGCGGTGTCCTGACCGGTGGGCTTCACCTGGAACACGACCTGCTTCCGAGGATCGCCGCTCTTCGCGGCGACGGGCTCACCCGACGGATCGAGGAGGCGCACGACCGTCGGTGCGTCGACGGTGACGCGCACCTCGACCCACTGCTGGTCGCCGACCCGCTGCGGGGTCTGCTGGACGTCGGTGATGGCGGATCGGGCCGTCGTCGCGGACGATGCCGCCGACCGAGCGTGCTGCTCGGGCGCGGCGAACGCGCCGGAGCTCGCAGCGCCGACGGCGATGCAGCTCGCGAGGACCACGGCGGATCCGACGGTGAGTGGGCGGAGGTTCATGCTGTTCCCTTTCGGAGACTCAACGGACTCCGAAAGGCTACGTATGTGGAATACGGGATGCTGTCATCCTGCCGAGTGTGATGCTCAGCGTCCCCGCCCGAACCGCGTGGTCACCCCCGGCGAGTACAGCACCGAGTCCGGTTCCAGTCCGGACAGTCCGAAGGGCAGCCCCGCGGCCGCCACCAGGTCGTCCCGCAGCGACACGAGTGACGCCCGGTGCAGCGGCCACGACTCGTGCTCGTTCGGCCAGTAGCGCGTCGCGCCGACCCGCCGCACGTGCATGCCCCACCGTGCCGTCAGGAACGTCTCGAGGGGCGTCGGCTCGTCGACCGCGTCGCCCACCCGGACGTCGAAGGTCGACCGCAGGTGCGTCCCGTGCCGACGCATCGCGTAGCCCACCCGGCCGTCGGTCTTCCGGATCGCCGCGTGCGCCCACCAGTACGGCAGGCCCGTCGCGACCCGTGCGCCGATCGTCGGCAGGAGCTTCCCGGCGTCCAGTGACAGGAACGCGACGCCCCGACGGCCCTGGTCGTCGCGCGTGTAGACGCGCACGTTGACCTCGACGAAGTCGCCGACGCTGCCGGCCCGTCCGAGCCCGCCGAGCGGCGGGAAGCGCGTGTCCGTGAAGCGGAACCCGATGAGGCCCACCCAGGTGGTCGCGCCGTCGTCCGTCCCGTCCGGCGCCATCGTGTCCGGGTGCGCTCCGGGGGGCAGCAGCGGTGCCACCGCCGACACGTCGACGCGCCAGTGCACGAAGACCACGTCGAGCCAGTCCTGCGAGATCCACGGCGTCCCGCGCAGGGGCGGTGCCTCCGGCGAGACGGCCGGGAGGCCCGGCTCGCCCCCGCCCCGCTGTCCGGCGGTCACGAGACGGTCCCGTCGGTCCCGCGGGCAGCGTCCGGCGCGTCGTCCCACCCCTGCTGCGGGGTGGCGCAGGTCCCGCGGAACACGTACTGCGACGGGCGCTTCCGCTCGTTCGACACCCAGTCGATGGCGGGACGTCGACGCTCCGGCGGCAGGTAGCCGATCCGGTAGACGGCCATCAGCTCGAGCTCCGGCGGCACCGCGAGGAGCCGCTCGACCTCGGCCCAGGCCTCCTCGACCTCCATCGGGAAGGACACGAACTGGATCCCGAGGCCGAGCTCGGTCGTCGCGAGCCAGACGTTCTCCATCGCCGCGCCCATGCTGAACACGGAGTAGAAGGCGTTGCGCGCCTCCTTCCGGTACTCGTCGCGGTCGAGCATCACCCCGAGCAGGAGCGGCGACCCGGCGACGAGCTTCCGGTTCTCCTCGCCGAGGGTCTGCGGTACCCGGAGCGTGTTCATGAGGAGCTGCCCGCGCTTGGTGAACACCTGCTTCGTGAAGGGCTTGAGCGGTCCCGGCAGCTTGTCGAACAGCATCCCGTCCCGACGTTCGTCCATCTCGGCCTGCGAGAACCGGAAGTACGGGCGGTAGCGCGTGAAGAAGGACCCCTCGGCCATCGTCTGCGTCATCGACCGACCGCTGATGTCGGCGATTCGGTCGATGGTGTCGCGCTCCTCGACGATGACGAAGCGCCACGGTTGGCTGTTCAACTGCGAGGGTGCACGTCCTGCGAGCTCCATCAGCAGCCGCTGGTGCTCCTCGGACACCGGGTCGGGCAGGAACGCCCCGTTGGTCGTGCGCCGGCGTCGGATGGCCTCGAAGAGCTCCACTGCATCCCTCGTGTCTCGTCGTCGCGGTCAGCGCCGTGCGAGCAACGCCCCCAGGTAGGACGGTGCGGCGGCGACCGCGACTCTCCAGTGTGCTCCGGAGCGGGGGTTCGTGCGTGGAGCGAGGGCGAGGGGGACGAGCGCCGGCAGCAGGAACAGTGCGGAGCGGTCCCGTGTCCAGGCCGGGGTGGTCGCGGCGACCCCGGTCAGCGTCGCGGTCACGACGAAGAGGCCGTGGTGCACGACGCGGAGCTTCTCCGTGCGGATGACCCGGACCGCGACCGCGGTGCCCCAGAGGCAGTTCGCGACGTACGCGGCGGCGGCTGCGGCGACCAGGCGGCGGGCCGTCGGCGGACGCGTGGGAGTGGCGCCGCGCCTCCCGGCCGTCCTCCCGATTCCCACGACCGCGACCCTACGCGCGGGACGCTCGCAAGACGCAACGAGGGCGCTCCCTCGGACCGCTGTGCCGCTGCGCACCGTCGCCGACGTTGCGTTCCGCGGAGGAGACGGGGGCTACGCGGACTCGCGGGAGACGAGCTTCGACAGGACGATGGCGCTGCGGGTGTGGTCGACCTGCGGGGCCAGGCGCACCCGGTCGAGTGCGAGCTCGAGCGCCGGCAGGTCACGGGAGCGCATGTGGACGACGGCGTCGGCGCTGCCGGTGACGGTCCCGGCGTCCACGACCTCGGGCACGGTGTCGAGCAGCGTGCGGAGCTCGTCGGGGGAGACGGTGCCGCGGCAGTACAGCTCGACCCAGGCCTCGGTCCCGCGGTCCTCGACCGCGGGGTCGACCTTGATCGTGAAGCCCTGGATGACCCCGTCGGCGACCAGGCGATCGACCCGACGCTTGACCGCGGACGCGGAGAGGCCGACCACCGACCCGATGTCGCCGTAGCCGGCTCGGGCGTTCTCCCGGAGCTGGTCCAGGATGCGGTGGTCGAGCGTGTCCATGTTCGTCGATCGTACGCGGGGTTCTTGCGAGCCAGGTGCGTCCGACGCAGGAATCGTGCGTCACCCGAACGGGTGCCATGCGCTCGTGGACGGGGTACTGCACCGACCGGACCGTTCGTGTCAGACTGCTGCTGGCGTCGACCTGGTCCGCTGCGGTGAGTGAGCCTGCATCTCATCGGAGTGCTTCACCCGTGGTGGTTCCTGGCAGGCTCGGGCCCCGGTCCCAGGAGGACTGATGTCGAACACCGCAACCGAACCGCAGGCCGCACCGGCCCGTGTCGCCACGAAGCGCACGATCCTGATGTGCAAGCCGACGCACTACACGGTGAGCTACCGGATCAACCCGTGGATGCACCCCGAGGAGCCGACCGACACGTCGAAGGCCGTCGAGCAGTGGCAGTCGCTCGTCGACGTCTACGAGCAGCTCGGCTTCGACATCTCGTACATCGAGCCGATCGAGGGCCTGCCCGACATGGTCTACGCGGCCAACGGCGGCTTCGTGCTCGACGGCGTCGCGTACGGCGCGAAGTTCCAGTACCCCGAGCGCCAGCCCGAGGGACCCGCGTACATGGACTGGTTCCGCAGCGCCGGCCTCACCGTCGCCGAGCCCGAGGAGACCAACGAGGGCGAGGGTGACTTCCTGCTCATCGGCGACACGATCTTCGCCGGCACGGGCTTCCGCTCCGACAGCACCTCGCACGAGGAGCTCGCCCGCATCTACGGCCGCGAGGTCGTCACCCTCAAGCTCATCAACCCGAGCTTCTACCACCTCGACACCGCCATCGCCGTGCTCGACCCGGAGCCCGACGCGACCGGCCGTTCGAACATCGCCTACCTGGAGAGCGCCTTCGACGAGCCCTCGCTGGCGATCCTGCGCGAGCGCTTCCCCGACGCGGTCATCGCGACCGAGGAGGACGCCGCGATCCTCGGCCTCAACTCGTACTCCGACGGCTACAACGTCGTGATCGCATCGCGTGCGACGACCTTCGCCGAGCAGCTGCGTGAGAAGGGCTACAACCCGATCGGTGTCGACCTGTCCGAGCTGCTGCTCGGCGGCGGCGGCGTGAAGTGCTGCACGCTCGACCTGCACCCCGTCGGCACCGGCACCTCGGTCGCGCGGTAACCGTGAGCACCGCGACCGGAGCCGGCACCCACGCGGGTGCCGGCGCGTCCGGCGACGCCACCGCAGCCGGTGGTGCCACCGCCGCCGCGCTCGCCGTCGAGGACCGCTCCCTCGCCCACAACTACAGCCCGCTGCCGGTCGTCATCGCGTCCGGCCAGGGTGCGTGGGTGACCGACGTCGACGGCAAGCGCTACCTGGACGGACTCGCCGCGTACTCCGCGGTGAACTTCGGCCACGGCAACCCCCGGCTGCTCGACGCCGCCCGGGCCCAGCTCGACCGGGTGACCCTGACGAGCCGCGCGTTCGTGAACGACCGGCTCGGACCCTTCGCCGCCGCTCTGGCATCGCTGACCGACACCGAACTCGTGCTCCCGATGAACACCGGGGCCGAGGCCGTCGAGTCCGCGATCAAGGTGTCGCGCGCCTGGGGCTACCGCGTCAAGGGCGTGCCGGCCGGGCAGGCCACGATCATCGTCGCGTCCGGGAACTTCCACGGGCGCACCACCACGATCGTGTCGTTCTCGGACGACCCCTCGGCCCGCGAGGACTTCGGCCCGTACACGCCGGGCTTCCGCACGGTGCCGTACGGCGATGCAGCGGCCCTGCGGGAGGCGATGGACGAGACCGTCGTCGCCGTCCTGCTCGAGCCGATCCAGGGCGAGGGCGGCGTGGTCATCCCGCCCGAGTCCTACCTGCCCGAGGTCCGCGCGGTCTGCGACGAGTTCGGTGCGCTGTTCGTCGCCGACGAGATCCAGTCCGGGCTCGGGCGCACCGGGCACACCCTGGCCGTCTCGCGTGTCGGTGTCCGACCCGACCTGATCACGCTCGGCAAGGCCCTGGGCGGCGGCATCGTCCCGGTGTCGGCCGTCGTCGGCTCCCGCGAGGTGCTCGGCGTCCTGCGTCCCGGCGAACACGGATCGACGTTCGGCGGCAACCCGCTCGCGGCCGCCGTCGGGTCCGAGGTCGTCGCGATGCTCGGCGAGGGCACGTTCCAGCAGCGCGCGCTCGACGGCGAACCGCTGCTCCGTGGGCTGCTCGACGAGCTCGTCGGGCACGGGGTCGTCTCGCACCGGGTCGCCGGACTCTGGGCGGGGATCGACATCGACCCCGCGCTCGGCACCGGCAAGGAGATCGCGCACGACCTGGCCGACCGCGGCGTGCTCGTGAAGGACACGCACGGGTCGACGATCCGCTTCGCGCCGCCGCTCGTCGTCACCGACGACGAGGTGCGTCTGGCGATCGGGACCCTCGGCGAGGTGCTGGCCGCGCGATAGACGCGACCACCCGACGGACGGGAGGCGCGGTGCCAGCGGGTGCCGCGCCTCCCGTCCGTTGCGCTCGGCCGCGCCCGCGTCGCCCACCGCGCCCGCGCCCCCGTCGCTCACCGCGCGCGTCAGCACCCGTCCGCACAACCGGAGGCACGTCGCGCCACGCGATTCCGTGGCGCGACGTGCCGCCGGTTGTGCACCGGCGCCTCGCGCCGTGCGCCGCGCGGTCCGCGCGCGCCGCACCCGCCCCGCGTCAGCGCACCTGCCACCGCTCGACGAGCTGGTCCATCAGCCCGTCGAGCCGCTCGTCCGTCACCCGGCGTGACGGGTCGGCGTCGAACCACGCGACGATCTCCCGCGCCCCCTGCCGGATCGACGTCGTCTGCGCGAACTCGGGCACGAGCGTCTGCACCTTCGTGTTGTCGAACACCGAGGTGTTCGCCTTGTCCCCGAGCAGGCTCGCGCCCCAGTCGGCGTCGAGCGCGTCGATCGCGTCGGCCGGGACGTGCACGAGCTGGAGGTCCTCGACCCCCGCGGCCGCCGCCAGCTCGTGGGCGATGCGGTCCCAGGTCGGGGCCTCGTCGCCGGTGATGTGGAACGCCTCGCCGATCGCCTCGGCACGGTCGAGCAGCCCGACGAACCCGACCGCGAAGTCCCGCGCGTGCGTGATCGTCCACAGCGAGCTGCCGTCGCCGGTCACGACGATCGGCTTCCCGGCGCGCATCCGTCCGAGCACCGTCCACCCGCCCGAGAACGGCACGAGGGTCTCGTCGTACGTGTGCGACGGCCGGATGATCGTCATCGGGAAGTCGTCCTCGCGGTACGCCTTCGTGAGCAGGTCCTCGCACGCGATCTTGTCGCGGGAGTACTGCCAGAACGGGTTCTTCAGCGGCGTCGACTCGGTGATCGGCAGGTGCGTCGCGGGCGTCTGGTACGCCGAGGCCGACGAGATGAAGACGTACTGGTTCGTGCGACCCGTGAACACCTCGATGTCCCGCTGCACCTGGTCGGGCGTGAACGCCACGAAGTCGATGACGACGTCCCAGTGCTGGTCGCCGATCGCGGCTTCCAGCGCGGTGCGGTCGGACACGTCGGCCTGGAGGCGCGTCACGGCGTCCGGGATCGGCCGCTTGTCGGTCGTGCCCCGGTTGAGCACGGTGACGTCGTACCCCTGCTCGACGGCTTCGCGGACGCACGCGGCGCTGATGATGCCGCTGCCGCCGATGAACAGCACGCTCGGTCCCGACATGGATGCTCCCTTGCTCCCGGCGGTGCCGCTGTGCACCGCGCCCCTGCGATCCTGCCCCTCATCCGCTGGGTCGGGCGTCGAGGACCGCGCTGAGCGACGTCACGTCCGCCGCCCACTCGGCGGCGGCGGGGTGGATCCAGCCGAGCAGCTCGAGCGCATCGTCGAGGTCGCGGTGGAGGTCCCGCTGGTGGATCGGTTCGTGGTGCGCGGCGCGGTTCCGGACGAAGTGCAGCTGTTGCATGCGAGCCCGGACCTGTCGCTGCCGTGTCAGGACGTCGGCCGGACCACAGGGGAAGGCGCGGTGCAGAGCCGGCGTCCAGAGCGACGTGAGGTAGCGGGATTCGACCAGGTACCGCCAGAAGCCGAACGAGAGCTCCGCCAGGACCCGGCCGTGCACTTCCGGGCGCCGCCCACCGCGCGTCGCTCTGGCCCGTGCCTTCGCCAGGTCGCGGCGTCCCGGTCCGTCCAACGGCGCGACGTCGAACCACGTCGCCTCTCGACGCCGAGATCTTGCCCAGCGCCGCAGTTCGGTGTCCATGGCGTTCCTTGCCACGACCTCGACGACACCGGTCAACTCCGTCACGGCGGCAGCAGCCCGCATGTTCCACTCGTAGAGCCGGAGCGCTCCCGCCACCCGCCCCGCAGATCGCTCGTAGGACGCCAGCCGCTCCCTGGTGAGCACCTCGACGAGCGCGTCGTCGCGTGTGACCTGCCGTCCTTCCACCGACGATCCCCCTCCGTGTAGCATCGTTCCCGAAGACCCCGGAACGATCACTGGCCTCGGCCACATCGCCGGGGTTTCGTCTTGCCCCGAGCAACTGATACTTCACGGTAGCTGCTCCGGAGTGAACGGTGGAAGCGGCACGGTCGACGCGGACTACCGTCACGGGTCGGGGCGCACCGACGCGCTCCACGACAGGAGTGACACGCACATGGAGTACCGCTACCTCGGCAACTCGGGCCTCAAGGTCTCCGAGATCACCTACGGCAACTGGCTCACCCACGCATCCCAGGTCGAGAACGACGCGGCGATCGCCTGCGTCCGGGCCGCGCTCGACGTCGGCATCTCGACGTTCGACACCGCCGACGTCTACGCGAACACCGGGGCCGAGACCGTCCTCGGGGAGGCGCTCAAGGGGGAGCGGCGCCAGTCCCTCGAGATCGCCACGAAGGTCTTCGGTCCGACCGGCCCGAAGGGGCACAACGACACCGGGCTGAGCCGGAAGCACATCCTCGAGTCGATCGACGGCTCGCTCGAGCGGCTGCAGACCGACTACGTCGACCTCTACCAGGCGCACCGCTACGACCACGAGACGCCGCTCGAGGAGACCATGCAGGCCTTCGCCGACGTCGTGCGGCAGGGCAAGGTCCTGTACGTCGGCGTCTCGGAGTGGACCGCGGACCAGCTCCGGGCCGGGGCCGAGCTCGCGAAGGACCTCGGGTTCCAGCTCATCTCGAACCAGCCGCAGTACTCGGCGCTCTGGCGGGTCATCGAGGGCGAGGTCGTCCCCGCGTCGAAGGAGCTCGGGATCTCGCAGATCGTCTGGTCGCCGATCGCCCAGGGGGTCCTGACGGGCAAGTACCAGCCCGGTCAGCCCCTGCCGGAGGGCTCGCGCGCCACCGACGACAAGGGCGGCGCGAAGATGATCGAGCGCTTCATGAACGACGAGACGCTCTCGGCGGTGCAGGAGCTGAAGCCGATCGCGGACGAGCTCAGCCTGTCGATGGCGCAGCTCGCGGTGGCCTGGGTGCTGCAGAACGAGAACGTGGCGTCGGCGATCATCGGTGCCTCGCGTCCGGAGCAGGTGCACGACAACGCCGGCGCTGCCGGGGTGCAGATCCCTGCCGAGCTGATGTCCCGCATCGACGACGCCCTCGGGTCGGTCGTCGAGCGCGACCCGGCGAAGACGAACGACAGCAGCCCGAAGACCCGCGAGGCCTGAGGCTGCGAAGCGCCGGCGGCTCGCTCCAGGCGTTGACCGAGCTCGCATCGAACCACGAACCCGACATCGAACCAGGTCGCGCGCTTGGTTCGATGTCGGGAACCTGGTTCGACTCGTCCGTCAACGGAGCACCGCACCACCCCGCAGCCCGCGCCGGGAACGCAAAAGAGCCCCTCACTCTCGTGAGGGGCTCTTCACCGTGGCTGGACACGGCATCGATCCGTGGACCTTTCGATTTTCAGTCGAACGCTCTACCAACTGAGCTATCCAGCCGTGGCGACCCTGACGGGACTTGAACCCGCGACCTCCGCCGTGACAGGGCGGCACGCTAACCAACTGCGCTACAGGGCCATATTGTGTTGTGTTCGGTGTCGTACTGCTGCTTGCTCACTCACGTGGAGTGACCCCAACGGGATTCGAACCCGTGCTGCCGCCGTGAAAGGGCGGTGTCCTAGGCCACTAAACGATAGGGCCGCAAGCTGCGCCGTGCGCTACCGGGAGTCAAGCATACGGACGCTCTGCGTGATGCACAAATCGAGTGCCCCCGAGCGTGCATCCCCGGCGTGTCGCGCCGTCCCCGTGGGCATCGGTCGGGCGCTCGGTGCGACCATCATGGGCGGCCGAGGCCCTCGCTCGGGGGTGTCCCTGCCGTGACCCGTGTTGTTACTGTTGCGTCTGTTGACAGTGTGGCGTGCCCGAGCCTCGCCGCACCGTTACGAAACCGAGACCATGTCGCCTGCACCCCACCGCATCCCCCGCCCCCGCTCCCGCCGCCGCGTCATCGCCGCCGCGGTCGCCGTCGTGCTCTCCGCCGGGGCACTCGCCGCGGTCGGCCCGGTCTCCGCGGCATCGGCTGCCGGGTACCCCAGCTGGTCGGACGTCGAGCAGGCCAAGGCGTCGAAGGACGCCCAGCAGGCCAAGGTCACCGAGATCAAGGCGCTCCTGCAGGACCTGACCGCGAAGGCATCGGCCGCGCAGCAGGAGTCCGAGGCAGCCGGCACGGCCTACCAGACGGCGCAGACGAAGTACGACGCGGCGACGCTCGAGCAGCAGACGCTGCAGCACCAGGCGGACGACGCCGACCGCACCGCGAAGCGTTCCGAGGAGCAGGCCGGCCAGCTCGCCGCGCAGCTCGGTCGCGCGAGTGCGAACGACGTGACGACCGACATCCTCACGCACCCGTCCGACTCGGGTGACCTGCTCTACGAGCTCGGCGCGATGTCGAAGCTCACGGAGCAGGCCGACGGCATCTACTCGCAGGCCTCGCAGGACCGCGGTGTCGCCCAGGGCCTCGCCGACCGCGCCGAGCAGGCGAAGGAGGCCCTCGGCACCCTCGCCGACGCGGCCCAGGCAAAGATGCAGGCGGCCCAGGACGCCGCTGACCGGGCACAGACCGCGGTCGACGCGCAGGCGGACAACAAGGCCCGCCTCGAGGCGCAGCTCACCCTGCTGACCACGAACGCGAAGGACGTCGAGGCCGAGTACGACAAGGGCGTCGCTGCCGAGAAGGCCCGTGAGGCGGCCCGGGCTGCGGCGGCCGCGAAGGCTGCCGAGCAGGCGGCCGCGACGGGCCAGGGCGGCTCCGGCGGCGGGGCCCCGAACTCCTCCGGGTGGGTCCGTCCCGCCGGCGGGTACCAGACGAGCCCCTACGGCTACCGCGTCGACCCGTACACGCACTACCGGGCACTGCACGCCGGCGTCGACCTCGCGCCCGCCTGCTACGCCCCGATCTACGCCGCCCACGCCGGCACGGTGACGTTCGCGGCCAACGGCGGCGGCTACGGCAACGAGGTCGTCCTCGACAACGGCGGCGGCATCTCCACCGCCTACGGGCACATCGTCGACGGCGGCATCCTCGTCTCCGTCGGGCAGCACGTCGAGGCCGGACAGCAGATCGCGAAGATCGGCTCGACCGGTTGGTCGACCGGGTGCCACCTCCACTTCGAGACCCGGGTGAACGGCTCCGCCGTCGACCCGGTCCCCTTCATGGCAGCGCGGGGGATCTCGGTATGAGCAACAGCGCCGTCGAGAGGCCCTGAGCGAGACATGAAGCCCTCCACCCTGTCCGGCTGCACCGCGGTCGTCGCCGTCCTCGGCATCGGTCTGTCGGTCGTCCTCGCCGGTCCCGCCCAGGCAGCTCCCTCGGCCCCGAGCTGGGACGACGTGCGCCAGGCGAAGGCCGACACGGCGCAGGCCCAGACGACGGCGGACGAGCTGAGTGCCCGGCTGCAGACGCTGCAGGACGCCGCGGACAGCGCCGAGGTCTCCGAGCTCCAGGCGGCGCAGGACTACGCGATGGCGGTGTCGCAGCAGCAGGAGGCGCAGGCGTCCCTCGACGACCTGACGGCGCAGGCGAAGCGTGCCGAGCGGCGGGCGGACGAGTCGGCGGCCCAGGTCGCCGGGCTCGTGGTCGAGCTCTCCCGCACGGGCGGCGGTGACCTGTCGACCTCGATGCTCGTCGACGCCTCGGACGCGAAGGACCTGCTCTACCGCGTGGGAACGGTCTCGCACCTGTCCGAGCGTTCGGCCCGTGTGCTCGCGCAGGCACAGACCGACCAGAACACCGTCGAGTCGATCGCCGCGCAGCAGTCGGCGGCGACGAAGGCCCTCGCCGCAGCGACCACGAAGTCCGAGCGTGCCCTCGACGACGCCAACGACGCGTCCGCCTCGGCTCGTGCCCGGGTGCAGCAGCAGCAGGACGAGCAGTCCGAGGTGCTCGACCAGCTGGCGTTCCTCAAGGGGACGAGCAAGGCGACCGAGACGGCGTACTGGAACGAGCAGCAGGCGAAGCGGGCCGAGCAGCAGCTCGCTGCCAGGACCGCCGCCGCCTCCCGTGACACGGCACCCAGCGCCGGCGACTCCGGTGGCAGCAGCGACCCCGCGTCGCCGTCCGTGCCGTCGCGCCCGAGCTCGAACCAGCCGAGCACGACGCAGCCGAACACGAGCCCCTCGCGCCCGAGCACGAGCCCGTCGCGCCCGAGCACGACGCAGCCGAACACGACCCCGTCACGTCCGACTCCGGCGCCCGCGCCGGCGCCGGCCCCCGCTCCGGCCCCCGCACCGGCACCGGTCTCGAGCCCGTCGAAGGCCGCCGGTGCCATCGCGTACGCCCGCGCCCAGCTCGGCAAGCCGTACCTGATGGGCGGGGCGGGCCCGAACACCTGGGACTGCTCCGGCCTGGTGATGATGGCGTACAACTCGCAGGGCATCGCGACCGGCGGGCACAACGTCGTCTGGCAGTACAACCACTTCGCGTCGATCGGCCGGCTCGTCCCGCTGTCGCAGCGCCAGCCGGGCGACATCCTCTTCTACTCGTCGAACGGCAGCGTCTCCGGCGCCTACCACGACAGCATCGTCACGAGCTACGGCACGATGGTCGAGGCCGCCCGCCCCGGTGTCGGCGTGGTCGAGCGCGGCATCTGGCTGCCGAACCAGCTCCTGCCGTACGTCGCCCGCCCGAGCGGCTCGCTCTAGCCCGAGCGACCGGCCGGCGACCGGCGACCGGCGACCGGCACCGGCGGCCGGCGACCGGCGTCCGAGCGACCGGCGACCAGCACGAACGACAGCGCCCGCGCTCCCCGAGGGGAGCGCGGGCGCCGTCGTTCGTGCGAGCGTCAGTGACCGGCGGGCACGTACGCGGCCTGGCCGGCCTGCACGATCGCCTCGGCCTCGGCGGCGTCGCCCCAGCCGTCGGCCTTGACCCACTTGTTCGGCTCGAGGTCCTTGTAGCGCTCGAAGAAGTGCGCGATCTCGGCCTTCGTCTGGTCGTCGACGTCCGAGATGTCCTGGATGTGCTGCCAGCGCGGGTCCTTCGCGGGGACCACGAGGACCTTCGCGTCGTTGCCGGCCTCGTCGCTCATCTTGAAGACACCGACGGGGCGGACCTTCACGCCGACGCCCGGGAACACCGGGTACTCGAGCAGCAGGAGCGCGTCCACGGGGTCGCCGTCGTCGGCCAGCGTGTTCTCGAAGAACCCGTAGTCGGTCGGGTAGACGAAGGACGTGAACAGCACGCGGTCGAGGTACACACGACCGGTCTCGTGGTCGACCTCGTACTTGTTGCGGCTGCCCTTGGGGATCTCGACGACGACGTCGTACGCGGTCATGGTGCGCTCCTGGTCTCATGTGCGGGAAGAAAGCGCGGCTAACGTTACCGGGTGAACACTCCGCGTCCCCGGTTGGACCCGGCCGTCGCCGCGACCCGGCTGGCGGTCCGGACGCTCCTCGCCCAGGCTCGTGACGAGGGGCTGCTGCACCGCGGCGACCTGGTCACGGTCGCGCTGAGCGGGGGAGCGGACTCGCTCGCGCTCGCCGCGGCCACCGCGTTCGAGGCACCGAAGCAGGACCTGCGGGCCGGCGCGGTCGTGGTCGACCACGCGCTCCAGGCGGGCAGCGAGGCGGTGGCGAGCCGTGCCTCCCGGACGGCCGCGTCGGTGGGTCTCGACCCGGTGACGGTCCGCAGGGTCGCGGTCGGCACGGACGGTGGTCCGGAGGGCGCCGCCCGGGAGGCACGGCACACCGCCGTCGCGGAGGTCGCCGCCGACACCGGGTCACCCCTGGTGCTGTTCGGCCACACGCTCGACGACCAGGCCGAGACCGTGCTGCTCGGCCTGCTGCGGGGCAGCGGCCCGGACGCGCTGTCCGGCATGCCGCCGCTCGCGCGACGCGCGACCGGGCCGGCGTACGGCCGGCCGCTCCTGGGGGTCCGCCGGCACACGACCCGGCAGGCGGCGGTCGCCGCGGGCCTGGTGCCGTGGGACGACCCGCAGAACGACGACCCCGCGTACGCACGGGTGCGCGTCCGGAACACGCTGATGCCGGCGCTCGAGCGGGAGCTCGGTGCGGGGGTGCCCGAGGCGCTCGCCCGCACCGCCGAGCAGCTCCGCGAGGACGCCGCGGCACTCGACCACTTCGCCAAGGAGATGGCGGAGGACCTCGCCGAGCACTCCGAGGCAGGCATCTCGCTCTCCGTGCCGGAGCTGCTGGCGAACCCGCCGGCGCTCCGGCAGCGACTCGTCCGCCTGGCGGTCGAGGGGGAGTTCGGCGTGACGCTGTCCCGCACGCAGACGCTCGAGGTCTGCCGGCTCGTGACCGACTGGCGCGGGCAGGGCCCGGTCGACCTGCCGGGGGTCCGGGCGTCGCGCGAGGGCGAGCGCATCGCGTTCGCCGCCCGTTAGAGTGCTCTGGTGGAACTCTCCGACGTCCAGGCAGACCTGTCCGAAGTGCTCTTCACCCCCGAGCAGATCGACGAGAAGCTCGCCGAACTCGCCGCGGTGGTCGACCGTGACTACGCGGGGAAGGACCCGTTGCTCGTCGGCGTGCTGAAGGGCGCCGTCATGGTCATGGCGGACTTCTCGCGGCACCTCAAGATGCAGGCGCGCATGGACTGGATGGCGGTCTCGTCGTACGGCTCCGGCACGAAGTCGTCCGGCGTCGTGCGGATCCTCAAGGACCTCGACACCGACCTGCACGGCCGCGACGTCATCATCGTCGAGGACATCATCGACTCCGGCCTGACGCTGTCCTGGCTGAAGCAGAACCTCGAGTCCCGCGGTGCCGCGAGCGTCGAGATCGTCGCGCTGCTCCGCAAGCCCGAGGCCGCCAAGGTCGAGGTCGACGTGAAGTACGCCGGCTTCGAGATCCCCGACGCGTTCGTGGTCGGCTACGGCCTGGACTTCGACGAGCGCTACCGCAACCTGCGCGGCATCGGCGTCCTCGCGCCGCACGTCTACTCCTGAGGCCCGCCGGGCCGTCCGGACCACGGGCGGCCCGTACGGCTCCCTCCGGGCACGGGTGGAGTTCGCCCGCAGAGGACACCCATTCTCGCCACAGAGTCACCGCCGTATGCTGACCTCCACGCAACTCCGGCAGAGAAAGGTGTCGGGCCATCGCGCCCGGATCACATGAACTTCAAGCGCATCTTCCGCGGCCCGTACCTCTACGTGCTCATCGCGCTGGTCGGCATCTTCATCGGCTGGAGCGTGATCGCACAGTCCGGCACGCAGCAGATCGACACCCAGAAGGGTCTCGAGCAGCTCGCCGACGGCAAGGTCTCGTCCGTGGTCGTCAACTCGACCGAGCAGCGCGTCGACCTGACCCTCAAGGACGGCAACGCGAAGGAGCAGTTCTACTACTCCACGCCGCGTGGCGAAGAGGTCGTCTCGGCCGTCAACGACGCGAACCTGCCCGACGGGTACAACGACGTGGTGAACCAGGGCAACTGGTTCCTGTCGCTCCTCGGGATCATCCTGCCGTTCCTCATCATCGGCGCCCTGTTCTGGTTCCTGCTCTCGAGTGCCCAGGGCGGCGGCTCGAAGGTCATGCAGTTCGGCAAGTCGCGCGCGAAGATGAACAACAAGGAGAACCCGCAGGTCACCTTCGCCGACGTCGCCGGTTCGGACGAGGCGATCGAGGAGCTCCACGAGATCAAGGAGTTCCTGCAGGAGCCCGCGAAGTTCCAGGCGGTCGGCGCGAAGATCCCGAAGGGCGTGCTGCTGTACGGCCCTCCCGGCACCGGCAAGACCCTGCTCGCACGCGCCGTCGCGGGCGAGGCCGGCGTGCCGTTCTACTCGATCTCCGGTTCGGACTTCGTCGAGATGTTCGTCGGTGTCGGTGCGAGCCGCGTCCGTGACCTGTTCGAGCAGGCCAAGCAGAACGCCCCCGCGATCGTCTTCATCGACGAGATCGACGCCGTGGGCCGCCACCGTGGCGCCGGCATCGGCGGTGGCAACGACGAGCGCGAGCAGACGCTGAACCAGCTCCTCGTCGAGATGGACGGCTTCGACGGCAAGACGAACGTCATCCTCATCGCGGCGACGAACCGCCCCGACGTCCTCGACCCCGCGCTCCTGCGTCCGGGCCGCTTCGACCGCCAGATCGGCGTCGACGCCCCGAGCCTGCAGGGCCGCAAGCAGATCCTCGAGGTGCACGCGAAGGGCAAGCCGCTCGCTGCGAGCGTCGACCTCGAGCTCCTCGCCCGCAAGACGCCGGGCTTCACCGGTGCCGACCTGGCGAACGTCCTCAACGAGGCCGCCCTGCTCACCGCCCGGTCGAACGCGCAGCTCATCGACAACCGCGCCCTGGACGAGGCCGTCGACCGCGTCATGGCGGGTCCGCAGCGCCGCACGCGCATCATGTCCGACCAGGAGAAGCTGATCACGGCGTACCACGAGGGTGGTCACGCCCTGGCCGCCGCCGCGATGCGCCACACCGACCCGGTGACGAAGATCACGATCCTGCCGCGTGGTCGCGCCCTCGGCTACACGATGGTGCTCCCGCTCGAGGACAAGTACTCCGTGACCCGCAACGAGCTCCTCGACCAGCTCACCTACGCCATGGGTGGCCGCGTCGCCGAGGAGATCGTGTTCCACGACCCGACCACGGGTGCGTCGAACGACATCGAGAAGGCCACGTCGACCGCACGCAAGATGGTCACCGAGTACGGCATGAGTCGTGCCGTCGGTTCCGTCAAGCTCGGGTCGGGCTCGAGCGAGCCGTTCGTCGGCCGCGAGATGGGCGGCAGCAGCGGACGCGACTACTCGGAGAACATCGCCGAGACGGTCGACGCCGAGACCCGTGCCCTGCTCGAGGCGGCGCACGACGAGGCCTACCAGGTGCTCAACGACAACCGCGACATCCTCGACCGCCTGGCCGGCGAGCTCCTCGACAAGGAGACGCTGGACGCGCCGGAGCTCGTCGAGATCTTCAAGGACGTCCGCAAGCTCCCGGAGCGCCCGCAGTGGCTCTCGAGCGACCGTCGTCCGGTCTCGAACCTGCCCGCGATCGAGTTCCCGGGCAAGGCTGCGTCGACCGCGGCGGAGCAGGGCGACACCGAGTCGTCGTCGAAGCCTCGTCGTCGCCCGTTCGGCAACCCCGGTATCGCCCCCGCGTAGGCCGGCATGACCGACCTGCCGACGAGACGCTCCCTTCGCCTCGCCGAGGCGGACCGCGCCCGTGCCGCCGAGCACGAGGCGCGGACCGCCGCGGCGGAACTGCCGACGGTCGCGATCGACCTCCGTGCGCCGGCACCGGTGCCCGAGATCGTGACCGGCCGGCGGCGTGACCGCGCGTCGAGCGGCAGCGCCGGCGGACCGGACGACCGCACGCGGGTGATGGGCATCCTCAACGTCACGCCGGACTCGTTCAGCGACGGCGGCCTGCACCTGGCGGTCGACGCCGCGATCGCGCACGCCCGCGACCTCGTCCGTGCAGGAGCGGACCTGGTCGACGTCGGCGGCGAGTCGACCCGACCCGGTGCCGAGCGGGTGCCCGTGGCGGTCGAGCAGCAGCGCGTCCTGCCGGTCGTCCGGCAGCTCGTGTCCGAGGGCATCGCGGTGAGCGTCGACACCATGAACGCGTCGACCGCCGAGCGCGCGGTCGAGGCCGGCGCCGCGATCGTCAACGACGTCTCGGGCGGCCTCGCCGATGACGACATGGCGAGGGTCGTGCGCGACACCGGTGCCGGCTTCGTCGTGATGCACTGGCGTGGGCACAGCGACCGGATGCACCGGAACGCCGAGTACGCGCACGCGGTCGAGGAGGTCCGGCGCGAGGTCGAGCTCCGCGTCGCCGAACTGATCGTCCTCGGAATCCGCGAGGAGCAGGTGGTCATCGACCCCGGCCTCGGCTTCGCCAAGCACGGCGCCCAGAACTGGGAGATCCTGGCCGGGTACGAGCGCTTCGCCTCGATCGGCCTGCCGGTGCTCGTCGCCGCCTCTCGCAAGCGGTTCCTCGACGGTGTCGGCAGCGCTGCCGGCGCACCGCCGCGCGACCGCGACCTCGCCACCGCCGCCATCAGCCTGCTCGCCGCCGAACGCGGCGCGTGGGGTGTGCGCGTGCACGACCCCGCACCGACCCGTGCGGTGCTCGACGTCTGGGATGCCTGGAGGGCAGCACGATCGTGAGGGACACCATCCGACTGACCGGGGTCCGTGCCCGGGGGAACCACGGCGTGTTCGACCACGAGCGCGCCGACGGCCAGGACTTCGTCGTCGACGTCGCGGTCGAGGTCGACGCCCGGGTGTCGTCGGGGTCCGACGACCTGGCCGACACCGTGCACTACGGGGTCGTCGCCGAGCAGGTCGTGGCCGAGATCGAGGGCGGGCCCGTCGACCTCATCGAGACCCTCGCCGAGCGCATCGCGTCCGCGGTCCTCACCCACCGGGCGGCGCTCGCGGTCGAGGTCACCGTGCACAAGCCCCAGGCGCCGATCACGGTGCCGTTCTCCGACGTCTCGATCACGATCCGCCGCACCCGCGGTGGATCGGTGTCCCACGAGGAAGAAGAGTGAGCCGGGCGGTCATCGCCCTCGGTGCGAACCTCGGGGACCGCGGGAGCACCCTGCGGGCCGCGGCGCAGGCGATCGCGGCCGTGCCGGGCATCCGGCCGGTGGCGTCGAGCCACGAGGTCGAGTCCGTCGCCCTGACGCTCGACGGGCTCGACGACAGCAAGCCCCGGTACCGCAACGGCGTCGTCGTGGTCGACACCGACCTGGCGCCGCACGACCTGCTCGACGCCCTGCACCGCATCGAGGACGACCACGGACGCACCCGCGAGGTCCGCTGGGGCGACCGCACCCTCGACCTCGACGTGATCGCCGTCGACGACCTGCTGATCGACACCGGGACGCTGACCGTCCCGCACCCGCGAGCGGGGGAGCGGGCGTTCGTGCTCGCACCGTGGCTCGACGCCGACCCGGACGCGGTCCTGCCCGGCGCCGGACGCGTCGCGGACCTGCTCGACGGACTCGGCGACGACACCGAGCGCGTCGACGAGCCCCGGCTCTTCGACGCCGTTCCCGGGTCGGGGTCCGCCGCGTGAACCCCACCCGCGCCTCCACCCTGATCAGCGTCGCGGTCGTCGCCGTCGTCGCCGGGTTCGCGCTCGACGCCGTCCTGGCCTCGCGCCAGGCGCCCACCCTGCTGCTCTCGACGCCCCTCGGGGTGACGCTCGCGCTGATCGGCGTCGCGGTCGTCGCGATGGCTCGACCCGTGCGCCGCCACGCCCGCGACGGCGCGACCCGGCAGCACCCCGTCGACCCGCTCTACGCCACGCGCGTGGTCGTCCTGGCGAAGGCCTCGAGCCTGGCCGGTGCGCTCTTCGGGGCGTTCGCGGCCGGGCTGTTGCTGTACCTCCTGACCAGGTCGGCCCTGCCGCCGCTAGGCTCGGTCCTGCCGAACGCCGTCGCGGTCGGGGGCGGTCTCGTGCTCGTGGTGTGTGCGCTCGTCGCCGAGCGGATGTGCATGGCGCCGCCACCGGGCGACGACGACGACGACCTGCCGCGGGGTGGGACGACGGCGAACTGACCGACGACCGCAGGAGGCCGTGATGCCGCTGGAACGACTCGACGAGCCGGGCCTCGGCCTGACCGGGACCACGTGGACGCGGGTGTCGCCGAAGCTCGTCTGGACGGAGCTCGTCAGCACGATCGTGGTCGGGGTCGTCGTGACCGCCGGGTGCGTGCTCTTCGCGGTGCTCTTCGGCGGGTTCGGGGGCGCCGCCGGCACGGTGTGGAGCTGCGTCGCGATCGTGGTCGCCCTCGTCGCGCTGGTCACCGCCGTCCTGACGCCCCGTCGGGTCCGAGCGATCGGCTACGCCCTGCGCGACGACGACCTCGTGCTGCGCCGCGGGCTCATGTGGCAGCGCTTCACCGCGGTGCCGTACGGCCGCATGCAGCTCGTCGACGTGAACCGCGGACCGCTCGACCGGATCCTCGGGCTCAGCGAGCTGAAGTTCGTCACCGCGGCCGCCGCGACCAACGTGCGGATCCCGGGCATCCCCGCCGCCGACGCCGACGAGCTGCGCGACCGGCTCGTCGAGCTCGCCGAGTCCCGCCGCGCCGGGCTCTAGGGAGTCGTCGTGACGTTCCGACCCGGACCGCCGCCGCCCGCGCCCCCGCGGCGTGGCGATGCTGCCGCTGCCGCTCCGCTGACCGACGGCGAGTGGCACCGCCTGCACCCGCTGACGCCGCTGCTCAAGGGCGGCATCTTCCTCATCGTGATCCTCGGGTACGTGCTCAACAACCTGCGGGACCAGCTCCTCGAGTTCTTCGTCCCGGGCGGCGCACCGCAGGACGACGGCGACCCGGTCCGCTACGTCTGGGAGCACGGCGCCGTCGGCTGGGTGCTGCTCGGGGTGGTCGTGCTCCTGCTGGTGCTCTTGGGGCTCTTCACCGTGTCCTGGCGGATGCACGAGTTCCGCGTGACCGGCGACGTGGTCGAGGTCCGCTCGGGCGTGCTGTTCCGCAGCCACCGCAAGGCGCGGCTCGACCGGATCCAGGGCATCAACATCTCGCGGCCGGTGGTCCCGCGGATCTTCGGGACGGCGAAGCTCGAGATCGCCCAGGCCGGCAACGACGCCAACGTGCAGCTCGCGTACCTGGGTGCGCGGGCAGCCGACGACCTCCGGCAGCGCATCCTCGTGCTCGCCTCCGGCGCGCAGGACGACGAGGAGACGGCCCGTCGCGACTCGAACGGCGTGCTGCAGGACCGTGTCGGCGAGCTCTTCTCGCCGGAGCTCGACCCCGCCGCCGTGCACGCGACGCGCATCGTCAAGGTGCATCCCGGACGCCTGATCGCGTCGATGCTGCTCTCCGGGACGACGGTGTTCTTCGTCGTGGTGATCGTCGCGATGATCGTCAGCATCGCGATCACGGGCGAGTACGGCATCCTGATCGGTCTGTTCCCGGTGGTGATCGGTGCCGGCGGCTACACCGTCCGGAAGTTCTCGCGCTCGCTGCAGTACACGATCGCCGAGACCCGCGACGGCATCCGGATCGGCTTCGGTCTCGTCTCGACGTCGAACGAGACGCTGCCGCCCGGGCGCATCCACGCGGTGAGCGTCGCGCAGCCGCTGCTCTGGCGTCCGTTCGGCTGGTGGGACGTCCGCATCAACCGTGCGACGAACGCCGGCAACGGGGCGTCGAACAACCAGCAGGTGTCCTCGATCGTGCTGCCGGTCGGTCGCGCCGAGGACGTCCGCCAGGTCCTCGACATCATCCTGCCGGGGCTCGTCGGCACCGCGGTCGTCGGTCCGACGGCGTCGCGCGAGGAGCTCCGCGAGGGCTCGTCCGAGGCCGTCAACGTCGTCGACGACAGCCTCACGACGACGGGGGACCGCGGCGGGTTCGTGCACTCCCCGCGGCGCGGCGCGTGGCTCCGCCCGTTCTCGTTCCGCCGCAACGGCTACCGCTTCGTGCAGGGTGCGGTGCTGCTCCGTCTCGGAGCCGTCTGGCGCTCGCTCGTGATCGTGCCGCTGCCGCGCGTGCAGAGCGTCAAGGTCGAGCAGGGGCCGCTCGAGCGGGTGCTCCGGCTCGCGACCGCACACGTCCACACCGTGTCCGGTCCGGTCTCGGCGCGGATCGGCGCGCTGGACGCGCTCGACGCCCAGCGCCTCTGGTCGGAGAGCGCGCACCGCGCCGTCGAGGCCGCGGCGGTCGACACCACGCACCGCTGGCGCGCCCGGGAGGCCCGCCGCACCCCTGCCACGCACTCCCCGGACGGACAGGTGGTGGCGACCGCCGCCGACGCAGCTCCCACGGGAACGTGGCGGGCCGACGAGGGGACGCAGGCCGTGCCTCCCGGCCGCTGGTCCGACGTGCCGCCGCCCGGAGCGCTCCGGTGAGGGCCGGACGACTCGGCGTCGGCATCGTCGGCGCGGGCCGGGTCGGACCGGTGCTCGGGGCGGCCCTGGCGAACGCCGAGCACGCCGTCGTCGGTGTGACGGCCGTCTCCGACGCGGGCCGCGACCGCGCCGAGGCGATGCTCCCCGGTGCCCCCGTCCTCGCGACCCCCGACCTGGTCGAGCGCAGCGAGCTCGTGCTGCTCGCCGTCCCGGACGACCAGCTCGCCGGACTCGTGCAGGGCCTGGCGGACGCCGGGATCTGGCAGCCGGGCCAGCTCGTCGTGCACACCAGTCCGGACCACGGTGTCGACGTCCTGCGGCCCGCCCTGTCGGCCGGCGCGATCCCGCTCGCGATCCACCCAGCGATGGCGTTCACCGGCACGAGTGTCGACCTCGCCCGGCTCCGGGACGCCCACTGCGCGGTGACCGCCCCGGCGCCCGTGCTGCCGATCGCCCAGGCGCTCGTGGTCGAGATGGGTGCGGAGCCGTTCGTCGTGTCCGAGCAGGACCGGCCGGCGTACGCGGATGCCGTGCGCGCCGCGGTGTCGTTCTCGACCGCGATCGTGGACCAGTCCGCCGGGACGCTGTCCGGCATCGGCGTCGAGCGCCCCGGACTCGTGCTCGGCGCCCTCGTGCGCTCGGCCGTCGACAACGCGCTCGCCGCGGCCGACGGTCGGGCGGACCACTAGCGCCCGCTCCCGGCCGACACCGGGCGGGCCCTGCACGCCGCTGGTCGGAACGGGGACGGGCGGGAGCGGAGCGGCCGGTACCATCGGTGCATCCCCACGACCCCATCGGAGCCGCACAGCATGACCGACGAGACCGCATCCGCCACCGAGCCCTCGGGCGACGGCCCCTCCGCCGAGGAGCTCGCCGCCGCCGAGACCAGCGAACAGCGACAGGTGCGGCTCGACAAGCGGGCGAAGCTGCTGGACGCCGGCATCGAGGCGTACCCGGCCGAGCTGCCGATCACCACGACGATCCCCGCCGTCCGCGAGCAGTACGCGCACCTCGAGACGGGCGAGGAGACGCAGGACGTCGTCGGGCTCGCCGGGCGCATCGTGTTCTCCCGCAACACCGGCAAGCTCTGCTTCGCGACGCTGCAGTCCGGTGACGGCGCCCGCGTGCAGGCGATGGTCTCGCTGGCCGAGGTCGGCGACGAGTCCCTGGCCCGCTGGAAGGAGTTCGTCGACCTCGGCGACCACGTCTTCGTGCACGGCCGTGTGATCTCCTCGCGTCGTGGCGAGCTGAGCATCATGGTCGACGAGTGGGCGATCGCGGCGAAGGCGATCCTGCCGCTGCCGAACCTGCACAACGAACTGAACGAGGAGACCCGGGTCCGCCAGCGGTACCTCGACCTGATCGTCCGCGACCAGGCCCGCGAGACCGTCCGCGCCCGTGCTGCCGTGATGTCCTCGCTGCGACGGACCTTCACCGGGCACGACTACCTCGAGGTCGAGACCCCGATGCTGCAGACGCAGCACGGTGGCGCCTCGGCCCGACCCTTCGTCACGCACTCGAACGCCTTCGACACCGAGCTGTTCCTGCGCATCGCACCGGAGCTCTTCCTGAAGCGCGCCGTCGTCGGCGGGATCGACCGGGTCTTCGAGATCAACCGGAACTTCCGGAACGAGGGCGCCGACTCGTCGCACTCGCCCGAGTTCGCGATGGTCGAGGCGTACCAGGCGTACGGCAACTACGAGCAGATGGCCGACCTGACCCAGGAGCTCGTGCAGAACGCGGCGAAGGCCGTCACCGGCGGCTCCCTCGTCGTCACGCTCGCCGACGGCTCCGAGTACGACCTCGGCGGCGAGTGGGCCCGCATGGACATGTACGGCTCGCTGTCCGAGGCCGCCGGGCGGGAGATCACCCCGGAGACCCCGCTGTCCGAGCTGGTCGCGCTCGCCGAGGCCGAGGGTGTCGAGGTCGCGCACGCCACCCACGGCAAGTACGTCGAGGAGCTGTGGGAGCACTTCCACGGGGACGACCTGCACGCGCCGACCTTCGTGATGAACTTCCCGGTCGACACCTCGCCGCTCACCCGCGAGCACCGCACCCGCCCCGGCGTGGTCGAGAAGTGGGACCTGTACGTCCGCGGCTTCGAGCTCGCGACGGCGTACTCCGAGCTCGTCGACCCCGTCGTGCAGCGCGAGCGCTTCGTCGAGCAGGCGAAGCTCGCGGCCGGTGGTGACCCCGAGGCGATGCGCGTCGACGAGGACTTCCTGCGCGCACTCGAGCACGCCATGCCGCCGTCGGGTGGCATGGGCATGGGGATCGATCGCCTGCTCATGGCGATCACCGGCCTCGGCATCCGCGAGACGATCCTGTTCCCGCTGGTGAAGTAGGGACGCGACCGGAGACGGACGGGAGGCGCGGTGCCGGCTGGCACCGCGCCTCCCGTCCGTGCGGGCCCCGTCGCGGGCAGGTGGCGGTCACCGGGGCGAGGTACGATGCTCCGGTGCCAGATGGAGTCGTGACCGGGATCATCTTCGCCGTGACGCCGACCGTCGTCGTCGGCCTGATCTTCTGGTTCGTGATGCGCGCGATCATGCGGGCCGACCGCACCGAGCGGTCTGCGTACGCCAAGGTCGAGGCCGAGGAGCGAGCGCGCTTCGAGCGCGAGCACGGCCGCCCGGCCCCCGCGCCGAGCTCGGCGGAGTAGCCCTCCCCGGCAGTCCGTCACCACCCGTTCACCGACGGGTGCTGCAGTGACGTGGTGACCGCACGTCCCTCGCCGTCGTCGACCCCCTCGGACCCGGCTGACCTCGACCCCGAGGACGCCTTCGGGCACTCCGTCCTGCCCGACGCCGCACGTGACGCGGTCTGGCAGGACGATGACGACGACGACATCGACGTCTGAGCGCCCGGCGTCCGTCACCGACCGTTCACCCGGTCGTCGCCGGGCGGTCGTGCGCGCGGGTGAGCATCGTCCGCATGTCCATCACGCACGTCTTCACCGGCCGCAGCCTCGTCGGCGACATCGAGAGCGAGTACGACGAGTTCGACCTCGACGCCGACCTCGAGGTCGCCGAGCGACGGGACGGGTGGCTCGAACCCTCCTGGTGACACCGGGCCCCTGCGCTCTTCGGGGTACGGCACCCGGATCACGATGATCCGGAACGCCGTACCCCTTTTCCGTGTCCGCTCGGCGCAGCGGTCCGGGGTACACGCTTTCGATCGTCGATGAAACATCCCTGCAACACCGGAAACTCGGCTCCATCCCCTTGTGCGCGGGCATCCGACGGGGCCATGCTGACACCAGGCCTGTACCCCGCGGGGGACAGTTCTGCGGGTGAAGCACGACGTTCCCTGGGAATCGATCCGATCGGTTTGTGGGGTACACCTCGGGACCGCTTTACTCGTCAACACCCCCACCGAGGCCATCACCGTCGAACCGCAGGGAGAGTCACCATGACGATCGCGACCGCAGCACCGAAGACGACGACCACTGGCACCACCGCGCGCCGCAGCAAGAAGGCAGCAGCCGCGAAGACCGCCGTCACCGCGGTGGAGACCACCACGCTCGACGCCGTCGAGGTCGAGGCCGACGAGCAGCTCGCGGGTGTCCGCGGCGCCTCGGTCGACCAGGTCGGCGACTACCTGCGCCACATCGGGCGCCTCTCGCTCCTGACCGCCGAGGAAGAGGCGGACATCGCCCGCCGCATCGAGGTCGGTCTGTTCGCCGAGGAGAAGCTCGCCACCGAGGCCGGCATCGACAAGACGCTGCAGCGCGAGCTGCGCTGGCTCGTCCGCGACGGTGAGCGCGCCAAGGAGCGCATGATCACCTCGAACCTCCGACTCGTCGTGAGCATCGCGAAGCGGTACTCGCAGCGCGGTCTGCCGTTCATGGACGTCATCCAGGAGGGCAACCTCGGCCTGGTCCGCGCGGTCGAGAAGTTCGACTTCACGCAGGGCTACAAGTTCTCGACCTACGCCACCTGGTGGATCCGCCAGGCGATCTCGCGTGGTCTCGCCGACAAGGCGCGCACCATCCGCATCCCGGTGCACACCGTCGAGCTCATCAACAAGATCTCGCGCACCGAGCGTGACCTGACCGTCGACCTCGGCCGTGCGCCGATGCCCGACGAGGTCGCCGCCGAGCTCAGCATGAGCACCGAGGAACTCCTCGACCTCAAGGGCCGCTCGCACGAGCCGGTGTCGATCCACACCGTCGTCGGTGACTCCGACGACAGCGAGCTCGGCGACTTCATCGAGGACGAGGACGCCGCGAGCCCGAACGAGCTGACCGAGACGACGCTCCTGCACCGCGACATCCGGTCGATCGTCTCCGAGCTGCCGACCGACGAGGCCAACGTCATCCGCATGCGCTACGGCCTGGACGACGACAAGCCGATGACGCTCGACGAGATCTCGAAGATCGTGCACACCACGCGCCAGGCGGTCAGCCGCGTCGAGTCGCGTGCCAAGCTGCGCCTGTTCGCGAAGGCCGTGAGCCAGGACATGCAGCTGTACCTGACCGACTGAGGTCAGCAGGCTTCGGCCGGCGCGTGAGCGTCGGCACGGGGAACCGGGTCGTCCTGTGGGAAGGCGGGCCGGTGGGGTGATGGGACGGCCCGTCCAGGCACTGCCTGGGCGGGCCACTTCGCTGTCCGGGGTACCGCTGTCCAGGGCCTCGCGGTCCCGCTGTTCGGGGCCCCACTGTCCGGGGCGCTGCGGTCCCGCCCTGTCGTTGTCTGGGCCGCTAGTCCTCGATCTCGCGGCCGAGCTTCTGGCGCAGGTCCTGCGGGATGAGCTCGATGAGCTGGTCCGGGCGGACCGGCAGGTCGAGCAGGCTGAGCTTCACCCGGCCGGTGCGTCCGTGCCGCTCGGCGTCCAGGCGCACCACGCTGCCGGCGTCCTTCCGCAGCCGGATGTCGATCTGCGCGCCGGTGGCGACCTCGCCCACGACGAGGCCGTCGACCTCGAGGGCCGCGCTCCGGGTCCCCTCGGCGATGTCGAAGCGGTAGCGCTCCCGTGCCGCCAGGACGACGGCGCGGTCGATGCCCGCCATCGGGGCGACCGGCGTCACCACGGAGCCGGAGAGCGCCGGGGAGAGCACGGGGCCGCCGGCCGCGTAGTTGTACGCGGTGGACCCCGCGGGGGTCGCGGCGACGATGGCGTCCGCACGGTAGTACCCGTAGCCGAGCCCGTTCACGCTGAGGTCGGCGGACACCTGCCCGGCTCCCGGCCGTCGCACGATCGTCAGGTCGTTGAACGCCAGGTAGTCCGTCCGCGCGCCACCCCACGACAGCCGGGCCTCGAGTGCGTGGTGCGGTTCGAGCTGGTACTCGCCGGCGGACAACCGGTCGAGGGCGGCCTCGAGCTCGGGCGGCTCGATCTCGACCAGGAAGCCGACGTTGCCGTAGTTCACGCCGAGCACGGGCACCGGACGCTTCGCCACGAGCCGCATCGCACCGAGCATCGTGCCGTCCCCACCGAGCGCGACGACGAGGTCGACCTGGTCGGTGAAGTCGTCGTCGCCGATCACCTCGACGTCGCCGCCGATGCGCTGGGCGTCCGCCCGCCGGGCGACGAGCCGGCCCAGTCCGGAGGCGTTCCACCCCTGCAGGGTCGCGATCGACTCCTGCACGTTCTTGGTGGGGTGGACGACGAGTCCGACGACGGGCTGCTCCATGCCCAGATCGTAACCGTCCGGGCCTGGTCGACGGCAGGTGCGGAGGTCGCGGGCCACCGGGCGAAGAGAGGTCACGCCCACGGCGAACAGGGGCAGCCCTGCGGGGGTCCGCTGGTTAGTCTCGATGTACGTCACCGAGCTCCCACGAGCCCGGCAAGGGAGAGCACATGTTCGAGAGATTCACCGACCGAGCCCGTCGTGTTGTCGTCCTCGCTCAAGAAGAAGCGAAGATGCTCAACCACAACTACATCGGCACCGAGCACATCCTCCTCGGCCTCATCCACGAGGGCGAGGGCGTCGCCGCCAAGGCGCTGGAGTCGCTCGGCATCTCGCTCGATGCCGTCCGCGAGCAGGTCCAGGACATCATCGGGCAGGGCCAGCAGCAGCCGACCGGGCACATCCCGTTCACGCCGCGCGCCAAGAAGGTGCTCGAGCTGTCCCTGCGCGAGGCGCTGCAGCTCGGCCACAACTACATCGGGACCGAGCACATCCTGCTCGGCCTCATCCGCGAGGGCGAGGGCGTCGCCGCCCAGGTCCTCGTCAAGCTCGGTGCGGACCTCAACCGCGTCCGTCAGCAGGTCATCCAGCTCCTGTCCGGCTACCAGGGCAAGGAAGCGGTCGCCGTCGGCGGCGAGCAGCAGCAGAACGCCCAGCAGGGTTCGCAGGTCCTCGACCAGTTCGGTCGGAACCTCACCCAGGCGGCGCGCGACGGCAAGCTCGACCCGGTCATCGGGCGCGAGAAGGAGATGGAGCGGGTCATGCAGATCCTCTCCCGCCGCTCCAAGAACAACCCCGTCCTGATCGGTGAGCCGGGCGTCGGCAAGACCGCGGTCGTCGAGGGCCTCGCCCAGGCGATCGTCAAGGGTGACGTCCCGGAGACGCTGAAGGACAAGCAGCTCTACTCGCTCGACCTCGGGTCGCTCATCGCCGGGTCCCGCTACCGCGGTGACTTCGAGGAGCGCCTCAAGAAGGTCACGAAGGAGATCCGCACCCGCGGCGACATCATCGTCTTCATCGACGAGATCCACACGCTCGTCGGTGCCGGTGCTGCCGAGGGCGCGATCGACGCCGCGTCGATCCTCAAGCCGCTCCTCGCCCGCGGTGAGCTGCAGACGGTCGGTGCGACCACGCTCGACGAGTACCGCAAGCACTTCGAGAAGGACGCCGCACTCGAGCGTCGCTTCCAGCCGGTGCAGGTCAACGAGCCGTCGCTGCCGCACGCGATCAACATCCTCAAGGGCCTCCGCGACAAGTACGAGGCGTTCCACAAGGTGTCCATCACCGACGGCGCGATCGTCGCCGCGGCGAACCTGGCGGACCGCTACGTGCAGGACCGCTTCCTGCCGGACAAGGCCATCGACCTGATCGACGAGGCCGGCGCACGCCTCCGCCTGTCGATCCTGTCGGCGCCGCCGGAGCTCCGCGAGTTCGACGAGAAGATCTCGACGGTCCGCGGGCAGAAGGAAGCCGCGATCGAGGAGCAGGACTTCGAGAAGGCCGCGAGCCTGCGCGACGAGGAGAAGAAGCTCCTCGGCGAGCGTCTGCGCCTCGAGAAGCAGTGGCGTGCGGGTGACGTCGCCGCGTCCGGCACCGTCGACGAGGGCATCATCGCCGAGGTCCTGGCGCAGGCCACGGGCATCCCGGTGTTCAAGCTCACGGAGGAGGAGACCTCGCGTCTCGTCTTCATGGAGAAGGCCCTGCACGAGCGCGTCATCGGTCAAGAGGAAGCCATCTCGGCCCTCTCGAAGACGATCCGTCGTACCCGTGCCGGTCTGAAGGACCCGAACCGCCCCTCGGGCTCGTTCATCTTCGCCGGCCCCACGGGCGTCGGGAAGACCGAGCTCGCCAAGGCGCTCGCCGAGTTCCTGTTCGACGACGAGGGCGCGCTGATCTCCCTCGACATGTCGGAGTTCGGTGAGAAGCACACGGTCTCGCGACTGTTCGGTGCCCCTCCCGGGTTCGTCGGCTTCGAGGAGGGCGGCCAGCTCACCGAGAAGGTGCGCCGCAAGCCGTTCTCCGTGGTCCTGTTCGACGAGATCGAGAAGGCCCACCCGGACATCTTCAACTCGCTGCTGCAGGTCCTCGAAGAGGGTCGTCTGACCGATGGTCAGGGCCGCGTGGTCGACTTCAAGAACACCGTCATCATCATGACCACGAACCTCGGTTCGCAGGGCATCGCGGGTGGCCCGGTGGGCTTCCAGGTCGAGGGTGACTCGGCCGTCGGCTACGACCGCATGCGCTCGAAGGTGAACGAGGAGCTCAAGAAGCACTTCAAGCCCGAGTTCCTGAACCGTGTCGACGACACGATCGTGTTCCCGCAGCTCTCGCAGTCCGAGCTGCTGCAGATCGTGGACCTCTTCGTGAAGCGCCTGGCGGACCGCCTGCTGGACCGCGACATGACGGTGGAGCTGACGCTCGCCGCCAAGGAGCAGCTCATCAAGGTCGGCTTCGACCCGGCACTCGGTGCTCGTCCGCTGCGTCGCGCGATGCAGCACGAGGTCGAGGACCAGCTGTCCGAGCACATCCTGCAGGGTGAGCTGAACGCGGGCGACCACGTGAAGGTCGACTTCGTGGACGGGAAGTTCGACTTCGAGACCGGGCGTCAGCCGGGTCGCGAGGAGGTCCTCGCCGGGGCTCCCGCGGTCGAGTCCGCGGAGACCCCGCAGGGCGAGATCGAGTCCTAGGACCGGTTCCACTCGGACGGGAGGCGCGGTGCCGGCTGGCACCGCGCCTCCCGTCCGTTCGTGGTCGCGGATCCGTGTGCGGGTTCCGGCGTGCGCTGCGGACGCGACCCCCGGGCGGGAGGTACCGTTGTCCGTGCGAGGGTTCCCCCCAACACCTCGCGACCAACGTCCGGCTGGTTCCCCCAACAGGTCGGACGTCAGTGGCCCCGGTCTCCCCCCGACCGGGGCCACTTCTCGTTCCGGTGAGTGTCCGTCAGCCGAGCGTCGCGGCGAACTCCCTGACGGCGCGCTCCCACCGCTCCGGGTCCTCGTTCCACTCGAGCGTGTGCCGGGCGTGCGCGAAGGTCTCGACCCGGGCGCCGCGGGCGCGGTGCGTCTCGACGTCGGCCGCTGCCACGAGGGCATCGGCCGTCGAGTGCAGCAGGAGGGTCGGCGTGCGGTCGTCCTGCCAGCGGGTGACCGTGAGGGGGTAGGGCACCCCGGCGAGGCGGCTGAGACCCGGTGTGGTCGCGATCCGTCCCGCGACCACACCGACGGCCGCCGGGAAGCGCGCGGTCGTCACGGCGCCGCGCAGGGCCGACCGGACGTCGAGGAGCGGTGCGACCCCGACGATGCCGTCGACCGGCGTGCGTGCCGCCGCGGCGGAGGCAGCGAGGGCGCCGGCGGACCAACCCTGCAGCACCACCCGTTCGGCGCCGCGGGCACGCGCGGCGTGCGCGGCTGCGGCGACGCGATCGACCGCGGCGGGATCGAGGGAGCGCAGCGGCAGGTCGGACGTGTCGACCACCTGGTTGGAGGCGCCGAGCTCCCGCCAGACGCGCAGGCCACGCAGGACCTGCTGCGGGCCGAGCGACTGCCCGTGCACGTGGACGACGTGGGTGCGCCCGACGACGCCGTCCGGTTCGGTGCCCGGGACGGACCGCTCGTCCGCGTACACCAGCTCGGACTCCGGGGGCACGAACGGTGCGGGGCGGAGGAGTCGGCGTGCGGCGGCGGCCCCGAGGGCGACGCTGCCGGCGGTGGCGATCACGGTGCCGGTGACGGCGGTGCGGACGAGCTGCATGGTGTCCACCCTGCCAGGGCGACGTGTGCGTGCGGTCCCCTCCACAGCGGAACGGGAGGCGCGGTGCCAGCCGGCACCGCGCCTCCCGTCCGTCGTGCTGCGGGTCCTAGGCCTGCACGTCGCCGCGCCAGCCCGGCTCGGTCGGGGCGTTCTCGACGCGCTCCTTGTAGTTCTGCAGGTCCTTCTTGACCGCGTGGCCGCCGACACCGACGGCGGAGCCGAGCTTCTCGAGGAAGCCCGACGGCTCCCAGTCGATCTGCGCGGTGACGCGGGTCTCGTTGTCGGACAGCTTGTGGAACGTGACGACGCCCGCGTGGTCGGTGTCGCCGTCCTTGACGGTCCACGCGACGCGCTCGTCCGGGTGCTGCTCGGTGATGACGGCGCGGAACTCGCGCTCCTGACCGGCGACCTTGACGGTCCAGTCGGTGGTCTTGTCGTCGACCTGGACGATCTTCTCGACCTCGTCGAGGAAGTGGGGGAACTCCTCGAACCGGGTCCACTGGTCGTAGGCCTGGCGGACGGGGACGTTGACGTCGACGGTCTCGATGATCTGGGGCATGGTCGCTCCTTCGTTTCGTCGTGCTCTTCGGGTTCGTGACCGACGCTATGCCGCTCCGGCTGGAGGCTCCCCAGGGCAGTGTCCCCCTGCTGCGCCGTATGCTCGACGGGATGAGTGGCAACGGCAAGCACGCGTTCGACGAGCGGGACGAGCACGGCATCCGGGTGCGCCCGGCCCTGGCCTCGGACGTGCCGCACATCCAGCGGCTCATCGCTCCGTACGTCGACCGGCGCATCCTGCTCGGCAAGGAGAACGTCGCGCTCTACGGCTCGATCCAGCAGTTCCGGATCGCCGAGGGGCCGGACGGCACGCCGATCGGCTGCGGCGCCCTCGCCGTGTTCTGGGACGACATCGCCGAGGTCCGCACGCTCGCGCTCGACGCCGACTGGATCCACAAGCGGGTCGGCCACCGGATGCTCGAGGCGCTCGAGCACGACGCCCGGGAGCTCGGCGTCGCCCGCATCTTCTGCCTGACCTTCGAGGTCGAGTTCTTCGCGAAGCACGGGTACCTGGAGATCGGCGAGCAGGTCGTGTCGCCGGACGTGTACGCCGAGCTCGTGCGCTCGTCGGACGAGGGGGTCGCGGAGTTCCTCGACCTCGCCCGGGTGAAGCCGAACACGCTCGGCAACACCCGCATGTTGAAGATCCTCTGACCGGGATCCGCTGACCGGGATCCTTCGGTTGGTCGGGGGCCACTGATCGGCGATCCGCTGCCTGTGGATTGCTGACGCGTTCGGTGACGCATCGGCGTCGCGTCGCTGCGGAGAGACCCGTTCGCCCTACCCTGTGCGCATGTCGTCGTTCCGTCACCCTGTCGGACCCGAGTCGTCCGGTGTCTACTGGCGTCGTCGCGCGCTCGTCGCCGGCGTGCTGCTGCTCGTCGTCGTGGTGGTCGTGCTGATCGTGGTCGGGCGGGGGAGTGGGGCCTCGTCCGCGTCGGCGCCGGGGGCCTCGCCGTCGGCTGGCGGTGGAGCCGCGTCCGACGGCTCCGTGGCCGCGTCCGGGGCGGCGTCCGCTCCCGCTGGTGACGGCTCCTCGTCAGCCCCGTCGGCGTCCGCCACGGCACCCGCTTCGGCCTCCGGTGACGCCACGACGTGCTCCGAGGACCAGATCGAGCTCACGCCGGTCGTCGACAAGGGCACCTACGGGCCGACCGAGGACCCGCAGATCGCGATGTCGATCACGAACACCGGCTCGGACTCGTGCCACATGGACCTCGGCTCGGCGCAGCAGGTCCTGACGATCAGCTCCGGGCAGGAGCAGTACTGGTCGTCGAAGGACTGCCAGACGGGCGGGACGAACCAGGACGTCACGATCAAGGCGGGGCAGGAACTCACCACGCCGGCGATCGCCTGGGACCGCACGCGCTCGTCGACGACCACGTGCGACGGTGCTCGGCCGTCGGTGCCCGGTGGCGGGGCGAGCTACCACCTGCAGGTGTCGGTGGGGGACCTGGAGTCGAAGGAGTCGGCGCAGTTCGTGCTGAACTGAGCTGATACGCCGCGCGTGCTAGCCTGAACGCAAGTGGATTGGGAATGCCCGATCGGCGTCCGACCCCCGGCTCTGCCGGGGGTTTTCGCTTGTCCGGAGCGGGGTCCCGCTGCTCAGGGGTAGACCTTCAGTCCCCACCCAGCGACGGAGCCGCCCGGAGACTTCGGCATCCGTTGCAGGATTCGTTCCCAAGCCCGGTTCGTCCTGTCCGGGTGCAGAAGGTGGGTGCCGATCGGCCTGGCTACGAGATCAGCCAGCTGCAGACCGGTGCTGTTCGCTTGTTTGTGGGCGATGCAGAAGCGGAAGGTCTCGGGCATGCCGCGCATCTTGGTTCGTCGCATGATGCGGTCGAACTCGTCCTCGAGCTCTCGATCCTCCAACCGTCCGCGGCTCTCGAACACGACCGTTGTCTCGCGGCGGGAGACGCCCCGAGCCTGCAGCTGGAGGAAGACCCGCTCAAGACCGTACTCGAGTGCGACGTGGTACGGGCTCGTGTCCAGCCCGACGCGATCCCGGAACTCGGTCTTCCTGATCGCCGTGGCCACGACGCCGAACCGTTCTTCGAAGAGTTGATCGATGCGGCTCATGAAGGCCGCCCTCGTCTCGGCGTTGAGCAGGATGTCGAAAGGCGGCTTCGACTGGCGAATCTCGCGTTCGTGCAACACGACCATGTCGTGGTTGAAGAAGTCGAACTTCAGGCGTTGCACCAGCGGTACGATCCGGTCGACGTAGAGGTCAATGGGGAAGATCGAGAAGGCGAGCACGAACATCGGGTAGTCCGGGTTGATGCTGGTGAGACTGTGATCCCCGCTCTCGTCGACGTAGACCACGAAGCCGCTCCCCATGAAACGGCAGCATATCAGCAGGCGTCCCCTGCGCTCGTGCGCCGATGGTCTGCGTCTCAAGGGGCTGCGGCGCGCCCGGCACGTCATCCAAGTGACGCACTCCGCGCCGGGAGCTGTCCACGCTGCGTCATGCTGACAGAGTGTCGGATCAAGGAATCGTGCGGGAGTCAGCCTCGGCCTACGAGCGTGATCACGGCGTCGAGCCGGTGAAGATCGCGACGCTCAAGGGGCTCCGGAAGCGCGCGAAGCGCGGTCTGTTCGAGCCCGCGGACGACACGATCTGGTCGGACGGCGTCCGGAGCGAGTAGCGGCGCTGCTGCCGAGGGGCTGCTCCCGCACCTCCTCCTAGAGCTGCTCCTCGACTGAACCCGGTTCGAGTCCGGTCATGAAGTCGTCGAGGAACGTCTGCATGTCGAACGGCTGCGCGCTGTCTTCCGGTCCGTGGTGCGTGGAAGTCATGCCACCACGCTACGTCACATTGCTAGGTCGTCTAGCAATTTGTCCGGAAGCGGCGTTGCCCGGAGGCGATGCTTCCTGGCGGCGAGGCTGCTCGGAGGCGTCCCTGCCCGGAGGCGACGCTGCCTGGACATGCGAACGGGCCCGCCGTCCGAAGACGACGAGCCCGTTCCGAGCAGCTGAGGTCAGCCGATGACCGAGATGTTCTCGGCCTGCGGGCCCTTGCGGCCCTCGGTGATCTCGAATTCGACCTTCTGGTTCTCCTCGAGCGACTTGTAGCCGTTGCCAGCGATCGCGGAGAAGTGCGCGAAGACGTCGGCGCTGCCGTCGTCCGGAGCGATGAAGCCGAAGCCCTTTTCGTTGTTGAACCACTTGACGGTGCCAGTTGCCATGATGGCGTTTCCTTAACTTTCTTGCCAGGCCACGTTCGTTGCCTGTCTTGCGAGACGGCTCTTGCTGCCGCCGATCCACCGACGGTTGTCGTCAGATCAGTGCGTCCCGCGGGCATGGGCCGGTGGGACGGGTTCGGGGCCAGGCGACCTGGGAAGATCAGTGACCGATGGCGCTCGAAGGTGCAGAGCACCGGAAGAACGATGGACTCCCGCCGAAGCGGTTGAGACCAACCTACCGTGCTGTGGCCGCAATGGAAGAGGCAGCGCCCACTTCTGTGCAGGATCTCCGCCTCGCAGCCGTTCCTGTTCGCCGTCGGCGTGCAGATCTGGTGGACTAGGGGTGATGGCAGACAAGGAACAGCGCTTCCGGAGCGAGCAGCTCGAGGAGGCCCTCGCGAAGCAGGACGTCGCCGCGGTCGCGTTCGCCCTGCGGAACGACATCGTGATCGTCCCCCGGCTCGTCACCGGCAAGAAGGACATGCAGGTCCGCGTCTTCGGCCGCGAGGGCTCGGACAAGCGCATCCTGCTGCTCTTCTCGTCCGCCGATGCGTACACCGCGATGGTGCCGGACGAGAAGGTCCGCCAGGTCATGGTCTACGACGGGCCGCGGCTCGACGAGTTCCTGGCGGCGCACCTCGACTCGCTCGAGGGCGTGTTCTTCGACATCGCCGGGCCACACACGATGCAGGCGGCACCGGCGGACCTGCTGGCGGCGCTCCGCGCGTAGGCGCGGGCCTGGGCGGCGTCGGTTCGCTCTGGAGGCGCGACGCGCGCCCGTCCTGCGGCTCGCCACGGGCGATCGGTCCGGTCCGGCCTGGTCCGGTTCGGTCAGAGCTGGTCCGGTCCGGTCCGGTCAGGGCCGTCGGTGCCGGTTCCGGTCAGAATGCGCGGTCGAGCTCGCGTTCACGGACCGACTGCGTCAGCGAGAACGCGACGCGCAGCGCCTCGCGCAGGTGCTCGGCGTCCGCGCCGAGCACGGTCGTGAACCCGAGCCGCGAGGCCTCGTTCGCCCGCTGCTTCGCGCCCGTCGCCGGACGGATCTCGCCGGCCAGACTGATCTCGCCCACCGCCGCCAGTGTGTGCGGGTACGGACGGTCCCGCGCAGCGCTCGCCAGGGCCAGCGCGATCGCCAGGTCGGCGCCCGGCTCGGTGAGCTTCATCCCGCCGACCGTCGAGACGTAGACGTCTGCATCGGACAGCTTGAGGCCGGCGCGTCGTTCGAGCACGGCGAGCAGCATCGCCACGCGTGACGCGTCGACACCGTTCACGACCCGGCGCGGCTGCGGTGCGGAGCTCGGCACGACGAGCGCCTGCACCTCGACCGGGAGCGCACGGCGTCCTTCGAGTGCCACGGTCACGCACGTGCCCGACACCGGGGTGCCGTTCCGCGACATGAAGAGGCCGCTCGGGTCCGGGACCTCGTGGATGCCGTCGCCGGCCATGTCGAAGCAGCCGACCTCGTCCGTCGGGCCGAAGCGGTTCTTGAGTGCCCGGACGAACCGGAGTGCGGTCTGCCGGTCGCCCTCGAAGTGGCAGACGACGTCGACCAGGTGTTCGAGCAGTCGCGGACCCGCGATCGTGCCGTCCTTCGTGACGTGGCCGACGATGAGGACGGGCAGCGACCGCTCCTTCGCCACCCGGATGAGCGTGGAGGCGACCTCGCGCACCTGGGAGGTGCCGCCGGCGATGCCGTCCACGGTGCTCGACGAGATCGTCTGCACGGAGTCGGCGATGACCAGGTCCGGTTGCACCTGGTCGATCTGGCCGAGGATGACGCCGAGGTCGACCTCGCTCGCCAGGTAGAGCTGGTCGTGCATGGCGTTCGTGCGCTCGGCGCGGAGTCGGACCTGGTCCACTGACTCCTCGGCGCTGACGTAGAGGACCCGCTTGCCGGTCGCTGCCGCACGGGAGGCGACCTCGAGCAGCAGTGTCGACTTGCCCACGCCCGGCTCGCCGGACAGCAGTACGGCGGCCCCGGGCACGATGCCGCCGCCGAGCACGCGGTCGAACTCGCCGATCCCGGACGTCCACCGCTGGACCCCCGTTCCGCGGGCCTCGGTGATCGGTCGGGCCACGCGCGCTCCAGCGACGGAGACGGCAGCGGGCCCGCGCGAGCTCGCCGCGGCCGCCGTCGTGTCCTCGACCGTGCCCCACGCCTGGCACTCACCGCAGCGGCCGACCCACTTGATGCTGGTCCACCCGCACTCGGTGCAGCGGTAGAGGGACTGGGTGCGCGCCATGGCTCGAGGCTAGAGCGCCCCGCCGACACCGCGGTGCCGCGGAGCATGCCGGCCGTGACCGGTGTCCTCGCCGTGCTCGTCGTCGGCGCCGCGCTCGTCGTCCTCGTCGTGCGCGGGTGTCCGGTCGTGGCCGCCTGGCTGCTCGGGCAGGGGGATGCCGCCCGTCATCCGCTGCCGCAGCCGCTCCACGCGACCGGGTCGGCCGCCGTGGTCGAGCTCCGTTGCGTGCTCGACGTCCTGCTCGGCCCGGGCGCTCGCGACGGCGCCGGCCTCGCGTCCGAGGTCCTCGGCCTCGCGAGCGGACAGGTAGTGCCGGATCGCGGCGACGGTGTCCACGCGGGCATCGACCGCGGGCTCGAAGGCGCTCGCCCAGATCTCGTACCCGCGGTCGTTCGGGTGGAACAGGTCGCCGTAGCTGTTGAAGAAGGTCCGACGGAGCCCGACGCGCTTCGTGATGACGTGGAGCGGCGCCACGGTCAACCCGAGTTCGGTGGCCACACGGTGCACGATCTCGTTCGCCACGGCGACCTTGCGCTCGCGGTCGGGCACGAACATGCACGGGAGCTCGGCGACGATCGCGTGCGAGGGCACGGCGCTGTAGATCGCACGGATGTTCCGCTCGAACTTGTCCGGGTGGAAGTCCGCGATGTCGTTCGCCCCGATCGACACCGTGCAGATGTCCGGCGAGTACTGACGCAGTTTCGGGAGCTGGTCGTGCTTCGCACCCCACGTCGTCGCGCCCGAGACGCTGAGGTTCACCACCCGCACCGACATGCGCGATCGGTGCCGGATGCGGCGTGCCAGGAGGCCGACGTACCCGCGCCCCGGAGCGGTCGCGCCGACACCCTGTGCGGCGGAGTCGCCGATCGCGAGGTACGTCAGCTGGCCCTCGTGCTGCAGGCGCTCCCGCCACCAGTCGGCGTGCACGGGCAGCATGTCGACCACGCGCTGGGATGCGGCTCGCTGCCCGCGGATCCCCGCTCGGGCGCCGAACGCGCCACCACCCACGACGGCGAGCCCGCCGATGACGGAGGTGAGCAGGGCGACGAGGGTGCGGGTCTTCATGCCGGAGACCGTACGCGGGCTCGCTCACCCTGGGCTCTGCCGAGGCTGGCCCGTGGATGGACGGCGGGACAGCGCCGGCTGTGAAGGGGAGCGGCCGGTGGTGGTCGTGAGCACCGCCGGAGTCGTGTAAACTCTTTCCCGGTACCGTGTCCGAGCGGCCGAAGGATCATGTCTCGAAAACATGTGTGGGGGCAACTCCACCGTGGGTTCAAATCCCACCGGTACCGCCACAGAAGACCCCCGTTCACGCGGGGGTCTTCTTGTTTCTCACGTGGAATCGGTCGAGCCGCCGAGGTCCTCGATCGCGACGACCTGCTGATCATCGACCGCCTCGAGGTGGAGGTCGGCTTCGAGGACCTGCCGCACCCTGTGCCGGCGATCGTCTCCGCGGTGCAGAACGGGCCCGCGGCGCGGACGGCCGCGTTCGTGCTCGTGACCCGGCGCAGTGGGACGTCGAGCGAGATCCCCGACCGCGCAGCTGAGGAGCCCGCCCGTGCGGTGCCGTTCCCGTTGCCACCGGCGCTGCCGGCGCACATCTGGGTGGGCGCCCCGGCGGGCTCCTGCACGCAGACGCTGATCCGGCCACCGGCACGCTCACGATCCAGACCGGTGAGGGCGAGTTCGAGCTCGTCGGGCTTCCCGGCAACGCGCCAGCTCGTTGGCGCCGCGGTCGGGCGTGCTCCAGGACGAGCTCGACGCTGGCGTGACCGGCGCGATCCAGACCGGCGACGTCGACGGGTACCGAGGGGGTCGCGATCAGGCCGGCCTGAGCTGATGGTCCCGGTCGTGGCCCCTGGGACACATCCACGAGGACCCTCGTGGTCGGCGGTGACCCTGCCGCTTAGGGTGGCCGCGTGGAAGACGTACGCGGTCCGAGCCTGACGCGACTGCTCGTCACGCTCGCGGGCCTGCTGGTCCTGGCCGGAGCGCTCGTCATCGGCGTGCTCGCCGCCGTCGGCACCGCAGCTCAGCGCACGCTCGGGCCCTCGCACACCGCGGACGGCAGCACCTGCAGCCCGCTTGGCGGTGAGTGCAGCCAGCTCTCGCGTTCTGCCGTCGAGCAGATGGTCGGGATCAGCCTCCCGGCAGGAACACGACTCGTCTCCTCCGGAAGCCGGGACATGTTCAAGGCGGACGAATCGTGGGCGGTGGCGTGCGTACCGGAGGCGCAGCGGGTGTTCGACGCGGCCGAGGCCGACGGCTTCGTCCCGCGCACACCCTCCGACCACCCCGAACGCCGCGACTGGTCCGACAAGCAGCCCACGGACCTCGAGGTGCATCGAGCGGCGGCACTCGGAGCCGACCAGTGGCTCCAGCTCGGAGGGGCCTGCTCGGGCGGCTCGTACGTCTACCTCGGCCACTTCCTCGACAAGTGAGCGCCTCGCGGAGCCCGAGCGTGCGCGGTGCCTCGAGGCTGACATGGATCCTGCCGAGTGCAGCCCTCGTCGTCCTCATCGCGCAGATCATGGCCTGCGTCCTCGCCTACCGGTACGTGGCTCCGATCGACGCGGCATGGGAGGCCGACCCTGAGCGTCTCCGCGGCGTCCTGCACGCTCATCCGGCGGGTGTCTGGGCGGCGCGGCGGGCTCTCGCCCTGATCTGGATGGCGACTGTCCCCGTGGCGATGGCCGCGACGATGCTGGCCGTATCGGCCATCGACCGCTTCTGCGCCCAGGGTGCGGTCCACACCTTCGCGCAGACGGTCACAGTAGCTGGGGTCACCACTTCCGTCGCGGGTGTCGTTCTCGCAGTGCTCGCCGTCCTGGAGATCCTGAGCTCATGACGGACCGCTTCGGGGTGCAGGCCCGACCGCCGCGCGTGCTAGGTCAAGAACACCAGTGTGCCGATGCCGATCCAGACGAAGGCGACGCCGGTCAGCGCTGCAAGGCTCACGAGACTGGTCGCGATGATCGCGGACGCCTGTTCCTTCCAGAGCCGGAGTGAACTCGTCGCGATGACCAGGGCGACCACGGCCGCGGGCGGGGTCCCGATCAGCGCGACAGCCTGCACAGTAGCGATGGCGCGATCCTCCGAGGTGGGCGGCGTGTCCTCTGCGTCGTGGTCGAACTGGGAGGGCGGTGTGCGGGCGGCAAGATCGAACGCCGCGGGGGCCAGACCACGCCTCCCGTCACGACGATCAGCGCGATGGCGACGAGCGCTCGGACGTTCAGTGGAGCGCGCTGCGTCTGCCCCAGAAGCCCATGCGCCGACACTGGTGTGGCGCGATGATCGTGCACGAGGAGGGGCGACGACGCAGACACCAGGACCGCCGGCGGATGGCGGGGCTCGACGCGAGCGTCGACGCGGGCCGCGGGACGCCGCAGGCGTCGAACCTCGGTTCAGGACGCCGCCCACAGGTTGAGTGGCCAGGACAGCACCAGCGCCGCAATGACGCAGACGATCGAGATGAGCGGGAGCCACCAGAAGCTCACGCCCTTCCTGCGACGAGAAAGACCTCCCCAGAGCGGGAGCACGATGCTCAGGAGCTCTGCGATGAGGAAGCCGATGTAGATTCCTTGCTGCGCGCCCTCTGAGCACGTTTCCGTTCCCCCGCAGGGCGTGTAGACCATGAGGGCGAACTGGTAGATGAACCAGACGAACGTCGCCGTGACCACCGCTACGACGTTCAGGAGAATGAAGGTCACGTCCCGCCCGAGTGAGGTGGTCATTTCATCCCTTCGCTTGCTCGATCCTGACCGAGCTCCGACTCGTCAGCGAATCGCCGCTGGGGATCCGTGATGACGTTCCGGAGGAAGCTCGACGCATCCGAGCGGATCTTGGTGTCCTCGTTGTAGGAGTCGGAGGGTCCGAAGCTCGCCGTACTCCCGACCTGGCAGACGAAGTCGTTCGAGGAGCAACAGGAGCGAACGAGCGGGATGGCACCGAATGCGATGCTGTTCCCCGTCCAGCTGTCCATGCTGCCAGCTGGTCGGTCACAAGAGATTGCACCGTATGCCGCGATGCGCGCCTTCTCCCCAGCTTCCTCACGAGCAGGTCGCACTCGATCGAGGCGACGATGCCCCACGCCAGGCAGTCGGAGTCGCCCATGGCCGCTTCGCAGATCGCCGCCCACGCGTCCTCCTCGTCGAACTGCGCGATGCGCACGGCCCCGCCCTCGACGGTGAACGGTGCGACGGGGAGACCGCGCGCGCCGCGGGGTGCGCCACCGGTCGGTGTCGACGTCGTGGTCGGTGTGGGCGTCGGCAGGGGTTCGGCGGCCGCGTCCAGGAGGACCGCCTGAGGCCGGTCCGGCTCGGGCGTCGGGGTCACCCAGCTGCCGACCCCGGCCACGAGCGCCAGGATCGAGAGGCTCGCACCGAGCCACAGCGCCCCGTCTGGCGCTGCGCACGTCGGCGACGGAGACGGTCGGGCGCCACCCCGGTGTCCGAGGAGCGGTCGTCCTGCGCACCGATCGCCAGTGCCGTGTCGACGGCGAGGTCCCACCAGCGGACGCGCCGCCTCGAGCGACCCGCCTGTCCGCATCTGCGCCCGCACGACGTGCACGGACGTCCTCATCGGCAGGTGCTCCACGCGGCGAGGCTGCTGAGGCGGCCCGGACCACCGCGGGCCCCTGTTCGGGCCGGACCGGACGCCTGTCGGCTCGCCACTGGCGGACGGGAGGCGCGGGGGCAGCCCGCCCCGCGCCTCCCGTCCGGCCGTCGTCACGTCGAGTCGCCCGCCGTCTTCCGCCGCACCCGCCCCGCCGACCGCGGCGGGTGCTGCCGCAGGTGCCCGCTGATCCGCCCGAGGACGTCCCCCAGCTGCGCGGCGTCGTCGTCGCTGATGTGCGCGAACAGCAGTCCGTGCACCGTCGCGATGTGCCCGGGCAGCACGGTGGCGAGCGCGTCGCGCCCGGCGTCGGTGAGGGAGACCACGGTGCTCCGGTCGTCGTCGGGTGACGGTCCCCGCGTGACGAGCCCGCGCTGCTCGAGCACCTGTGCCTGGTAGGTGAGCCCGCTGCGGCTGTAGACGACCCCGTCCGCCAGGTCCGTCATCCGCAGCCGCCCGTCCGGCGCATCGCCCAGCCGGGCGAGCAGCTGGAACTGCACGTAACTCAGTTCGCCGGCGTCGCGGAGCTGCTGCTCGACCGCCGGGCGCAGCAGGGCCGCGACCTCGGTGAACGACAGGTACGCGCCGAGCTGGGTCGGGGTGAGCGCCGACGGGGGAGAGTCCATGCCCCGATCCTACCTGTTGCTTCGAACTCGAAGCAGGTGTACGGTCGACCCATCGCTTCGAATTCGAAGCACACAATGAAGGGGAACATCATGAACGAGGACACCATGCGGGCAGTGCGGTTCCACGAGGTCGGCGGTCCGGAGGTCCTGCGGATCGAGGACGTCGAGCGCCCGGTTCCGGGCACGGGCGAGGTGCTGGTGCAGGTCACCGCCTCCGCCTACAACGCCGCCGACAACGGCATGCGCGGCGGGTTCCTGCCGATCCCGGTCCAGCTGCCGCACGTGCCCGGCTACGACGTCTCCGGCACGGTCGCCGCGCTGGGCGAAGGCGTCGACGGCCTCGCCGTGGGCGAGGCGGTCGTCGGGTTCCTGCCGATGGAACGCGACGGCGGTGCCGCCGAGTACGTCGTCACACCCGCGGAGGCACTGGTCGCCGCCCCGACGAGCGTCCCGCTCGTGGACGCCGCGGCACTCCCGTCGGTGGCGCTGACGGCATGGCAGGCACTGTTCGACGAGGGTCGCCTCGAGGCGGGCCAGCGCGTGCTGATCAACGGCGCCGGTGGCGTGGTCGGGAAGTACGCGATCCAGCTCGCCGTCCGTGCCGGCGTGCACGTGGTCGCCACCGCGAGCCCGCGGAGCGCCGACGCGGTCCGCGCCGCGGGGGCCCAGCAGGTGATCGACCACACCACGACCGACGTCCTGGCGGCGGTGGACGAGCCGGTCGACGTGCTGCTGAACCTCGCGCCGATCGAGCCGGAGCAGTTCCGGGCGCTCGTCGCCGCCGTGCGTGACGGCGGGGTCGTGGTGAGCACCACGGCGTTCATGGCGACGCCGGACGACGAGTCCCGGGGCGTCCGCGCCGCGACGGTGTTCGTCCTGCCGGACCGCGGGCGCCTGGCCGAGCTCGTCGCGCTCGTCGACGCCGGGCAGCTGACGGTCGAGGTCACCCGGCGCATCCGGCTCGAGGACCTCCCGGCGCTGCACGCCGAGGGCGCGGCCGGGCGGATCGCCGGCAAGGTCGTCGTCACCGTCTGAGGGAGGACGACCGCCGGCCGGTCAGCCGATGAAGGACGCCGCGTCGACCGCGTGCTCGCCCGTGACGTACGGGGTGAGGTCGACCACCCGGTCGTCGAGGCGGAAGACGTACCGGCCGACCTGCTCGACCACGGCGCTCCGGCCGAGCCAGTCCGCGGCCTCGGAGCGCTCCTCCAGTCGGAGCCAGTCGACGGGGTCGGACGTCGACCGGAACCCGAGGACCGCCGCGGTGTCCTGCAGCGCCCGACGCTCGTCCGGACCGAGCAGGTTCCGCGCACTGCGGAAGTAGACCGAGTCGGGGTCCACTTCGTACAGCCGCCGCATCCACACCCGGTTGACCGAGGACACCAGCGCGTTGCGGGCGCCCTCGCCGGAGGGGTCGCCTACCCGCTCGGCGTTGTCCCAGAACGGCGCGACGTCCGGTCCGACACGGGCTCCGTCGAACACCCCGACCGAGGGGATCATCGGGACCCCGCACCCGAGCAGGTAGACGTCGTCGCCGACGGTGGCTCGGATGTGCTCGATCGCCTGCCGGTAGGCCTGTTCGCGGGGCAGGTCGACGTGTCGGTGCCCGGCGATCGCCCCGGCGTACATGAAGTCGAGCTTCAGGTAGCTGTAGCCGTCCGCGGTGATCCGGTCGAACACCCCGCGGAGGTGGTCGGTCACCTCCGGGTTCGTCGTGTCGAGCGAGTGGTAGTGCGACCCCCAGTTGTGCCCGGTGACGAGCGGACGGCCGTCGTCACCCGCGACGAGCAGGTCGGGGCGCTCGGTGGCGATCGTCGAGCCGGGCAGGGCTATCAGCGGCGCGAGCCAGATGCCCGGACGGAAGCCGTGGCGCGCGATGGTCCGTGCGGTCGCCGCCATCCCGCTCGGGAAGTCGGGCCCCGCCGTCCAGTCGCCGACGATGGGCTCCCACCCGTCGTCCAGCTGGAAGACGTCGACCGGGTAGCCCTCGAGGTCGGCGGCCGCCCGCGCGATCCGGTCCTCGGTGATGTCCTCGTGGTACGAGTACCAGCTGCTCCACACGGTGCCGGCGCGGGCCGTCCGGCGACCGAGCCGCTCGGTGACCCGGTCGGCGTACGCGGCGAAGACGTCCTGCTCGGCGCCGTACGCGACGAACCACTCCGCGTCGTCCTGCTCGCTCGACGCCCACAGGACGTTGCCGTCGGCGCCGACCCGCGGGGTGCCGAGCCCGAGCGCCCCGACGAGGAGGGTGCCGCCGTCCGGACCGGTCACCGCACCCACCGCGCTGCCGGAGTGCGCGTGCGGTGTCTCGTTCGCGGCGTCGTCGGCGGTCAGCAGGCGTTCGGGGCTGTCCTTGATCCCGATGGTGTCGCCGTCGACCCGCGTCCACCCGCTCGGGCTCCACGAGTTCCAGCCGTGCCGGTAGAACTCGGCGCGGTGCCCGAAGGGGTGAAGCAGCGCGACGGGGCCCGCCGGGACGAGCCACCCGTCCGCCGTCCGGCGGGGTGGTCCGGAGACGTTCGCGGGCACCCGGAGGCCGTCGAACTCGAACGTGTACTGCACGGGTGGTCTCCTCGTGGTGTCGGTGCGTGGTGTCGATGCCTGGTGTCGGTGCGTGGTGTCAGCGGGCGGCGCTGGAGGTGGCCGGGACCGTCTCCGCGGTGAACCGCTCGGGGATCGGTGCCCCGGCCCGGCGCATCGCGACCAGGACGCTGCCGACGGTCGGATCGTGTCGGGGTTCGACGAGCTCGAGGGTCGTGTCCTCGGCGAGCAGTGCGGTGGCGAACGCCTCGCGGAACCGCGGCGCCCGGAAGAGCCCGCCGGAGTACGACACGGGGACCGGCTCGTCGGCGGGGAAGCCGAGCGCGCGGACCGTCGTGCCGACCAGGGTCGTGAGCTCCGCGGCGGCGCGGCGCAGGACGTCGGCAGCAGCGTCGTCGCCGGCGTCGGCGGCTGCGACGACCACCTTCGCCAGGTCGGCGACGGTGCCGCGGTCCGCGCCCCACTCGTCCATGACGACGCCGATCAGGTCGAGGTCCTCGGTCACCCCGACCCGCTCGCGCACGAGTGCGTGCAGCGGACCCCGGGGGAGTCGGCCGTCCGCCATCCGCGAGAAGGCGTTGAGCCCCTGGACGGCGACCCAGTACGCGGACCCCTCGTCGCCGAACACCTCGCTCCAGCCGCCGACGCGGTGCGCGGTGCCGCCGCGCTCGCCGTAGGCCATCGACCCGGTGCCGGCGATCACGTTGACGCCGTCGCGGCCGGCCAGCGATCCGGCCCAGCCGCCGACCATGTCGTTGCCGCAGGAGTACCGGTCGTGTCCGAGCACGTCGGCGGGGAGGGCGTCGAGCACGGGGGTGTCACGACTCGACTCCCCGTGACCGGGGATGCCGAAGTGCGCGAACGTGATGTCCGCCGGGGCGATGCCGGCCGCCGACGTCACCGCGTCGACGCCCGCACGGACGACGTCGCCGACGAGACCGGTCCCCGCGTCGAACCAGGAGGAGGCCGGCTGCCGCGACTCGGCGAGCGTGGTGCCCTCGCCGTCGGTGAGCAGGAACGCGGTCTTGGTGCCGCCGCCGTCCATGCCGAGGAAGACGGTCATGCCCGTGCAGCTCCTGCGCGGTGGTCGTGGATGGTCACGCCCTGGACGACGCGGTTGACCGTGCCGCCCGGGAACGGGTTGTCCGGGGTGCACCCGTGCGCGACGGACGTGGCGAGCGCGAGGAGCTGGGCGAAGCCGACCAGGGCGACGCTGCGGAACGCGTCGTCGAGGCCCGCCAGGTCGTCGAGCGGGAAGGAACGCTCGTCGTCCGCGTCCCCGCCGACCGAGACGACCCGGACGGCTCCGTCCGCGCGGAGCTCCCGGAGGATGTCCGCGTCGTACCGCGCCGTGTACGGGTCCGACGAGCCGTAGACGACCACCAGGGTGTGCGCACCCGCGACGGCCTTCGGGCCGTGCCGGAAGCCGAGCGGGGTGTCGAAGAACGACACGACCCCGCCGGCGGTGAGCTCGAGCAGCTTCAGCGCCGACTCGCGTGCCAGGCCCTGCAGCGCTCCGCTGCCCAGGTACACGACGCGTTCGGTGCCCTCCGCGAGCGAGGCGATCCGTGCCTCCAGGCCGGCGATCGTCCGTGCCGCCGCGACCAGCGCGCCGGTGCCGGCCACGAGCTCCGGCCGGAAGGCCAGGAGGACGGCGAGGAGCATCGTGGAGAAGCTGGACGTCATCGCGAAGCCGGTGTCGTTCGTCTCGGCCGGCATGTCGAGGACGAAGGACCGGTCCTGCCCGCGGTGCTCGCGGGCGAGGGCGCCCGTGGGGTCGCAGGTGACGACCAGGTGGTGCGCACCGGGCGCGACGTCGTCGACGACGCGGGTCGCTGCGACGCTCTCCGGACTGTTGCCCGAGCGGGCGAACGAGACCAGGAGCACCCGGCCGGGGTCGCCGAGCGAGCCGTGCGGGTCGGCGACGATGTCGGTCGTGGCGATCGACTCGACGCGACGGCCGAGGTGGCGGCGCAGGTCGACGCTCGCGATGTCCCCGACGAAGGCCGAGGTGCCGGCCCCGGTGAGCACGATGCGCAGGTCCTCGTCGGCGAGCAGCGGCTGCAGGAAGGCGTCGAGCGCGGCACGGCGGTCGTCGAGCGACGCGACGAGGCGCTGCCAGCTGTCGGGCTGCTGCAGGATCTCGCGGTGGGTCGCGGTCTCGTCGGCGCGGACGGGGGCGGTGGTGGTCACAGGGACTCCTTGCTGGTGGTGGTGGTGACCGTACCGGTGGCCTGCGCGCGCGGGGCGACGGCGGCGGCGTACGGACGCAGGACGTCGCGGACGCGGTCGAGCACGATGTCCTCGGCACGGTTCGGCAGCAGGCCCTCGCGGACCCGCTCGTACTGCACGGGCAGGTACTGGCTCAGCAGCGGGAGCGGGATGCCGACCGCGTCGAGGCTGCGGACGAGCGCCTCGGTCGCGGCGGTGATCTCCGGGTCCGGCCAGTAGTAGCGCATGCGGTCGCTGTAGCTGTAGGTGCGGGCGATGCGCTGCTCGTGCGCGTCGCCCTCGTAGTAGCGCTCCCAGCGGTCCGGCTCCACGAGCATCCGACGCTCGACGACGCCGCGCAGGTCGACCGCGCTGCCGTCCGGGACGAGTTCGGACTCGACGGCGTCGAGGGCGAACAGCGCCTCGCGGAGCCCGAAGGTCAGGCCGGGGCCGACCTTGAGCACCGCCCAGTGGTCGTCGACCAGGGCACGGAGCGCCTCGGGCGTCTGGTAGTCGGTCGAGTGGGCCTCGTACACGAGTCCGGGCGTCGCCTCGATGACCTCCTGCAGCGCGGTCGTGGCCTCGGGCACGTAGTCGATGACCTGCAGGTGGTCGAACTCCACCGCGGGCTGCACGACGAGCGCGACGACGCGTGGCCACACGTCGGCGAGGCCGGCGCGCTCGAACGCCGCACGGTGCACGTCGAGCGTCCCGACCGCGGCCGTCGCCGGGGTCGGCTCGAGGTCGTGCAGCGTCTCCTTCGCCCCGCCGGGGGTCGGGACCTCGGTGCCGATGACGTAGACGATGCCGTCGCGGTCGATCCCGGCGTCGGTGGCGGCGGACTCCGCGGCGGCGAGCAGCACGGCGGCCCGCTCGGCGACGACCGCGTCGGTCAGCGGGGCGACCTCGCCCTGCAGCGGCATGCTGCAGTCGAGGTGGATCTTCGTGTAGCCGGCGGTGACGTAGGCGCGGACGAGGTCGACGGCGAGCGGCATCGCCTCGGCGGCCGGGCGGTCCTGCCACGTGTTCGGGCCGAGGTGGTCGCCGCCGAGGACGAGCCGGTCGGCCGGGAAGCCCTCGGCCTCGGCGAGGTCGAGCACCGCGGCCCGGAAGTCCGCGGGGGTCATGCCGGTGTACCCGCCGAACTGGTCGACCTGGTTCGAGGTCGCCTCGATGAGCAGGGGGGCGTCGTCCTCGAGTGCCTGGCGCATCGAGGCCCGCAGGACGTACGGGTTCGCCGAGCAGACCGAGTACATGCCCTCACCGGATCCGGCACGGTGGCGAGCGACGAGCGCAGTGATGGGGTTCACGTGGTTCTCCTGGTGCGTGCGCCGCGGTCGGCGGCGCTGCCGACGCGGCACCGTCCGGCGCCGCGTCCGGACCCAGTGTCGGCAACGACCGATCACTTCCGCTGCCACAACGATCACTCCGGTCATTCGCAGTGATCGTTCTGGCGCATGATGGGTCCATGGACAACGACTCGCCGGACGTCGGCCGCAAGCGGCGGGACCGGATGCGGGACATCCTCGAGCGGGTGCGGGAGCAGGGCTCGACGAGCACCGACGAGCTGATCCGGGCCTGCGGCGTCTCGGCGGCCACGGTCCGACGCGACCTCGGCGAGCTCGAGGCGCGCGGTCTCGTCGTGCGCAGCTACGGCCGGGTCGAGTCCGTCGGTGCGCTCCCGGAGCTGCCCGTCGTGATGCGTGCCTCGGAGGCCGACGCCGCCAAGCGCGCGGTCGGTCGGCTCGCCGCACGGCTCCTGCCCCCGGGGCGACAGGCCGTCGCGGTCAGCGGGGGGACCACCACGAAGGAGGTCGTGCGGGCGCTCGGCGACCGGAACGGTCTGACGGTGATCACGAACGCCGTGACCATCGCGCTCGAGGTCTCGCGCAGCCCGCGGGTGAAGACGATCCTGACCGGCGGCACGCTCCGCGCCACCTCGCTCGAGGCGGTCGGTCCCCTGGCCGAGGCCGCGTTCGCGGCGTTCAAGGTCACGACGGCGTTCCTCGGCACGGACGGCATCAGCGCGGCCGGCGGCGTCACCACGCACGACGACACCGAGGCGCGGACGAACGGCGTGATGGTGACGCACGCCGACCGCGTGGTCGTGGTGTGCGACGGCTCGAAGGTCGGGCGGCAGACGATGGCGCGGATGGCCGACATCGGCGACGTGTCGGTCCTGGTGACCGACGAGCACGCCCCGGCGGAGGCGCTCGAGCAGATCGCCGCGGCCGGGGTCGAGGTCCTCATCGCCTGAGCGCTCCACGCCCGAACGCGCACTCGTCCTGCGCGTTTCGCGAGGCTGCGTGGTGGTCGTGCCCACCGCGCCCTACCGTGGGGCCCGGCCGGCGAACCCCGTCGAGGCCGCGCACCCGGACGCCGCAGGAGCCCGCGTCGGGACGCGTGACCTCCCACCCCTCCGTGCCCTCTGCCACCCGCCGGGTGGCCCCGACCGTCGTCCCTCGGCGGTACCCCGAACGAAGGGCTTCCCATGACCCGCATCGTGTTCGTCGGCGCCGGGAGCGTCGTCTTCACGCGACAGCTGCTCGCCGACCTCCTCCGGTACGACGACCTCCCCGAGCTGGACCTCCGGCTGTTCGACGTCGACGAGCGTCGCCTCGCCGTCGCCGAGGCCACCGCCCGCCAGGTGAGCGAGCGCCTCGGCCGGCCGGTCACCCTCACGGCGACGACCGACCGACGTCGCGCCCTCGCCGACGCGGACTTCGTCGTCGACATGGTGCAGATCGGCGGGATCGCCGCGACCCGGACCGACCTCGAGATCCCGGAGCGGTACGGGCTGCACCAGACCATCGGTGACACGACGGGGGTCGGCGGCGTCTTCCGTGCCCTCCGCACCTTCCCGTTCCTCACCGAGCTGACCGCGGACATGCGCGAGGTCGCCCCGGACGCGGTCCTGCTCAACTACACGAACCCGATGGCGATGAACATCTGGTGGGCGGACACCGTCGCGCCGGACATCACGGCGCTCGGGCTCTGCCACAGCGTCTACTGGACCGCGCACGACCTCGCCGGACTCCTCGGCCTCGACGTCGAGCAGACCCGGTTCCGCGCAGCAGGCGTCAACCACCAGTCGTGGCTGCTCGAGTGGACGCACCAGGGCGAGGACCTGTACCCGCGGCTCCGCGAGCGCATCCGGCAGGACCCGGAGCTCGAGCGCCGGGTGCGGGTCGAGGTGTTCAAGCGGATCGGCTCCTACCCGACCGAGACGAGCGAGCACTCCTCCGAGTACCTGTCGTGGTTCCTCCGCTCGCCGGAGCAGGTCGACCGGTTCCGCCTGCGTCCGCTCGAGTACGTCGGCATCTCCGAGGACAACGTCGCCGAGTTCGAGGCCGCCGAGCGCGACCTGGCGGCCGGCCGACCCGTGCAGCTCGAGGAGGGCGCCTCGGAGTACGCCCCGCAGGTCATCCACTCGCTGGTCACCGGCACCGAGCGCGAGATCCACGCGAACGTGCCGAACAGGGGCCTGATCGACAACCTGCCGGACGGGTGCGTCGTCGAGGTCCCGACCACGGTCGGCGCCGGCGGCATCGCACCGGTCCCGATGGGAGCGCTCCCCGTGCAGGCCGCGGCGCTGAACCGGCCGTACGTCTCCGTGAACGAGCTCACCGTGCACGCCGCGCGGACGGGTGACCCCGTCGCGATCCGCCAGGCGGTGCTCATGGACCCGAACGCGTCCTCGACGCTCACGCCCGAGCAGATCTGGGAGCTGTGCAACGACCTCGTCGTCGCCCACGGGGACCTGCTGCCGGAACCGCTGCGCGCGACGATCCCCGCACGCGGGATCTGAGCTCGCCGGCCGACGCACCACTGACGACGAAGGAGTCCGCAGTGACCAGGAACCCGAACCCCTCCGCCCGCCGCCGCACCGGACGCGGCGCGCTCGCCGTCGCGATCGCGGTCGCCGCGACGGTCCTCACCGGCTGCGCACCGCAGGGTGCCACCGAGCTCGACACCACGGCACCGGTCCACCTGACCATGTGGTCGGGCCAGAGCGACGAGGCGGCGAAGCTCCTGCAGGTGCTCGTCGACGAGTACGAGGACGAGCACCCGAACGTGACGATCGACATGTCCTCCGGGGCCTCGTCGACCGACGAACTGCTCCAGAAGCTCGCGGCGTCGTTCGCCGGGAACGACTCACCCGACATCTCGTACACCTTCGGGTCGTGGGCGAGCCAGCTCGAGCGATCCGGGCGGACGCTCGACCTGCGCGCCGAGGCGGAGGACCCGGACACGCACTGGGACGAGTTCTCCCCGGCGGCTCGCGGCACCGCGCAGCCGACCGGGCGGAAGGTGATCGGCTTCCCCGCGGTCGTCGACAACATCTCGCTCTTCTACAACAAGACCGTCTTCGACGCCGCCGGTGAGCCGTACCCGACGGCGGACTGGGACTGGTCGGACTTCCGTCGCGCCGCGAAGGCGTTGACGGACCGGGACAGCCAGACCTTCGGCTACGGCTACTCGGTCTCGGGCAGCGAGGAGACCACCTGGCAGATGTGGCCGCACCTCTGGCAGAACGGCGGTTCGATCCTGTCCGAGGACGGCGAGCACGCCGCGTTCGACTCGAAGGCCGGCGTCGACGCCCTGGAGTTCATGCGGTCCATGGCCGTGACCGACCGCAGCGTGTACCTCGACCAGACGGACACGAAGTTCGCCCAGCTGTTCGAGAGCGACCGCGTCGGCATGATCACCTCCGGTCCGTGGGAGCTCTCCGCCCTGCAGACGGCCGGGACCTCCTACGGCGTGGTGCGGCTCCCCGGCACCGACGGTGACCACCAGACGGTGTCCGGGCCGGACCTCTGGACCCTCTTCGACAACCACGACGTGAACCGCGCGTACTGGGCGAAGGACTTCACGAAGTGGCTGACCTCGCCCGAGCAGGACGAGCGGTTCAACGTCGCGGTCGGCAACCTGCCGCTGCGGTCGAGCGAGGCCGACAGCGAAGCGTTCCGCAAGCAGGTCGACGCCCTGCCCGGACTCGACGTGATCCAGGCGAACTCCGCCGACGCGAAGCAGGTCCGCCCGACCCTGCCCGGCTACAACGGCCTGTCCGAGGCGTTCGGCAACGCGGTGTCCCGCGTGCTGCAGGGCGAGGGCGAACCGGCCGAGGCACTCCGGCAGGCGACCGTCGCCGCCGACAAGGCACTCCGTCAGGGCTAGGAGGCCCCCGTGACCACTCCCGCACTCCGCACCCGTCCGACCACCGACACCGCGCCGCCGCGGCCACCGCGCCGACGTCGATCGGCCGCCGCCCGCGAGGGCCTCGCCGGCTGGGGCTTCGTCGCCCCGGCCCTGGCGGTCGTCCTCGGCCTCACGATCTTCCCAGGGGTCTGGGCGCTCGTCCTCTCCTTCCAGCGCTGGGACGGCTTCAGCCCGCCGTCCTTCGCCGGCATCGAGAACTACCAGGACCTGGCCACCGACGCGAGCGCGCTCGCGGCCGCCGTGCACACCCTGCTGTACACGGTCCTGTTCGTCCCCGCGTCCCTGCTGCTCGGACTCGCCCTGGCCGTCGCGCTGAACCGGCGCATCCGGTTCATCGGGCTGTACCGCACGGCGATCTTCGTGCCGTTCGTGGCCTCGGCCGCGGCGACGGGCATCCTGACCACCTACCTGTTCAGCCCGCAGTTCGGCATCGTCAACAACGTGCTCCGCGTGCTGCACGTCCCGCCCCAGGGCTGGCTCGAGGACCGCGCCGAGGCGATGGTCGTGATCGTCGTCATGTCCCTGTGGGGGCAGGCGGCCTTCACGACCGTCATCTACCTCGCCGCCCTGCAGGACGTCCCCGGCGACGTGCTCGAGGCGGCCCGGATCGACGGCGCGAACAACTGGCAGACCTTCTGGCGCGTGGTGTGGCCGCAGCTGGCGCCCGTCACCGCGTTCGTCGGGATCTACCAGACCCTGCAGGCCGTGCAGCTCTTCGACCTCGTCTACGCAACCACCCGAGGCGGACCGCTCGACGCGACCCAGACGATCGTCTACTACCTGTGGAAGACGGCCTTCCAGAACCTGCAGTTCGGCTACGGGTCCGCCATCGCCTACGGCATGTTCTTCGTCACCCTCACCGCGACCGTGATCGTCACGCTCGTGCAGCGCCGAGCCGGAAGGAACGCGTCACGATGACCGTCGAGACCCGAGTACTCGAGACCCCGAACCGGCCGGACGCCGTCGCGACACCGGCGGAGCGCACCACACCCCGTCGTCGACGTCGCCTGCCGTTCAGCCCGTGGCACCTCCTGCTCGCACCGGTGGCGCTCCTCTTCCTGCTGCCGTTCGTCGAGATGTTCATGACGTCGCTCGAACCGGCCTCGGAGATCAACAAGTTCCCGCCGTCGTTCCTCCCGACGCAGTTCACGCTGTCGGGCTACACGCGCCTGTTCGCCGAGTCGGACATCCTGCACTGGCTCCTCAACACGGTCATCGTGTCGGCGTCGGCGATCGTCTCGCACCTCGTCCTGTGCTCGCTGGCCGGGTACGGGTTCGCGCGCCTGCGGTTCCCGGGGCGGACGTTCGGGTTCCTGGCGATCCTCGCGACGATCATGATCCCGTCGCAGCTGCTCATGATCCCGACGTACGTCATGTTCGCCCGGTTGCACCTCGTGGACAGCCTCGGTGCCGCGATCGTGCCCTGGCTCGCCTCGGCGTTCGGCATCTTCCTGATGCGGCAGTTCTTCCTGTCCCTGCCCGCCGAGCTCGAGGAGGCCGGCCAGATCGACGGGTGCACCCGCCTGCAGGTGTTCTTCCGGATCGTGCTGCCGCTCGCCCGTCCCGCGTTGGCGACGCTCGCGATCTTCACGCTGCTCGGGTCGTGGAACGACCTGGTCTGGCCGCTCGTGGCGATCAACGACGCCGACTCGTTCACGCTGCAGCTCGGTCTGACGAACTTCCAGGGGGCGCGGCGGACCGACTGGTCGCTGCTGATGGCGGGGAACGTGGTCGCCACGCTGCCGCTGATCCTGCTCTTCCTGGTGGCGCAGAAGCAGTTCGTCGCGACGATGGCCTCGGCCGGTCTGAAGGGCTGAGCAGCACGGACGACGGGAGGCACGGTGCTCACGGGCACCGTGCCTCCCGTCGTCCGTGCGGGCGGTCCGCAGGCACGGCTGCCGGCCGGGAGGCGCGGGTCCGCCCGGAACCGAGCCGCTGGCTGGGCGCGGACTGCCGGCCGGGAGGCGCGGGTCGGCTCGGTACCACGCCTCCCGTCCTGCGCACGGACGGACCGGAGCCGCGGGGCGGGCCGGTACCGTGCCTCCCGTCCGGGCGCATCGGCCGTCCACGCGGCCGCAGCGACCACGACGGAGCGCCCCTCGGATCCCGAGGGGCGCTCCGTCCGGTGGCCGTGTCGGCCACCGCTCACTTCAGGCCGGAGGACGCGAGACCGTCGATCACCCGCCGCTGCAGCACGATGAACAGGATCAGCACCGGGGCCATCGCCATCAGGCTCGCCGCCATGAGCAGGGGGTAGTCGATGGTCCGGTCGCTGGACAGGGTCGCGAGCCCGGCGGCGAGCGGCATGTCCTCGGCGCGGGTGGAGACCACCAGCGGCCAGAGCAGCTCGTTCCACGACCAGAGCACGGTCGTGATCGCGAGCACGCTGATCGACGGGCGCGCGAGCGGCAGCATGATCCGCCAGAAGGTCTGGAACGGGTTGGCTCCGTCCATGCGTGCCGCCTCCTCGAGCTCCGCGGGCATGTTGAGGAACGCGGTCCGCATCAGGAAGGTGCCGAAGGCGCTGAACAGGCCCGGTGCGACGATGCCGGCCAGGCTGTCCAGCCACCCGAGGCCCTGGACGATCTGGTACTGCGAGATCAGGTAGACCTGCGACGGCACCAGCAGGATCGACAGCACGATCCCGAGGATGACCGCGCGGCCGCGGAACCGCATGCGGGCGAACGCGTACCCGGCCAGGGTGCACAGCACGATCTGCGCCAGGGTGCGGATCAGGGTCACCCAGATCGAGGTCGCGAGCTGGTCGAGGAAGGGGAGCCGTTCGAACACCCGGGCGAAGTTGCTCCACTGCAGCTCACCGGGCCAGAAGGTCGGCGTCGGCGAGGTCACCTGCGCGTTCGTGGACAGCGCCATGACGATCTGCCACAGGAACGGGAACGCCATGACGAACCCACCGATGCCGAGCACCACGTGGATCCACCAGTGGCTGCCCCCGCGGCGCCCCGGACGCGTCGTCGTCTGCGCCCGGCTGCGGCTCGCCGCCCTCGTGGCCGCCGCGACCTTGCTGCCGCGCGCTTCGATGATGCCGGTCATGACTGGACCCACTTCCGCTGGACCCGGAACTGCACGACGGTGATGATGCCGATGAGCACGAAGATCACCATCGCGATGGCAGCCGCGAAGCCCTTGTCGTTGTCGATGAACCCGGCGTTGTAGAAGTAGAAGACGAGGGACATCGTCTTCGGGATGACCGGGTTGGTCGAGCCGAGGATCGCGTAGAGCAGATCGAACAGCTGGAAGCTCGAGATCGTGGTGACGACGAGCACGAAGAAGATGCTCGGGGTCAGCAGCGGCACGGTGAGCGCGTGGAACTGGCGCCAGCGACTCGCGCCGTCCAGCTCTGCGGCCTCGTACAGCTCGGGTGGGATGTCCTTGAGCCCGGCACCGAGGATGATCATCGAGAAGCCGAGCGACGACCACAGGCCGACGAGGGACACCGCGACGAGCGCGAAGCCCGGGGTGGAGATCCAGTACGGGCCGTCGATGCCGACCAGTCCGAGGAACCAGTTCACGATGCCGAAGTCGCCGTTGTACATGATGCGCCACACCAGGGCGATCGCGGCGGGCATCGCGACGTAGGGCAGGAAGAACAGCACGCGGTAGAACTGTGCGAAGCGCAGGCCCGGCGTGTTCAGCAGGCTCGCGAGCCAGACCGCGATCGGGATGCCGAGCAGGACGATCACCGTGTAGACGATCGTGTTGACCAGCGACTGGTACAGCTGCGGGTCGGTCAGCAGGCGCCCGTAGTTCGCGAGGCCCGTGAAGGTGGCGCCGCCGAACACGCCCCAGCTCGTGAACGAGTACCAGAACGTCTGCAGGATCGGCCAGATGAAGAACGTCCCGACGCCGATGAGCAGCGGGAGCACGAACAACCACGGCCAGATGCCGTCGGTGCGTGGTGCCCGCGACGGTCGCGAGGGGCCGTCGGGACTGGTGTCGGGCGGTGCGGACACCTGTGTGGCGTCCGGTTGCTGGGTGTTGATCGTCATCAGGTCGCTCCTCGGCCAGGGCGGTCGGATCGGGTGGTCCGTGCGGTGCGGATGGGCGGACGGGACGGAGCCGGCCGGCCGGGCGCGGGCCCGACCGACCGGCTCGTCGTCACTCCTTCGCGAGTGCTGCGTCCATCTCCTGGGCGAGCTTCTCCGTCACCTGGTCGACCGGCTCGGAGCCGTCGAAGGCGCTCGGCAGCAGGTTCGTCTCGAGGGTGTTCCACGCGGCGGTGTTCTTCGACACCGGCAGCGGCTTCGCGTAGTCGACCGCGTCGAGGAAGACCTGCAGGTCCGCGTCGGGCATGGTCTTCGTGAAGGCGTCCTGCGTGCCCTCGTACGCCGGGATGACCGCGCCCATGTCGCCCTGCTGCTGCTGTGCCGGCTTGCTCGCCAGGTACGCCTGCAGTGCCTGGGCGGCGGCCTTGTCCTTCGACCCCTCGGCGACGACGTTCGAGACGCCGTGGATGACGGTCGCCTGCTCCTTGCCCTTCGGCAGCGGGTAGACGACGACGTCCTGCTCCATGTCGGTGCCGATCAGCGCCGACCGGAACCAGCTGCCGCCCTGGTACATCGCGAGCTTGCCCGAGGTGAACCACTGGTCCGCCGTGGTGTCGGTCAGTTGCTTGATCGTCGGCGAGGCGCCCGAGTCGATCAGGTCGGTCCAGAAGCGGATGCCCTCCTGCGCGGCCTTCGTGTCGTACTCCGACTTCCCGTCGTCGACGACGGATCCGCCGGCCTGGAAGATCGTGTCGTAGTAGGTGGTCTGTCCGTCCATGCCGCCGGCGGCGCCGTACGCGCCGTCGCCCTGCAGCTTCTGCGACAGTTCGGCGGCGGTGTCCTGGAAGTCCTGCCACGTCCAGTCCTTCGACGGCATCGCGACGCCGGCCTGCTCGAACAGGGCCTTGTTCACCCAGACGCCGATCGTGTCGAAGTCCTTCGGCACGCCGTACTGCTCCCCGTCGTAGGTGTACAGGTCGTCGAGCGCCTTCGAGTACTTCGACGGGTCGATCGCGCCCGACTCCACCGCGCCGGTGATCGGCGCGAGCTTGCCGTTGCCCGCGTAGAGCTGGAAGTTCGGGCCGTTCATCCAGAACAGGTCGGGCAGCGTGTTGCTGGAGCCCTGCGTCTGCAGCTTCGTGAAGTAGTTGGCGTACGGCGTGACGTCGACGTTGACGGTGATGTCCGGGTACTCCTCGTTGAAGCCCTTGATGTTCGCCTTGATCGCGTCGACCTGGTTCTGGTCCCACACGGCGTACGTCAGGTCGGCCTTCGTGTCCTTCGCGACGGTGCCCTTCCCGGAGTCGGAGCCGGCGGACGAGGCGCTGCTGCACCCGGCGAGGAGCGCGACGGCGCTGACCGCGGCAGCGAGACCGAGCAGGGCGCGGCGGCGACCGCGGCCGTGACGGGGGGAGGGGAGGGTCATCGGGTGTTCCTTCCGGAGAGGTCGTCGCGGCCGGCGGCCGAGAAGTGACGGATCGTGGCATCGGGGAGGGGCGGCACGTCGAGCGGGACGGAGCCGTTGCGGAGCGAGCGGGTGGCGAGTGCGCCGGCGGCGACCGCCATGCGCGCCGCGATCGGGGACAGCGTCGTCGGCTCGCCGAGGGCCACCGAGCGGAGGAACTCGGTCATCGTGAGGAGGTCGGCGTCGGCGTGACCGTCCTCGACGCCGTCGACCGGGTACTCGACGTCACCGGTGACGTCCCAGTTGCGGCGGTGGGTCCACACCTTGACGACACCACCGCCGGTGTCGCCGACGTTCTCGAGCCGTCCGTGGGTGCCGATCACCGTGTAGTTGCGCCAGTAGTCGGGCGTGAAGTGGCACTGCTCGTAGCTCGCCTGCACGCCGTTGTCGAGCGTCATCATCACCATCGAGACGTCCTCCACGTCGACGACGGGGTTCAGGCCGGTCTGCTCGGCGGGCGGCCAGTTGTCGAACGAGAACCAGTCGGTCATGAGCTCGTCGCTGCGATCCCGCCGGTCGGTGACGTCGCCGTACACGGAGAGCGACCCCATCCCGACGACCCGGCTCGTGTACGCACCGGCGAGGGCGTGCACGACGTCGAGGTCGTGGCTCGCCTTCTGCAGCAGGAGGGAGTTCACGCGGCTGCGGTCGGCGTGCCAGTCCTTGAAGTAGTAGTCGCCGCCGTTGCCGACGAAGTGGCGGACCCACACCGCCTTGACCTCGCCGATCTCACCGCGGGCGATCACCTCGCGCATGAGTCGGACGACGGCGGCGTGCCGGAAGTTGTGGCCGACGTACAGGGGCGTCCCGGTCTCGGCGGCGGTGTTCAGGACGGCGTCGGCGTCCTCGACCGTGATCGCCAGGGGCTTCTCGAGGTAGACGGCGATGCCGGCACGGAGCAGGTCGATCGCGATCTCGGCGTGGGTCCAGTCCGGGGTGGTGACGATCGCCGCGTCCACGAGGTTCGGCACGCCGTCCGAGCCGATCAGTGCCCGGTGGTCGGCGACCACCTCGGCCTCCGGCCAGTGTGCGGCGGCACGTGTCCGGCCGTTCTCCGTGGTGTCGGCGGCGGCCGTGATCCGGGCGTCCACGCCGTCGGCGTCCAGCCCAGCAGCGGCCACGTGGTCGGCGATGGCCGACCGCTGTCCGATGCCGACGACGCCGACCCGGAGCAGGCGTGTGCTCGTGATGGTCATCTCGCTCCCTTGCGTGATTGTGACGGCAATGATGCCAAATCGATCATGAGTGCACAATAAGCACGCATGGCTCGATCACGGAAGCGTGCATCCGAGGTTGTTACATGTCGGCAACGTCACGACGACGGCACACGACGGCACACGACGGCACGGGACGGCGCCGGCCGACTTCGGCTGCGCAGCCGGTGACGGGCGGATCCGGGGTGATTTGGGCCGCGGGGCGTCAGCTCGCGACGACGAGTTCCACGCCGGCGGACGCCAGCTCTGCGGCGAACGACGCCGGCACCGCCTGGTCCGTGACGAGCACGTCGATGCGGTCGAGCGGGCAGATGCGCGCGAAGGTGGAGCGCTCGATCTTCGTCGAGTCGGCGACCACGATGATCCGCCGTCCGACCGACGCGAAGTGCCGGCTCACCTCGGCCTCGCCCTCGTGCATGGTCGTGGCGCCGTACTGGCCGGACAGCCCGTCGACCCCCAGCACGACGACGTCGAGCGCGAACCCGTCGAGGGTGTCGCGGACCGTCGGGCCGATGAGCTCGTACGACTGCCGCCGTGCCACACCGCCCGTCACGACGATCTTGACGTTGGCGCGGATCGACAGCTCGTAGCCGATGTTCAGGGCGTTGGTGACGATGGTGATGCCGCACTCGCCGTCGGCGCGGATGAAGCGCTCGGACTTGCCGAGCTCCCGCGCGACCTCGGTCGTCGTCGTCCCGCCGTTCAGGCCGACGGTGTCCCCCGGGGAGACGAGCGCGGCGGTCGCCCGGGCGATGGCGGTCTTCGCCTCGGCCTGCCGGGCGATCTTGTACTGCAGCGGCAGCTCGTACCCCGCGCCCAGCGCTGCGGCCCCACCGTGGGTGCGCGTGACGAGCCGCTGGTCCGCCAGGGTCGTGAGGTCACGCCGGGCGGTCGCCGCGGAGATGCCGAGCGCCTCGCCGATCTCGGCGATGGAGACGTTCCCGCGGTCGCTCACGAGCTCGAGGAGCGCGTTGAGCCTCTGCTGCGGGGTCATGGCGTCATCCTACGGGCGTGTTCGCTGCGCGATGTGAGCGGAAATGATGCGCGTTGTTTGCACCGATCACGATCGGTCGGCAGGCTGTCGGCGTCCGATCAGTCCCGATCGGCACGACCGGAGGGCTCGCGATGACCGCGAACGGTGCAGCGCTCGGCATCGACGTCGGGGGCACGAGCATCAAGGTGCGCCTGGTCGCCGACGACGGGCGGGTGCTCGAGGAGCAGCGTGTCCCGACGCCCCGGGAGGACCCGCAGGCCACCGCGCTGGCCGAGCTCGTCGCGACGCTGGGACAGCGGGCCCGGACGGTCGCCCGGCGACGGGGGACGGAACTCGGGGCGATCGGTCTGGTCGTCCCCGGGGTCGTCGACGAGGACGCCGGCCGGTCGGTGCTCTCCGTGAACCTCGGCTGGCGGGACGTGCCGGTCCGGGCACGGGTCGCCGACGCCCTGCGCGCGGCAGGCGTGGACGCCGTCCCGCTCGCCTTCGGCCACGACGTCCGGGCCGGAGCGCTCGCCGAGGTCCGGGCCGCCGGTCCGGGAGCGGCCCCGGGCGGTCCGCTCGACACCGACACCGACACCGACACCGACACCGCCACCGACACGATCGCCGCGCTCGGCCGTGGCACCGTCGCCTTCGTCCCCGTGGGGACCGGCCTGGCGAGTGCCCTGGTCGTCGACGGCCGGGTCGTGCCGGGCGGCGGGTGGGCCGGGGAGGTCGGCCAGGTCCGGATCCGGGACGGCGCGCACGCGGGCCTCCGGGTCGAGGAGGTCGCCTCGGCCGGCGCCGTCGCACGCCGCAGTGGTGCTCCGAGCGCCCACGACGCGATGCTCCGGGTGCTCGACGGGGACCCGGTCGCCCGACGGGCGTGGGACGACTGCGTCGACGTGCTCGCCGACACCCTGGCCTGGCTGACGGCCGTCGCGGGGTGCCACACCCTGATCGTCGGCGGCGGGCTGGCGCAGTCCGGGCCGCTGCTGTTCGACCCGCTGCGCGCCGCCGTCGCGGACCGCCTCGCCGGGGTCCGACTGCCCGAACTCGTGGGGGCGCGCCACGGCGATGCGGCCGGCGCCATCGGTGCGGTGCTGCTCGCCCGCCAGGCCCGAGCCGGCTCGGCGCAGGCCGGCTCCGCGCGTGCCGCGTCGGTGCGTGCCGGGTCGGTGCCGGACGTGGCGGTGACCGCGTGACCGTCCTCGTCCGCGCCCCACGGATCGTCACCGCCGCGGTCGACCTGTCGGAGGCGTGGCTCGCCGTCGAGGACGGCCGGGTCGCCGCGGTCGGCACCGGTGCGGCACCGGTGCACGACCGTGTGGTCGAGGCTCCGGGCACCGTCCTGCCGGCCTTCGTCGACCTGCACGCGCACGGAGCCCTCGGGCACGACTTCGCCTCGTGCTCGGTCGCCGAGGCCCGGGCGGCCGCCGAACACCACGCCGCGCGGGGGACCACCCGCCTGGGGGCGTCGATCGCGACGGGCACGGTCCCGGACACGGTCGCTGCCCTGCACCGCCTGCGACCGCTCGTCGACGACGGCACGCTCGCCGGACTGCACCTCGAGGGGCCCTGGCTCGCACCCGCCCGCCGGGGTGCGCACGCCGCGCAGCTGCTGCACCCGCCGACCCCCGACGAGGTCGACCTGTTCGTGGACGCCGGCGGTGCGGCGCTCCGGATCGTCACCCTCGCGCCCGAGCTCCCGGGTGCGCTCGACGCGGTGCGGCGGCTGGTCGCGTCGGGCATCGTCGTCGCGATCGGGCACACCGACGCCGACGGCGGCCAGGTCCGGGCGGCGGTGGACGCCGGTGCGACCCTCGTCACGCACCTGTTCAACGGGATGCCGCCGCTGCACCACCGTGCGCCCGGCCCGGTCGGCGTCGCGCTGTCGGACGGGCGTCTCACCGTGGAGTGCATCGTGGACGGCCACCACCTCGACCCGGTCACCGTCGACCTCGTGCGCGGAGCCGCGGGTGACCGCCTCGTGCTCGTCTCGGACGCCATGGCCGCGACCGGCTGCGCCGACGGCAGCTACCGGATCGCCGGCTCGGAGGTCGTCGTCTCCGACGGAGTCGCCCGGCTCGCGGACGGCTCGTCACTGGCGGGGAGCACGATCACGGTGGCGGACGCCGTCACTCGCTTCGTCGACGGTCACCCGGACCGGCTGCCGGCGGCGGTGCACGCGTCCTCCGCACGGGCCGCGTCGGTGCTCGGTCTGCGTCCGCCGCTCAGCGTCGGATCCGCCGCCGACCTCGTGGTGATCGGACCCGACGGGCGGATCCGCCCGCTGCCGCTCGGACCGGCCGCCTGACCGAGCGCGGCCGCCCGCCCGGGCGGCCCGTGTCACGGAGCCGGCGCCGTCGGACGGGAGGCGCGGTGCCGACCCGGCACGTGCCTCCCGTCCGGATCAGCGACGCGCCGGCGGGCCGCACGCCGCGCCGACGACCGGACACCGGTTGCCGTCGAGCTCGTCGGTGTACTCGTCGCCGTCACCGAGCAGCACGTGCCGGTACGCCTCGTCGTCGATCGGTTCCGCGGAGCGCACGGCAGCCTCGAGCAGGCTGTCGTCGACCTCCGGCAGGGCGCTGACGGCCACGAGCGTGTCGCCCACGACCGCGGCGACCTCGTGGCCGTGTTCGCTCGTCCGCCGCACGACCCCGCCGTCCTCGTCGCACGACGTCTCCGCCTCGGAACCGCCGCCGGGGGCGACGCCCTCGATCGGTCGGCCGCACGGCGGGGTCGTCGCGGCGAGCGTGACGACCGTCAGGTCGGATCCCGACGCGTCGCCGGGTGCGTGCGCCTCCTCGGCAGGCGAGGAGAACACCTGCAGGAACCCCGGCAGCCGCTGCTCGATGTTCGCCTCGTACACGGAGCCGTACCCGTCAAGGGGAAATCGTGACGGGCCGGAAGTCCGCGCCGATGGCGACCTGCGCCCGCGCGATGGCCTGCTCGTCCCGTTGCGCGTCGCTCCCGTGGACGCGGACGCCGACCGCGACGACCACCGCGACGACCGCGACCGCGGCGCCCGTCCCCAGGACGACGCCGAGCTTCCGCAGGACCCCGCGGTGCACGAGCATCGCCGGGACCGCGGCGACGACTGCGCCCACCAGGTACGGCGTGGGCGTGGACGCGAGGAGCGGGAACGTCGGCTCCGGCCCGGCGAGGGCAGCGGGCAGCAGCGCCGCGACGAGGACCGCGGGGACGAGGACGAGGCCCGCAGCACCGAGCCACGCCGTCCGGCGACGCCGGGTGGCGAGGACCGCCAGACCACCGAGTGCTCCGCACGCCACGACCGTGTGGACCAGCAGCGCCACGAGGCCGGGTACGCCGACGAAGAACGTGAGGAGGGCGGCCGCGCGCGCGAGGTGTGCGGCGCCGACGCCGATCGCCGCCGCGCCGAGCACGTGCACCCAGGGGTGCGTCCTGGTCTGCTCGCTGGTCGCGTCGCCCACGCTGTGCCCCCGTCCGTCGGACCCCCTGTCCGACCGAGCCGATCCTCGCACGCCGCGCGTCGGTCACGGTGGGGACGGGTCGTCAGCGGGGCGAGGGTCGGAACCAGCGGATGAGCTCGCGGAGCGCCGGCAGCGAGCTGATCTGCGTGCCGTCCGCGGCGTCGAGGTCGTCGAAGGTCGTCCGGTAGCCCGGGGCCTGCTCGACGTCGGTGTCCTCGGCCGGGTAGCCCATCGTCCACTCCGGGAACTGCCGCTCCTCGATGAGCTCCTCGGTGAGCACCGTGACCTTGGTGTGCCGGTCGTCGTGCTTGATCGTCGCCATCTTCGCGCGGACCGCCTGGTCCGGACCCTCGAGCAGCTGCAGGAAGTAGCCGTTCCGGAAGAGCAGGACGCCGGTGATGTCGTTCTCCGCGTTCGCCCGCCGACTCTGCGCGAGCAGGCCGGCGAGGTCGTCGTCGTCGAGGGATCGGGTGGCGACACTCGAGTAGATGAGGGACAGCATCGGGGCTCCTTGGTGGCGGTCGTGCCGGGTCCGTCAGTCAACTCCGCGGCACCCGTGCGTCCACGGACCACCGGGGGACGAGCGGACAGGCCGACGTCGCACGGCCGTCGGCTCTGGGAGGCTGGTGCCATGGACCCCGTCATCGTCATCGGAGAAGCCCTGGTCGACGTGGTCGACCGCCCCGATGGGCGCGTCGAGCACCCGGGCGGGAGCCCGATGAACGTCGCCGTCGGCCTCGCTCGCCTCGGCCGGGCCGCACGGCTCGTGTGCGCGCTCGGCGACGACGACCACGGCGGTTCGATCCGGGCGCACGTCGGCGCGAGCGACGTCGAGGTCGACGCGACCGCGATCGAACGCACCTCCACCGCCGTCGCGACGATCGGCGACGACGGCGGTGCGTCCTACGAGTTCGACCTCGACTGGCGCCTCGACCCGGTGCAGGTGCCGGTCGGCACGCCGCTCGTGCACGTCGGCTCCATCGGTGCCGTGCTGGAGCCGGGCGCACGGACCGTGCTCGAGGCGCTCCGTACCCGCCCGACGGACGCCCTCGTCTCCCTCGACCCGAACGTCCGTCCGTCGATCACGCCCGACCGGGATGCCGTGCTCGCCACCCTCGAACCGCTGTTCGCCGAGGCCGACGTGATCAAGCTCAGCGACGAGGACGCCGCGTGGCTCTGGCCGGACCGCAGCGTCGACCAGGTCCTCGACGGGCTGCTGGCGCACGGGGCGGCGCTCGCCGCGGTGACGCTCGGCGGCTCGGGCTGCGCGATGGCGTCCGCCCGCGCGCGGACCACCGTGCCGGCGCCGCGCGTCGAGGTCGCGGACACGATCGGCGCGGGTGACTCGTTCATGGCGGGGCTGCTCGCCGGCGTGCTCGCACGGGGATCCGCGCCCACCGGCCTCGACACCGACGAGCTCGGACGCCTGGCGTCGCTCGCGCTGGCCTGTGCCGCCGTCACGGTGTCCCGCCCGGGCGCGGACCCGCCCGTCCGGGCCGAGCTCGACACGGACGCCGCCGGGGTCCTGGGCGCCTGACCGCTCGTCGCCCGGCCGCACGCCCGGACCGGACGTACGGGGCAGCGACGGGTGCTCGCCACGGATGAGCCTCGCGTCGCCCGCACAACGGGGAGCACGTGGCGCCGCGGATCGACGTGGCGCGAGGTGCTCCCGGTTGTGCGCGAGCACATCGCACCGGCGGCCGACCGCGTGGCCGCTGACCGCTCGACCACCGACCGCGCGACCGCTGACCGCCCGACCACCGACCGCGCGACCGCTGACCGCCCGACCGCTGCGGCCCGCGCGGGCGCACGGTCGCGCACCGGCCGGGCCCCCCGCCGTCAGGCGTGCGCGGCGAGGAACGCGTCCGTCTCCGCGGCCGTCGGAGCCGTCGCCGGCCCCCGCCGTGTCACCGCGAGTGCCGCCGCGGCATTGGCACGCCGGACTGCGTCGACCAGCGAGTGACCGCGCGCCAGGGCAGCGACGAGCACGCCGCCGTGGGCGTCACCCGCGCCGTTCGAGTCCACCGCGTCGACGGGGAACCCGGGCACCAGGACCGGGGCGCGCGCCGGCTCGGCGACCCAGCAGCCCGCTGCGCCGTCACGGGCCAGCGCGGTGCCGCGGGCGGACGCGGCGATCGCCGCGACCGCCTCGGGGAGCCCCGCGGCGGTCGGTGCCATGAGCCGTGCCTCCCGGCCGTTGGCGCTGACCACGTCCGCTCGCGCCGTGACGGGGCCGAGCACCGCCGGGGGCAGCGTGTCGACCAGCGGTGACGGGTCGAGCACGACACGGACGGAGTCGGGCACCGTCGTCAGCCAGTCGACGATGGCCGGACCGTTGACGGCGTGCGCGAGGCCGTAGCCGGAGACGACGACCGTGTCGTCCGGCCGGAGCGCGACGCGGTCGAGGTCCGCGCGGCCGAGCCGGCCCTCGGCGCCGACGCTCGTCACGAAGGTGCGCTCGGTGGAGGCGTCGACGAGTGCGACGCAGTACCCACTGTCGACGTCGTCGAGCCCGGGCTGCAGGACCTCGACGCCCGAGTCGACGAGCGCCGCACGGACGACGTCGCCGAACGGCCCGGTGCCGTACTGCCCGGCGAACACCACGGGCAGGCCGTCGCGGACGGCGGCGACCATCGTGTTGAGCCCGCCGCCCGCGGTGATCTCCGACGCCGAGGCGATGACGTCACCGCCGGGCTCGGGGATCGCGCCCACGCGCATGACGATGTCGACGACGACGTTGCCGACCGAGACGAGGCGGCTCACGCGCGCTCCTCGGGAGCGTGCAGCTGGCCGCGGGCACCGCCGGTGAGCAGGTACACGAGGGCGGCGACGACGAACGTCACGATCCACCCGAGGCCGTTCGCGCCGATCCAGCTGTCCGAGAGTGCTCCGACGAACACGGGGTCCGCGTCGCCGACCTGCACCGAGGTGAAGAGGAAGCCGACGACGATCGCGACGACCCAGGCGGCGAGGGCGCCCCAGGCGACGCCGCCGCGGTACCAGTAGCGGCCTCCGGCGCGGAGGTCGAGCAGCGCGGCCGGGTCGTACCAGCGTCGCTTCGCCATGTCGGCGATGAACACCCCGAGCCAGGCGGTGATCGGCACCGCGAGCACCGAGATGAACGTGATGAAGGGCGCGTAGAAGCCGTCGGCGACGAGCATGAAGTACATCGCGCCGAGGGTCGTGACGACCACGTCGACGCCGACCGCCCACACGCGGGGCACCTTGATGCCGAGGGTCAGCGTGGTGAGGCTCGCCGAGTACACCGACAGGTGGTTCGACAGCAGCAGTCCGCCGAAGGCCGCGACCAGGTACGGGATCGCCATCCAGCTCGGCAGCAGGTCGCGGATCGCCGCGACCGGGTCACCGGCCTGCGCGAGGGTGGGGTCGCCGGCGGAGACGAGGGCGCCGAGACCGACCAGGACCACGAGGGGGATGCCCGCGCCGGCGGCGCTGGCGCTGATCAGGGCGCCCGCCTTCACCGAGGTGCGCGTGTACCGGGCGATGTCCGCACCGGCGGTCGCCCACCCGATGCCGGTGCCCGCGGCGATGGTGCCGATGCCGATGACCATCGCGGCGACCGGACCCGCGGGCTGCGACCCGACGACGTCCCAGTCGACACGGAGCACCAGGAACACGGCGACGAAGACGTTGAGGGCGCCGAACACCCACGTCGCCCACTTCTGCACGGCGACGATGAACGCGTGGCCGAGCCCGGAGACGAGCACGGTCGCGACGACGAACACGAGGATGGCGACGATCGTCAGCACCGGGTTCGCCTTCGCGTCGCCGTCGGTACCGAACAGGATCGTGAAGAGCGACAGCAGCACGAAGGCCGCGGTCGTCGTGTTCACGGTCTCCCACCCGAGGCGGGAGAGCAGTGACACCGCGGTCGGACCGATGTTCCCGCGCACGCCGAACACCGCGCGGCTCAGGGTCAGACCGGGAGCCCCGCCGCGGCGTCCGGCGATGGAGATCACCCCGACGACCGCGAAGGACCCGGCGGCGCCGATCACCGCGACGACGAGCGCCTGCCAGATCGTCAGCCCCTGGAACGCCACGAGGGTCGCACCGAGGGGGAGTCCGAGGATCGAGATGTTCGCGGCGAACCAGACCCAGAAGAGGGCCCCGGGGGCGCCGTTCCGCTCGTCGTGGGGCACGGGCTCGATGCCGCGCTGTTCGACGCTCGTCAGCGTGCCGCTGGAGAGCGTGCCGCCGGAGCGCGTGGTGGTGTCCTGGGCCATGGGGTCCTCTTACGTCATCGGAAGGGTGCTGCGGGGGAGGTGGGGTGCTGCGAGGGAGGTGAGGGTGCCGCGGGAGAGCGGGGTGCTCCTGGGGAGGGGTGGAGACCGGGCGGCGGCGGAGGGGGGACCGCCGCCGTCCGGCGTCGGGTCAGGCCCGGTGACGGAGTGCGAGCAGTCCGTCGACCAGCGGGCCGAGCTCGAGGTGGTTCACGGCCGTCACGGTGGTGACCGCGTCGACGGGCCAGGCGTCCGGACCGTGCACGGCACCGAGCACGGCACCGGCCATCGCGGCGATGGTGTCCGTGTCGCCGCCGATCGACGCGGCCGTGCAGAGCGTCTCCCAGGGGTCGAGGTCGAGCGCCACGAGGGCGAGCGCTGCGACGACCGACTCCTGGCTGGCGACGCTCGTGCCGACGAGCTGCGACACGGTGTCGATCCGCTCGTCGGCGGGGACGGTCGGCAGGAAGTCGCGCGCCCAGGTCGTCCTCGCAGCGATGTCCGCGCCCGCGACCCAGTGGCCGCGGGCCGCGCCGATCGTGGCGGCCGCGACCGCGGCGTCGAGCGCCTCGGGCCGGGAGGCGCCGCCGACACCCGCGCTCACGGCGGCGGCGACGGCGCTCGCCCCGGCGATGCCGATCCCCGTGTCGTGGGTGACGCGCGACGCGTCCTGCACGGCGTCGACCAGACGGACGAGGTCACCGGAGGGCACGGCGATCCCGACCGGCGCGATCCGCATCGCGGCGCCGTTCGTCGTCCCCGTCGACCCGGCCTCGGACGCCGGGACGCCGTCGAGGATGCGCTGCACGGCCGTCTTCGTGCTGGGGCCGAGCAGGTCGAGCGAGCCCTTGGCCTCCATCGCGCGTTCCCAGGCGATGAGCGCCTCGGCGAAGCGGCTGGGGTCGATGTGCCCGTCACCCTCGACGAGCAGCTCGGCGACCATGACCGCCTGCTCGGTGTCGTCGGTGATGGTGCCCGCGGGCATGCCGGCGGCGATCCGCTGGTGCGGTCCGGCGTCGACGAACCCGGAGATCGTGCCGTGGTCGGCTCGGATCTGCGCGAGCGACATCGACTGCGTGGGCATGCCGAGGGCGTCGCCGATCGCGAGGCCGGTCAGGGCGGCGAGGGCGTGGGTCTGGTCGTTCACGGTGTCCTGTCGGGTCGTCATCGTGCGGTCTCGAAGCGCATGTGCAGGCGGAAGCGGTCCGGGTCGAGGAGGCTGTCGACGCGCTCGACGAACGCGCCCTGGGCGGTGCGCGAGTCACGTCGGCTCCGGAGGAACGGGGTCCCCTCGGCGCGGTCGAGCAGGCGGGCGTCCTCGGCGTCGAGGGGCACGACGTCGACCCACTGCTCGGCGCTCGCCGGCACGAGGCCGGCCTCGGCGATGGTCGCCGTGAGCGAGTCCTCGACCAGTCCGTCGGTCGGTGCAGCGGCCAGGCGGCCGACGGCGGGCAGGATGCTCCGCTCGAGCGACACCGGCCGCCCGCCCACGACGGTGCGCAGCCGGTCGACCGCGACGAACGCCGCGTCCGCAGCGTCGACCTCGACCTGGAGGCCCGGGTCGTCCACGCGGGCGAGTCGCAGGATGCGGGTGGTCACCTCGGTGCCCGAGGCGGCGATCGACCGCGCCCAGCCACCCCGCGGGTCGAGGGCGGCGCCGTCGAACGTGACGACCGAGCCGACGCCCCCGTGGGTCGAGATGTACTCGTCGTCGGCCAGGTCGGCGAGGGCGGCGCGGACGGTGCCGCGGCTCACCGCGAAGCGGGCGGCGAGGTCGTGCTCGCCGGGCAGGCGCTCACCGGCGCGGTACCGGCCCGTCGCGATCGCGTCGCGGAGGGCGTCGGCGACGAGGCGTCGCTTCGATGAGACGGGCATGGACAGGAGCGTACATGTACAACGCCTGTCCAGTCGCCGAGGCGATCACACAATGGACGGGAGGCGCGGGGCCAGCTGGCACCGCGCCTCCCGTCTTCGTGTCCGTGCGTCCGGGGACTAGACCAGCGCCGTGAACGACGCGTCGCGCACGAGCAGCGTCGTCGCGTCGCCCTCGACGGCCTGGTCGTGGTCGCTCGACAGGCCGAGCGACCACGTGCCGCCGCCCGGCTTCTCGGGCAGCGTGAACTCGACGGTCGTCCCCGAGGCGTTCAGCAGCACCGCGACGGTGTCGTCGCCCTGCTGCAGCACCAGGATCACCGCGCGGTTGCCCGCGTCGGCCCAGTCGCCGTCCTCGAAGCCCTGCGCGTCCGCGCGGAGCACCTGCACCGTCGACTCCGAGTCGCCGGGGGCCGTGCGGTACCAGAGCGGGCGGAGCGCCTCGTGCTGCTTGCGGAACGCGATCGCCGCGGTCGTGAAGGCGAGCAGGTCCTGGTCGGCGGCCTCCCAGTCGAACCACGAGATCTCGTCGTCCTGGCAGTACGCGTTGTTGTTGCCGCCCTGCGAGCGGGCGATCTCGTCGCCACCGAGCATCATCGGGATGCCCGCGGAGAGCATGAGCGTGCCGAGGAAGTTCCGACGCTGGCGGTCGCGGTAGTCGTTCACCGCGCCGTCGTCGGTCGGGCCCTCGATGCCGCCGTTGAAGGACGTGTTGTTGCTCTCGCCGTCGTTGTTGTCCTCGCCGTTGGCCTCGTTGTGCTTCTCGGCGTACATCGTCAGGTCGGCCAGCGTGAAGCCGTCGTGCGCGGTGACGAAGTTCACCGAGCAGAGCGGGGAGCGACGGGAGCCCTCGTACACGTCGGGGGAGCCGAGCGTGCGCTGCACGGCGTCGCCGAGCGTGCCCTCGTCGCCGCGCCAGAACGCGCGGAGGTCGTCGCGGTACTTGCCGTTCCACTCCGACCAGTCGGCCGGGAACCCGCCCACCTGGTAGCCGGCGGTGTCCCACGGCTCGGCGATCATCTTCACCTCGCGGAGCACCGGGTCCTGGTGGATGATGTCGAGGAACGCGGAGTGCTTCTCGGCCTCGCCGTCCTGGCGGGTGAGCGTCGTCGCGAGGTCGAAGCGGAAGCCGTCGACGTGCATCTCCTCGACCCAGTAGCGGAGCGAGTCCGTGATGAGCCCGAGTGCGGACGGGTGCGACACGTTGAGCGAGTTCCCCGTGCCGGTCGTGTCGAAGTAGTTCGCCTCGTCACCCTCGACCAGGCGGTAGTACGACTGGTTGTCGATGCCCTTGAAGGACAGCGTCGGGCCCATGTGGTTGCCCTCGGCGGTGTGGTTGTAGACGACGTCCATGATGACCTCGAGCCCCGCGGCGTGCAGGGCCTTGACCATCTCCTTGAACTCGGTGACCTGCTGGCCCGCCGTGCCCGAGGACGAGTACTCGTCGTGCGGTGCGAAGAAGCCGATGCTGTTGTAGCCCCAGTAGTTGCGGAGGCCCTTGTCGGCCAGGGTCGAGTCCTGCACGAACTGGTGCGTCGGCAGCAGTTCGACGGCCGTGACGCCCAGGTCGGTCAGGTGCTTGATCGCGGCCGGGTGCGCCAGGCCCGCGTACGTGCCGCGGATCTCCTCGGGCACGTCCGGGTGCTGCTTCGTGAAGCCCTTGACGTGCACCTCGTAGACGACGGTGTCGCGGTACGGGGTGTGGAGCAGCGTGTCGCCGTCCCAGTCGAACTCGCGGTCCGCGACGACGGACTTCGGCATGGCGCTCGCCGAGTCGGTCTCGTCGATCTGCTCGGGGTCCTCCATGTCGTGGCCGAAGAAGGCCTGGCCCCACTCGTACGAGCCGTCGACGGCGGTCGCGTAGGGGTCGAGCAGGAGCTTCGCGGCGTTGTGGCGCAGGCCGTTCGCCGGGTCCCAGGCGCCGTGCACGCGGAAGCCGTAGCGGGTGCCGACGGTCACGTCCGGCACGACGTCGTGGAACGTGTAGCCGGTGCGGTTGCGGAGCTCGGTGCGGTGCTCGGTGCCGTCCTCGTCGAAGCGGCAGAACTCGACCCGCTCGGCGGTGCTGGAGAAGAGCGCGACGTTGGCGCCCCCGTCGACGAGCGTGACGCCGAGCGGGGTGCGGGAGGAAGTGGTCATGCTCCCACTTGTAGTGGTCGGCGACTGTGTCCTCGGGTCGGTGACGTACCCCGGACATGCCGGACCGACGACGGACGGGAGGCGCGGTGCCAGCTGGCACCGCGCCTCCAGACCGTCACGTCGTCACGTCGTCACGTCGCCACGTCAGACCGTGGCGGTCGCCTCGTCGCGGTGCGGGAGCTTCCAGCCCGGGCGCACGAAGTGGCAGGTGTACCCGGCGGGGTACTTCTCGAGGTAGTCCTGGTGCTCCTCCTCGGCCTCCCAGAAGTCGCCAGCGGGCTCGACCTCGGTGACGACCTTGCCCGGCCAGATGCCGGAGGCGTCGACGTCCGCGATGGTGTCGAGTGCGACCTGGCGCTGCTCGTCGTTCGTGGAGTAGATCGCCGAACGGTAGCTGCGACCCACGTCGTTGCCCTGCCGGTCCTTCGTGGACGGGTCGTGGATCTGGAAGAAGAACTCGAGCAGGTCGCGGTACGAGATCTGCGACGGGTCGAAGATGATCTCGACGGCCTCGGCGTGGTCGCCGTGGTTCCGGTACGTGGCGTTCGGGGTGTCGCCGCCGGAGTAGCCGACGCGCGTGCTGATGACGCCGGGTCGGCGGCGGAGGAGCTGCTGCGCTCCCCAGAAACACCCGCCGGCGAGGATGGCGGTCTCGGTCGTGGTCATGCTGGCCTCCTGGGCGTCGTCGTTGCCGCTGGCTGCGGCATCACCGGGTGCAACCGGCGACCCCGGGCGCGTGTTCCCGGGTCGTGGTCCATCGTGCGCCCCGGTCGTCGGTGCACGGACGGCCCACGTCCAGCCGGGCGCCACCGCGGGTGCGTCAGGCCCCGGCGCCGCCGTCCACCGGGATGCTCGCTCCGGTCACCATCGAGGCCCGGTCGCTGAGCAGCCAGGCCGCCACCTCGGCGACCTCCTCGGGGCGGGCCATCCTGCCGAGCGGTACCGAGGCGTCGATCTGCTCCGTGATCCCCGGGGTCGCCGCCTCCCACGCGGCGATCATGTCCGTCGCGGTGCCACCCGGGGTGATGCCGTTGACCCGGATGCCCTCGGGCGCCCACGTCACGGCTGCCGTCTCGGTGATGCTGTTCAGGGCGCGCTTCATCGCCCCGTAGGCCGGCAGTGCGGGGTTGGCCCGGCGGCTGCCGATGCTCGACGTGTTCACGATCGCCCCGCCGCCGGAGCGGCGCATCAGGGCGGCCTCGGCGGTCATCGCGACCCAGTGGCCCCGGAAGTTGACCGCGAACTGGGTGTCGATGTCCTCGTCGCTCGTGGCGTCCAGCGGGCCGGGCTGCTGGATCGCGGCTCCGTTGTTGAAGGCGCCGTCGAGTCGCCCGTGCAGCTCGTCGACCCGGTCGACGGCGGCCCGGATGCTCGCCGGGTCGGCGAGGTCGAGCGCGACGGCGTCCGCGGTGCCGCCGGCGTCGCGGATCCCGGAGACGACGGTCTCGAGGGACCCGGTGCTCCGCGCGGCGAGGACGACTGCGGCGCCCTCGTCGGCGAAGAGCCGGGCGGCGGCGGCACCGATGCCGCGGCTGGCGCCGGAGACGAACACGACCTTGCCGGTGAGCAGGCCGTTCGGACGGGTGGTGGTGTGATCGTTCATGCCGTCAGCGTCCGTCCCGCGGTGGCCGCGCAGCCAGGTACACCCGGTACCAGGACGGCGACGTGCCCGCGGGGGGAGGATCGGGACATGGACAAGCAGGAGCTGGCCGCGTTCCTCCGCGCACGGCGCGAGCGGTTGCGGCCGGAGGACGTCGGGCTCCCGTCGGGGACCCGCCGGCGCACACCCGGGCTGCGCCGCGAGGAGGTCGCGGTCCTCGCCCACATCTCCACCGAGTACTACGTCCGGCTCGAGCAGGCACGAGCCCCTCGGCCCTCCGCCGAGGTGCTGGCCGGCATCGCGGGGACGCTGCGCCTCACCGACGCCGAGTCCGACCACCTCCACCTGCTCGCCGGGACCGCGCGGACCCGGACCGCGAGCATCCGGCGTCAGGTGCGGCCGAGCATCCTGGCGGTCGTCGACCGTCTGCCGCTGACCGCAGCGATCGTGCTCGCCGCCGACTTCGAGGTCCTCGCGTGGAACCCCCTGGCCGCCGCGCTCCTGGAGGACTTCGCCCTGCGGGACCGTCGGGGCCGCAACCTCGCCCGGCAGGCCTTCCCCGTCGGCGGGACGGGCGGGGCGTCCGAGCCGCCGTACGGCATCTCCGACGGCGCCGAGTTCCGGCACCAGGTGGTGATGCAGCTGCGGACGACGCTCGCGCAGCACCCGACGGACGTGGAGGTGGTCGCGCTCGTCGACGAGCTCCGGACGGGGAACGCGGAGTTCGCGCGGCTCTGGTCACGACACGACGTGCAGCCGGCTCCGGTGCTCACGAAGACCTTCCACCACCCGTCGGTCGGGCCGGTCACGGTCGACTGCGACAGCCTCGCGCTCGTCGACGGCGACCAGTTCCTCGTGCTCTACACCGCGGCGCCGGGATCCGCCGACGCCGATGCCCTCGCGCTCCTCGGGATGCTCGCCACGCAGACTGCCGAGCGCGGCTGAGCCACGACGGGCCGGCGGTGACGACGTCGGTGGACGCGGTGCGCACCCGTCGACCCCGCACGTGCGTGTCGTCCTGCGATCGCCTACCATTCGAACACACGTTCGAATCGGGAGGTCGGGATGATGTTGACGCACGAGGTCGCCACGGTGTGGTGGGAGCGCGGGGTGCCGGACCGGATGGTGTGGCGGGACCGACGCTGGCGGGTGAGCGACAGTCCGACGCGACTGACCGCGACGGCGGAGTTCTTGCCGTCGGCGATGACCCACGCGCCGGAGCGCACGGTGGGGTGGCGCTTCCAGGTCAGCGCCGAGGGGGACGCCGTCGTCGTCGACATCGTCCCCGAGGGCGACGGCTGGGTGGTCGCGCGGACCTGGCGCTGATCGCGAGCGAGTTCGTCCACCCGGCCCGCCGGTGCTCAGCGGGTGAGCGCGTGCGCCAGGCCGCGGACGAGCACCGCGCGTGCGCGATCGGTCGACGTGCCGTCCGGGTCGCCCCACGCCGCGCGCCCGAGGCCGTCGACCAGGGCGAGCACCGCCTCCGCCGCCACCGCGGTCGGTTCGGCGAGCTCGACTCCGTGCCGCGCGGTCCAGCGGGTGATGCCGGCCGCCACCCCGTCGCGCCAGAGGGCTCGCTCGGCGGCGACGAGTGCGTCGTCACCGTCGAGGGCGGTGCCGCTGACGGCCTCGAGGAGGCGGAAGCGTTCGGGCTCCCGGCGCACCAGGTCCAGGTACGCGGCCACTCCGGCATCGATCGCGTCGGCGAGGTCGTGCCGCGCATCGGCAGCGGCGAGCACGCGGGGGAGGACGTCCCGTGCCTGGCGTTCGAGGAGCGCGACCACCAGGTTCCACCGTGCGCCGAAGACGTAGTGCACCACTCCGTGCGCCACGCCGGCACGCTCGGCGACCGCCCGCGTGGTGAGGCCGGTCACCCCGTGGTCGCGCACGACGAGGGCAGCCGCGTCGAGGAGCTCGTCACGCCGTTCCCCTCGGGGGCGGTACGACCGCGTCTGCTGGTCCTGTGTCATCACAGGAAGCGTACGGGGCGTCCGCAGGAGTGGTCGGCAAGCTGATCTGGCCAGCTGGCCGAAAGTGGAGGAGTCCCCGTGTCGATCACCGTCCGTCCCGCATCCCCGTCCGAGGTGCCCGCCGCCGCGACCGTGCTCGCCGAGGCCTTCGCCGCCGACCCCGTCCTCGGTGAGGTCCGACCGCCGCGTCCGGGCGAGGACCGGGTCGTCGTGCTCGGCGCCCTCTTCGCCGCGCTCGTCCGGGCCGTCCCCGAACGCGCCCGGGCGCTCGACGTCGCGGTCGACGAGGGCCGGCTGCTCGGCGCCGCGTTCTGGCAGGCGCCTCGGCCGCACGTCGGCGGCACGCTGGCGTTCGTCCGGCAGGTCCCGGCACTCCTCCGGGTCCTCGGGACCGGCGGTGCCCTCCGCGCGCTGCGGCACCTCCGACGGATGGACCGCGCCCGCCCCGATGCGCCGCACTGGTACCTCGCCGAGATCGGTGTCGCTGCCGCGGCCCGAGGTCAGGGGGTCGGCGGGCTCCTGCTCGACCACGCGCTGCGCCGGGTCGACGCCCTCGCGCAGCACGCGTACCTCGAGTCCTCGACGCCGCAGAACCGCCGGCTCTACCGTCGCCACGGCTTCGGGGACGGTGCGCCGATCACCGGCTTCCGGGCGGCCGCTCCGGTCTCGATGTGGCGACCGGCGGTCGGTTGAGCCGCGACCGACGGACGGACGGGAGGCGCGGTGCCAGCCGGTACCGCGCCTCCCGTCCGTCGGGTGGTGACGTCGGCCGTCAGGCGACCGCGATCTCGTTGGGGACGCCCGGCAGCTCGTCGCTCGACGCGACGACCTCCCCGGTGGTGAGGTCCACCGCGTGGATCTTCCGCTCGGTCGGGTCGGTCACGTACGCGACGTCACCCGCGACCTTCAGTGCGGGGTGGGCGTCCTGCCACTCGGTCGGACCCTCCCAGGCGTCGAGGACGTCGAACGTGTCGATCGGCTCGCCCGTCTGCTCGTCGAAGGTGTGCAGGGCGCCGTCGGAGCCGAGGATCACGGCTTCGTCACCGGGACCACGCGCGATGTCGCGGAAGGTGAAGCCCACACCCTCGGGCATGTCGGCCACGCGGTACTCGCCCGACGCGGCGTCGATGAGTGCGACCTGGTCGAGCAGGTAGCCCTCGCTGTCCGGGTCGTCGTTGTAGTCACCGACGGCCACGGACGAGTCCTCGGTGGTGAACAGGTTGCCGGTGCGGCCGTACTCGGTCGGGGCGTCGATCTTCGCGAAGGCGCCGTCCTGGTAGACGAGGGCGCCGTCGGTGCAGCCGAAGACCGCGACCTCGCCCTGCACCGCTCCCTCGCCGTGCACGTTCGGGCACTCCTCCGAGCGGGCGAGCTCGGTGCCGTCCTCGTCGAGGGCGCGGACGCCGGTGCGCTCCTCCTCGGTGCCGATCGTGCTGAGGAGCGTGCCGTCCTCGAGCACGATCGCGACGCCGTGGTGTGCCGCCTCGGACTCCGTGGTCTCCACCTCGGGCAGCGTGGCGCCGTCGAGGTCGTCGTGCTCGAACACCGTGACGTCACCGCTGCCGTCCGCGAAGAGCGCGGTCTTCTCGCCGTGCACGACCGCGTGGCCGCCGGTGTCGGCCGGGAAGACGGCGTCGGTCAGGGCCGGGTCTGCGGCGGTGTCGAGGACCCGGAAGCCCTCGGGCACCGTGACGAGCACGTGGCGGCCGTCCCCGGCGGGGTTCACGCGGGTGAAGCCGTCGATGCTGTCGTCGGCGACGACCCGCAGGTCCTGGTCGAGGGTGAGCAGGCCGCCGTCGTACGTGAGGACGATGCGGTCGCCCTCGGCGGATGCGGCCTCCGTGGTGCGGGTGCCCTCGGCCTCCGCGTCGGCGGGGCCCGTCGAGCAGCCGGTGAGGACGAGGGCCGCGGCGCCGAGCAGGGCTGCGGGCGCGAGCGTGGTGCGCAGAGTTGTCATGCCGCTCACTGTACTGATTCTCATTCTCAATTAGAAATCGACAGGCCGTCGACGATCGCCGCCGTGTTCGACCGCATCATCCCGAGGTAGGTCGAGGCGACACCGTCCTCGGTCAGCGCCTCGGTGGCGAGCGGACGGATCGCCACGTGCACGTCCACCTCGTCCGCCAGCACCTCGGCCAGCCGTGCGGGCTGCGAGAGGTCGGCGAAGATCGTCGGGACGCCCGCCTCGTCGATCGCCGACGCGAGGTCGCGCAGGTCCGCCGCGCTCGGCGATGCCAGGGTGGTCCCGCTCGGGATGACGGCGCCGACGACCCGGAAGTCGTACCGGTCCGCCAGGTACCCGAACACGTGGTGGTTCGTCACGAGTGCCCGTCGGTCCTCCGGGATGCCCGCGAACGCGTCGGACATGTCCGTGTCGAGCGTGGCCAGCTCGTCGAGGTACGCGTCGGTCCCGCTCGGCTCGACGCCCGCGTCCCGCAGGGCGTCGTCGAGGGCCTCGACGACGTCGACCATGCGTGCGGGGTCGGTCCAGAGGTGCGGATCGGGGCCGCTGTCGTCCTCCGTCGTCCACTCGAGCGCGTCGACGTGCTCGCCGGCCGTGAACACCGGGACACCGTCGGAGGCGGCGGCCTCCACGTGCCGGGCGACGCCCTCCTCGAGCCCGAGCCCGTTCTCGACGACGAGGTCGGCGCTCCGGAGCCGGGCGGCCTCCTGCGCGGAGACCTCGAACGAGTGCGGGTCGGCACCCGCCGGCATGAGGACCATCACGTCGGCCGCGTCCCCGACCACCTCGGTGACGACGTCGCCGAGGATGTTCGTCGTCACCGCGACGACCGGGCGGTCCGACCCGGCGGACGAGCACCCCGCCGTCACCGCGACCAGTCCGGCGGCCACGGCCAGCGCGGCGCTGGCGCGGAACCGGCGGGTCACAGTCCGACCTCGGCGAACGTGACGGGCGCCGCGGCCAGGTCGATCGACCGCGCGAGGCGTGCACCGTCCGCGAAGTCGATCTCGTGCACCTGCTGCCCGGAGGCGTCGGCGACGTAGGCGCGCTGGGCGTCGAGCTGCAGGAGCGGCTGCTCGCCCGGGTCGAGCAGCGGTTCGGTGGTGGCGACCGCGCCCGTCGTCGCCGCGATCACCACGACTCGACCCTGGTCGTCCACGCCGACGACGTGCTCGTCCTCGTCGTCGACGGCCGTCACGGCGCGCAGGGGCCGTTCGGTCTCGACGAGTCGCCAGGTGCCCTCGCGGCTGTCGAGCAGCCACGCGCCCCGGTCGCCGGCGAGCCCGGCGACCGTCGGTCGACCCGCGCGGGCGGAGAACGCCGTCGGGCGTGCGGCCCCGTCGGGCAGCGCGACGGTGGTGGTCTCGCCGTCCTCGCCGAGGACGACCGCCCCGTCCGAGCAGCCGACCACGGCGCCGGCCCGGGTGACGATGCCGCCCGCGGGGTCGGTGCACGCGGCCTCGGCGCCGCTCGGCTCGCCGTCGGCGTCGAGCACCCGGACGCCGTCGTCGGTGCCCGCGACCAGCTGCTCGCCGAACGGCAGCAGGACGGTCGCGTCGATCCGCACCGTCTCCTCGACGTCACCCTGTCCGAGTGCGGCCCGGTCGAGGACGACACCCTCGCCACGCTCCGGCCAGGTGATGGTCGTCATCGTCTCCGACGAGTGCACCTCGACGGGCCCGCCGCCGTCGATCGAGCCCACCACGCGCGGTTCGGCCGCGTAGTAGTGCGTGTGGTCGCCGTGGTCGACGGTCCACGAACCGCCGTCGACGATCGTGGTGCGGTCCTCGGTGCTGCTGACGAGGAACCGCCCGTCGGTCGCGGAGTGCTCCGGCGCCTCGACGTCGTCGAGCGCCGTGGTCTCGCCGCTCAGCAGGTCGTGCACCGCCGTCTCGCCGGCGGCGGACACGGCCAGGAGGCGCACCTGCGGCTCCTGCGCCTCGCTCGCGCCTTCGACGTAGCCGTGGGGCTTCGCCGTGCCGGTCGCGTCGTCGGCAGCCGGTCCGGTGGTGCCCGTGGTCGAGCAGGCGGTCAGGCCGAGCGCGAGTCCGGCGGCCACCGCTGCGGTGGTCAGGCGTCGCGCCGCGACGCGACGGGTCGTGGTGGTGATGGTGGGGTTCGTCATGCTCCCTCTCGTGGTGCTGGTGCTGGTGCTGGTGTGGTCGTGTTAGTCCGCCGCCCCCGGTGCGGCAGCAGGGCGACGAGGCCGCGGGAGACGGCGACGCCCGCGACGGCGACCGCCGCGATGCTCGCGCCGGCGGCGGTCCCCGCGTGCCAGGAGACGAGCAGGCCGGTGGTGACGGCGGCGCTGCCGATCACCGCGGCGAGGAGCATGGTCGACCCGACCTGCCGGGTCCAGGCCCGGGCCGCGGCGGCGGGCGCGAGCAGGAGCCCGACGACCAGGAGCGTCCCGACCGCGCGGTAGGACGCGACGACCGCGAGCGTGACGAGCCCGACGAGCACGACCTCGGCCAGTCGGGGACGGAGGCCGAGCGTCGCCGCCTTCCGGACGTCGAAGGCGGCCGCGGTGAAGGGCCGGTGGAACGCCGCGGCGAGGACGAGTGCGACGGCGACCGCGACGGCGAGCCCGCCGAGGTCGGTCCGGGTCACGGCGAGGACGTCCCCGAACAGGATCGCGGTGACGTCGGTGGCGAAGGACCGGGACGAGGACACGATGATGACCCCGAGGGCGAGCATGCCGACGAACAGCAGCCCGATCGAGGTGTCGTACGACAGCCGGGCGCGACGACGGAGTGCGCCGACGCCGACCACCATCACGCCCGCGCTCACGGCCGCTCCGAGCACGGCGGGGATCCCGGTGAGGGTGGCGACCGCGACGCCCGGGAGCATGCCGTGTGCGAGTGCCTCGCCGAGGAACGCCATGCCCCGCACGAGCACCCACGTGCCGACGACCGCGCAGAGGACCGCCGCCAGGGTGCCGCCGACGAGGGCGCGCAGCATGAAGTCGACGGAGAACGGGTCGGTCAGCCAGGTCACGCTGGGAAACGCTACATGAAAACGACTATCGATACTGATAGCGTGCTCAGGTGCTCACCACCGCGCTTCCCCCTGCCCTCGAGGTCACGCACCTCGTCGTCCGACGCGGTGACCGGACGGTGCTCGACGGTCTCGACGCGACGTTCCCCGCCGGAGCCGTCACGGCGCTCACCGGACCCAACGGATCCGGCAAGTCGACGCTGCTCGACGCGCTCGCCGGAATGGTGACGCCCGTCGGCGGAGGCGTGTCGGGCCTCCCGTCCGGCGGTGTCGCGTACGTGACCCAGGTGGTCCCGCCGTCCGCGCTCCCGCTGACCGTGCGGTCGACCGTCGCGATGGGGCGGTGGCGGGCACGGCCCTGGTGGCGACCGCCCGGACGGGCGGACCACGCGGTGGTCGACGCGCAGCTGGACCGGATGGGCATCGCCGACCTCGCCGACCGGCCGCTCGACGAGCTGTCCGGCGGGCAGCGGCAGCGCACGCTCGTCGCCCTCGGTCTCGCGCAGCGCGCGCCGGTCCTGCTCGTCGACGAGCCGACGGCGGGCGTCGACGCGGCGTCCGCGGCCCTCGTGACGGCGGCGCTCGCCGCGGAGGCCGCCGCGGGTGTCGTCGTCGTCCACGCGGCGCACGACCCGGTCGCGATCGCCGCTGCGGGCCGGGTCGTGGCCCTGGCGTGATCTCAGAAGATCCCCGCCGGATCTTCTGAGATGATGGGCGATCTCAGAAGAATTGCCCGTGGTGTTCTGACGTCCGTACGGAGGGCTGCGCATGACGACCTGGCCTGCACTCGGTCACGAGGAGCTGGAGTGGACGAGCCGGTACGCCGAGGTCGGCGTCCGCGCGGCGCGCCGTGCTGCGCTCTCTGAACGGTACCGAGCGGCCGTCCCGCCGATGATCGCGGCACTCCCGCTCGTCCTGGACGATGCACTTGCAGTCCTGGTCGATGAAGCAGCCACAGCGCTCGCCCGGTTCGACGGTGAGCTGGGTGCTCGCGTGGCGCCGTTCTCCTCGCTGCTCCTGCGCTCCGAGGCTGCAGCGTCGTCGCAGATCGAGCACCTGACGGCCAGTGCGCGCCAGGTGTTCACTGCAGAGCTCGGCGCACCGGGGAAACGCAACGCTCAGGAGATCGTCTCGAACACCCGTGCGATGCGCACCGCGGTCGAGTTGTCGGACGCGCTGACCACGGACACCGTCCTCGCGATGCACCGTGTCCTCATGGCAGACGATCCGCACCACGAGGCGGGCCGCTTCCGGCAGGAGGCTGTCTGGGTCGGAACGAGCGGCAGGAGCCCGGTGGGCGCGGACTTCGTGGCTCCGGCGTGGCAGCGTGTGCCGGCGCTGGTCGACGACGTGATGGGGTTCGCGCGACGAGTCGATGTCCCGAGACTGGCGCAGGTCGCCGTTGCCCACGCGCAGTTCGAGACGATCCACCCCTTCACGGACGGGAACGGCCGGACCGGGCGGGCGCTGCTGCAGGCGATGCTCCGTTCCAACGAGCTCACGCAGAACGTGACCGTCCCGGTGTCCGCGGGCTTGCTCACCGACACGGACGGCTACGTCGCAGCGCTCACGGCGTACCGGAGCGGAGACATCGCGCCGATCGTGCGTGCGGTCTGCGACGCGGTCTTCGTCGCTGTGGCCAACGCGCGCCGACTGGTCGGCGACATCGAGAGGATCAGGCGCGGTTGGACCGAGCGGGTCACGGCGCGTCGTGACTCGGGCGTCTGGACCGCGATGGACATCGTCGTGCGACAGCCGGTGCTCAACGCCACGGTGCTGGCCGCGGAGATGGGTGTCGAGCCGCGGAACGCCTACCCGCACATCCAGAAGCTGGTGGAGGCCGGCGTCCTGGTGTCGAAGAACGAGTACCGCCACGGCGTGCTCTACCGGAACGACGAGGTCCTGCAGGCACTGGACGCCTTCGCAGCGCGAGCGGGGAAGCGAGGCTGACGCCGCACGGCGGGTCCGATCGGGTCAGGCCGACTGATCGAGGGCACTTCGCGCTGCTGCCACCACCGCCGCGTCCGTGACGGTGTGGCCGGAGCCGTCGTCGCCGCTGCCCATCGGGACGCCGTCGTGACCGCCCGCGACCGACCGCTTGGCGGAGAGGTGCACCGCGGCGACCCCGGTCGCGACCAGTGCTCCGATGTCCCGCGCGTGGACCCCGGCCCCCGCCATCACCTGCACGGGCCCGGCGGCGTCGACCATGCGCGCGATCGTCGCCGCTCCCGCCGGGGCGCTCGCGGCGCCGCCGGAGGTCAGCACCCGCGTGACGCCGAGGTCGGCGAGCCGCGCGACCGTCGCGACCGGGTCGGCGGCGTGGTCGACCGCGCGGTGCAGGGTGACCTCGGCGTGTGCGGAGACCGAGCGGGTGGCGGCCACGAAGCGGCGGAGGGCGTCCTCGTCGAGGGTCCGGTCCGGGCGCAGGGCACCGACCACCACCCCGGCCGCTCCCGAGCGCAGGACCGTGCGGACCTCCCGCTCCATGAGCGCGAGCTCGTCGTCGTCGTACGTGAAGCCCCCGGGGCGGCAGCGCACCAGGGCGTGCGCCGGGATCCCGGTCTCGTGCGTGGCCTCGACCAGGGCCTGCGAGGGCGTCAGGCCGCCCAGCTCCAGGCCGATGCAGAGCTCGACCCGGTCGGCGCCCCCGTCACGGGCGACCAGGGCCCCGGCGGGCGACGTCACGGCGATCTCGAGGGCGACGGTCATCAGGCGGCTCCGAGGGGTTCGTTCGACGGCGGCACGATGCGCGCGGACAGGTCCGGCGGCGTCGCGAACTCCCGATCGTAGGGGAACAGCGGCCGCTCGATCCGGTGGTGCCCGAGGCGGAGCAGGTCCTGGTCGACCCCTCCCGGAGTGAGCGCCAGCATCCAGTCGGCCGCCATGTCGAAGAGTTCCGGCTCGAGGTAGCCGATCTTCACGACGACGACGTCGGCCCGACGCGGGTCGAGGTCGAGATCGGTGAAGTCGTGCTCGTGGTGGTACGGCTTGCGGAGCGTCGTCAGGATCGCGAAGACGCTGCCGACCTGCAGCACGACCTCGGTCTCGGCGTCCCGGTCGCCGTGCTTGACCGCGTGCACCCGGCCGGTCATCGTGATCGGCCCCGCGTGCACGTCGTCGACCTCGGCGCCCGCCGTCACCGTCACGGTCGCACCGACCCCGGCCGCGACCGCCTCGGCGACGGCGGCCGGGCCGGGGACGCTCGCGTAGATGACGGTGGGGCCGTCAGGGGTGGCGAAGGCCGGGTGTGCGAGCACCTGCGTGAGACCCCAGGTCATGTCACCGGAACCGCCGGCGGTCGGGTTGTCACCGGAGTCCGACACGAAGAACGGACGCGCGGTCCCGGGTGCGAGGGCGGCGGCGAGGCACTCGTCGAAGGAGCCCGTCGGTGCCACGAACACGAAGTCCTCGCGGGCGTCCCAGAACGCTCGGGCCAGGCGCTCGGCGCCCGCGGCCACGACGTCGCGGTCCCACCCGGTGACGACGGTGACGGCACGGTCGCGGGGCTGGTCGGCCCAGGCGTACCCGACCCAGATCGCCGCGTCGAGGACGCCGTCCTCCTGCTCGACCTCCGGTACCTGCCCGTAGATCGATGCCGCGGGCTCGATGCGCGTGGAGGTCTGCTCGCCCGGGAGCAGCACCGGGATCGGGACCCACGCCTTCACGGGTCGTCGCGCTCCGACGGGCCTCGTGGTGAGCACGTCGACCAGGTTCCGGACCGCGCGCTCCTTCGTCTCGAGGGCGTCCTCGTGCGGGGCCATGCGGTAGCAGGTGACGAGGTCCACCTGGTGCGCGAGTTCCCGCGTGACGTTGCCGTGCAGGTCCATCGATGCCGACACGATGACGTCCGGCCCGACGACCGCGCGGATGCGGCCGAGCAGGTCGGTCTCGGCGTCGTCGAGCCCCACGACCACCATCGCGCCGTGGATGTCGTACCAGAGGCCGTCGACCGGTCCGATCGCCGTCAGGCGCGCGACGATCTCGTCGGCGAGTTCCTCGTAGGCCTGCCGGGCGACGACCCCGCCGGGCAGTGCGTGGCCGATGAGCGCCCCGCGGAAGTCGGCTGAGTCCGCGTACGACGCCAGGAACGGGTACCGCGCCACGACCTCGTCACCGCGGTCCGGGTGGAAGGCGGGCGCGAGGGTCCGGGTGGGCGTGAAGGTCGAGGTCTCGATCGCGAGTCCGGCGATCGCGATCACCGGGCGACGTGCGTCCGGAGCGGCGGCGGTGACGGCGGGGTCGGGCACGGGATCAGCATAGGCAGCGGTCACGGAGCACCGGTGTCGGTGGAAGTGCGGACTGGCGCGGCCCCCGGACGAGGGTCAGGATGACCGCAGTTGCATCCTGCAACGGTGCAGGAGCCAGGAACAGAGGAGTCCCCGTGAAGCACACCCTCGCAGCGGCGTTCGCCGCCGTGGCCGTCGTCGCCGGCGGCGTGTTCGCCGCCACCCCCGCATCCGCGCTGCCCGCGGGCACCGAGGTCGTCGGCGGTGAGAAGGCACCCACCACCACCTGGGCCGTCCAGCTCGAGGCGTCCGGCGGCACCATCCCGTCCGGGTACGTCAGCAACTGCACCGGCGAGCAGATCAACGCCTCGTGGATCGTCACCGCCCGCCACTGCATCGACGGCATCGGCGCGATGAACGTCTACCACTCGAACTCCACCACGAACCGCGGCACCGCCGTCGCGATCGACCGCGTCAGCGCCGCGCCGGCCGGGGACATCGCGCTCGTGCACCTGCGCAGCACCTACGCGCTGTCGACCTACGCCCCCCTCGACCTGACCGCCGCGGCGAAGTCGAGCGGGACCGGCGTCATCCAGGGCTACGGCCTCCGCGCGAACGCGCAGCAGTCGGACGGGCTGTACCAGGCGACCGTGTCGCTCACGGGTGCGACGCGCGACGCCTACAGCGGCAAGGCGCAGCACGTCACCGGCGTCACCGGCGCGTCGAACCACGGCGACTCCGGCGGCCCGCTCCTGGTCAACGGCAAGGTCGTCGCGGTGTGCTCCACCGGCGACAGCGCCGACCCCGGTGCGGACACGACGGCCGGGTCGAACTACGCACTGCTGTCGCAGTCGTCCTCGTGGATCCGGTCGACGGCGGGCGTCTGACCGACGCGACCCACCGACGGACGGGAGGCTCCCCACCAGCTGGTGGGGAGCCTCCCGTCCGTCACGTGGTGACGTCGGCGCTCAGGCGCCGTGCGCCTCCTCGGCGACCGGCTGCCACTCGCGCCACGTCGCGAGCCGCGACTCGTAGTCCTGCTCGGCGATGCCGAGCGGCGCCTTGCCGAAGAAGACCCGCAGCGGCGGCTGCTCGGCGTCGACGACCTTGAGGATCGCCGAGCGGGTCGCCTCGGGCTTGCCCGGGTCCGATGCGGACGGACGCTTCGAGGCGGCCTCGCGGACGTCCGCGTAGGCGTCGAGCTCCTCGCTGTGCTTCGAGGACGGACCGGACCAGTCGGTCGAGAAGCCGCCCGGCTCGACGAGGGTGACGGAGACACCGAACCCCGAGACCTCCTGCGACAGGGACTGGGACAGGCCCTCGAGCGCCCACTTCGACGCGTGGTACGCGCCGACCGTCGGGAACGCGCTGATGCCGCCGATGCTCGAGACCTGCACGATGTGGCCCGAGCCCTGCTCGCGCATGATCGGCAGCGCCGCCTGCGTGACCCAGAGCGCGCCGAAGAAGTTCGTCTCGAGCTGCGCGCGGACCTCGTCCTCGGTGAGCTCCTCGACCATGCCGAAGTGGCCGAAGCCCGCGTTGTTCACGACGACGTCGAGCCGTCCGAAGTGCTCCGCGGCCTGCTGCACCGCAGCGGTGTCGGCGGCCTTGTCGGTGACGTCGAGCCGGATCGCCAGGAAGGTGTCCGGGTACTGCTCGACGAGTACCTGCACGTCGTCGGTGTCCCGGGCAGTGCCCGCGACGGAGTCCCCGCGCTCCAGGGCGGCCTCCGCCCACTCGCGGCCGAAGCCCTTCGATGCTCCGGTGATGAACCAGGTCTTGGCCATTCGCTGCCTCCAGTTGCTGATCGGGTGACCGCGAGCAGGCAACGCCCGTCGCCCGGGCGCGACCTGGGTGCCCGGGTGACAGCGGGGCACAGGAGGGGCGCAGCGGTGTGGACGACCGCCCTCGGTCGTGCAGCTGTGGATGACCATCGGGCACGTCCGCCTTCGCACTACCGTCACCCGACATGCGCGTGGGTGTGTACGTCGACGGCTTCAACCTCTACTACGGAGCTCGGGCGCTGAGCGGCGCTGCCCCGGGTTGGCGGTGGCTGGACCCTCGAGCGCTGGCGCAGCGTCTGGTCGACGGACCCGGGGCGGCATGGTCCGGTGAGGTCGAGCGTGTCGTCTACTGCACCGCCCGCATCAGCGGAGCGGGGAACGAGGGCGACCAGCGGGACCAGGACACGTACCTGCGCGCGCTCCGCCTGGCCGGGGCCCTGGACGAGCTCACCCTCGGACAGTACGTCACCCGCGTGGCAACGGCGCCGCTCGCCGTGGCGGACCGCCGCGGGCGACCTCGGCTGGTCCGCGCAGACTGGCCGCTGCAGGTGCGGGACACGTCGGACCGGGACGTGCCGTCCGCGTCGTTCATGGTGTCCGTGGCGAGGCGCGAGGAGAAGGGTTCCGACGTCAACGTGGCGTCGCACCTGCTGATCGACGTCCTCACCGATCGGGTCGATGCCGTGGTCGTCGTCACGAACGACAGCGATCTCGCCTTCCCGCTCGCGCACGCGAGGACGCTGGTGCCGGTGGGCACCGTCAACCCGACGCCGGGCTTCACCGCTGGCAAGCTCCGTGGTGAACCGGCCGAAGGCGCGGGTGGCCACTGGTGGTGTCGCTTGACAGCCGCGGACGTCGGAGCGGTGGCCCTGCCGGAACGGATCGCTCACCTCCGACGCCCGGACGGATGGTGACGGGAGTCCGTATCTGGTACATTAGCGGGACACCACCCGGCCCCTCAGGGGCCGGGTCTTCTCCTCCTCGTCCAGGGCGCATTCCTCGAGGGACCCGAGCAGACGGAACTGACCCGGTGCCGACTGGACCGGCACGGAGCAGCTCGCGAGCACCATGGCCCCATGAGCCAGTACGAGAAGCGCGACCCGAACTCCCTCTACCCGAAGCCGCCGTTCCCGAAGCAGGAGCAGTCCCTGCCGGGTGCCGCGTGGAAGATGGACCCGGAGCCCGACCACGGCGAGCAGAGCTACGTCGGCAAGGAACGGCTGACCGGCTTCCGCGGCATCGTGACCGGTGCCGACTCCGGCATCGGCCGCGCCGCCGCCATCGCGATGTCCCGTGAGGGTGCCGACCTCGTCCTCTCCTACCTGCCCGACGAGCAGGAGGACGCCGAGCAGGTCCGCGACCTCCTGGAGTCCGAGGGCCGCAAGGCCGTCCTCGTCCCCGGGGACATCTCCGACGAGCAGTACTGCAAGGACCTCGTGCAGAAGGCGGTCGACGAGCTCGGCGGGCTCGACACCCTCGTCATGGTCGCCGGTCGCATGGACAGCAACGACGACATCCTGTCGCTGACCACCGAGCACTTCGACTCGACGTTCAAGACGAACATCTACTCGCTGTTCTGGCTGACGCAGGCCGCAGTGCCGCACCTCGAGCCCGGCTCGACGATCGTCACCACCGGATCGATCCAGGCAGCGACCCCGTCGCCCGACAAGATCGACTACGCGATCTCGAAGAGCGCCGTCAAGACCTTCACCGAGGCCGTCGCGCAGCAGCTCGCCCCGAAGGGCATCCGTGTCAACTCGGTCGCGCCGGGTCCGGTGTGGACGCCGCTGCAGCCCGGGTCCGACGACGCCGAGACGGTGTCGCACTTCGGCGAGCAGTCGCCGTTCGGCCGCCCCGGCCAGCCGGCCGAGCTCGGAGCCGCGTACGTGCACCTGGTCAGCCCGGAGTCGAGCTACCAGTCCGGCTCGACCATCACGATCGCCGGCGGGACGCCCGCGTTCTAGACGGTGCTGCAGGAGGACGGGAGGCGCGGTGCCAGCTGGCACCGCGCCTCCCGTCATCCGGAGGATCGCCTCAGCGACCCGCTCGCCTCAGCCCTGCGGCGGCGAGTACAGCTGCAGGTCGTTGCCCTCGCTGTCCTTGAAGGGCACGATCTTGCCCCAGGGGTGCTCGCTGACGTCACCCGCGAACTCGACGCCCTTCGACCGCAGGTCGGCGACCTCGTCCTCGATGCTGCCGTCCGGCTGGAACGACACGACCGCGCCGCCCCCGCTCGACGGGCTCGCCGACTCCCGGCCGTTCAGGCCGATGCGCAGGCCGTTCGCGTCGATCTCGCTCCAGTCGTCGTCCTCGCTCGCGACCGTCAGGCCGAGCGCGTCACGGTAGAACGCGACCGCGCGCTGCATGTCACTGACCGGTACCCAGACCGCTGCCACTCCGCTTGCCATGGTGTTCCTCTCGTCATGCCGTCTCGTACTCGGCCGACGGTAGGTCGCGTGGTTGCGTGCGGACACAGGCGGGGTGGTGTCCCAGTGCTCGGGTGGCAGTGTGGGCTGTGACGACGGGAGCAGGGCATGGCTGGTGTGACGCACGTGGTGCTGGTGCAGTGGGACGCAGCGCGGGACGGGGTCGGCGAGCACGCCGTGCAGGCGGATGCGCTCTGCCGTGACCACCTGCCCCGCATCGACGGGGTGGAGTCGGTGCGCTCCGGGCCGAGCATCAGCACCGAGGGCCTCGAGGGTGGGTTCGACTGGATGCTCACCGTGCGCTTCCGTGACCGCGAGGCGCTCGCCGGGTACCTGCCGCACCCGGAGCACCGTCCGGTCGCCGACCACATCGGCGCCGGCAGCAGCCGCGTCGTCGTGTTCGACGTCGAGGACTGAGCCGGGGACGTCCTCCGCCGGGCCACGAGCGTCAGGCTGAGCGGTCTCTGATCTGCGCGGGCCGCGCGTGCCGGGCACGGGCGGCTCTCCCTGGGACGATGGGCGGATGAGCACCGAGCCCGAGCGCCGCCGCAGGAGGGCCGACGTCGTCGGCATCCTCGAGCCGAACCCCCACCCGCTGGCGACCGTCACGATCGGCATCGGGGCCGTGGTCGTGCTGACGGTGATCGGGTTCTTCCTCGGTTCGGTGGACGCGGGGCTCGCGAAGGCGTTCAACACGCTGCACACCGGTGCGCTCGGTGCGTTCACGACGGCGGTCTACCACGTCATCAGCCCGGTGCCGGCGATCGCGATCACGTTCGTCGTCGCTGGTGTCATCTGGTGGCGGGCACGGGACCTCCGACCGGCCCTCGGCTTCGGCATGACGATCGCGATCACGTGGCTGCCGTCCGCCGTCGTCAAGGAGATCGTCCACCGCGCCCGGCCCGACGTGGCGCTGCTGCCGCACCCGTTCCCCGTCCAGCCCGACCCCGGGTACCCGAGCGGGCACACGGTCTACATCACGGCGTTCGTGATCGCGCTCGTGTGGGTCGTCCGCGAGACGCGGTGGCACCAGGTCGCCCGGGTCGCCGGTGTCGTGGCGATCGTGGTCGTGTTCCTGTCGGTCTCGATCGACGCCGTGCACTACCCGACGGACGCGGCGGCCTCGATCCTCTGGGCGCTGGCGGTCGCGCCGGCGGCCCGGGTGGTGTGGGTCGACTGGGCGATGCCCCGCATCCCGTTCCTCCGCCCGCGTGAGGGTGCCGCGGTACCGCTCGGGCGCCGCCACTGAGCGGCGCACGGCCCCGCGGCCCCACGCCGCTACGCCCGGCTGCGCTGCGCTGCGCTGCGCTGCTACGCCCGGCTGCGCCGCGCCGCGACGAGCGCGACGACGGCGACCACGGCGGCCGCGAGCATGACGACCGCGAGCGGCGCCGCCGTGTCCTCGCCCCCGATGCTCACGAGCGGCGACACGAGCGCCGCGAGCCCGAACTGCAGGGCGCCGAGCACGGCCGAGGCGCTGCCCGCGACCCCGGGGACCGCGCCGAGCGCCAGCGCCGTCGCGTTCCCGAGCACGAGGCCGAGCGACCCGACCGCCGTGAAGAGCGGCACCGCGAGCCAGAGGACGGGCGCCCCGGTCACGACGAGCAGCGCGAACGCCACGGTGGACGCCACCACGAGGGCGATGCCGAGCGTCAGGACGCCCTCGACCGAGCGGGTCGCGGTGAGCTTCGCCGACAGGATGCTCACGCCCATCAGCGCGAGTGCGTTCAGACCGAAGGCGAGCCCGTAGCCGACGGTGTCGAGCCCGAGCATGCCCTGGTACAGGAACGGTGACGCCGAGATGTACGCCATCATCACCGCGAACGCGAAGCCGAAGACCGCGGTGTAGCCGACGAAGGTCCGCGACCTCAGGGCCCGCAGCGGGGAACCGGACGCCACGCGCTCGGCCCGGAGCGCGTCACGCCGCGAGCGCAGGTGCGTCTCCCGAACGACGGCGAGCACGGCGACGAGCATCAGCACCGACAGGCCGAGCACGATCGTCAGCAGTCCGCGCCACCCGATCGGTCCGGTGAGCAGACCGCCGAGGAGCGGTGCCACCACGGGCGCGACCCCGCCGACGATCATCATGAGCGAGAAGGCGCGGGCGGCGGGCTTGCCGGTCGCCAGGTCGGAGATCACGGCGCGGCCGATCACCATGCCGGCCGCCCCGCCGAGGCCCTGCAGCAGCCGTGCGACGACGAGCACCGCCACGTTCGGCGCGAGCACCGCTGCGGCGCTCGCGAGGACGCAGAGCGCGGCGCCGGCGAGGAGCGGGGGCACGCGGCCGAAACGGTCCGACAGCGGCCCGAACACGAGCTGCCCCGCGGTCACACCGACCAGGAACGCCGTCAGGGTGAGCTGCACGGTCGTCGCCGAGGCGGATAGCTCCGTGGTCATCCGCGGGAACGCCGGCAGGTAGAGGTCGGTCGCGAAGGGCGCGACCGCGCTGAGCAGGCCGAGCACGAGCAGCAGGGGAGTCGTGATGCCCGTGGGGCGGGTGGAGGGCGTCGCCGTGGTGGCGCGGATGGATCCGGTGTCCGTCGTCATGGTTATGAAACCATAACTCATCGTCGCTGGACGGTACAGTGACGCCATGGCACCAGCGGTCTCCGACGACGCCCTTGCCGAGTTCGCCGACGTCGTCCTGCGCATCGGTCGCGAGGTCGACCCGCACGGCCCGCACGCGCTCGACATCGTCCCGCTGACCGGCACCGAGGCGCTCGTGATGCGCTGGGTGCACCGGAACCCGGGTGCGTCCCCGAGTGCCGTGGCCGACGCCACGGCGCTGCAGCGCAGCAACTGCAGCGTCGCGCTCCGCTCGCTCGTCGCGAAGGGCATGGTCGAGCGCCGCACCGACCCGGGCGACGCCCGGACCGTGCAGCTGCACCCCACCGCCCTCGCCCACGACAGCATCGCGCGGTTGCACGCGCACTGGGCGGGCCGGCTCCGCGCCGCCCTCGGTGGCGACGAGAGTGGCCTCGGCGCCGCGGCTGACCTGCTGGCACGCATCGACGACGGCCTGCGACGCGGCTGACGACGGCCGGGAGGCGCGTGGCGGCCCCGCCACGCGCCTCCCGGCCGACCCGTGGCAGGTCCCGACCCCGCGTGCCGTCCGGACGGGCTTGGTACCCTGGAGGGACACAACAGCAAGCAGTGTGTATCTACCGGCCGTCGGCCCCACCGACGGACAGCGGCGGCACCCGATGGGCCCGCCGCCGGATCAGGCCGGGCCCCAGAAGGCACACCCCCTCATGCTCCAACCTCGACGCTCCGACGCGTCCCTCGTCTCCCTCGCCGGTCGGTGGTACTTCCCGATCGCGTTCATCGCCCGTCTGCCCTTCGCGATGATGGTCGTCGGTGTCCTCACCCTCGTCGTCGCGTCCCGTGACTCCGTCGCCCTCGGCGGCATCAACTCCGCCTTCGTCGGCATCGGCTCGGCGATCTTCGGGCCGCTCGTCGGTGCGGCCGCCGACCGCTTCGGCCAGCGGGCCGTCCTCGTCCCCGTCGGACTCGCGAACGCCGTCCTGCTCGGCGTCCTGCCGATCGTGGTCGCGAGCACCGCGCCCGACCTCGCGGTCCTGGCGATGTCGTTCCTGATCGGCGCGACCGCACCGCAGGTCGCCCCGATGTCCCGCACGCGACTCGTGGCGATCATCCGCCAGCGCATGTCCCCGGCACGCCGCGACAAGGTCTTCAGCGGCACGATGGCGTACGAGTCGGCCGCGGACGAGACCGTCTTCATCGTCGGTCCGTTCCTGGTCGGCCTGCTCGCGAGCACGATCGCGCCGTGGGTGGCCGTCGCCGGTGCGTCGGCACTGACCTTCGTCTTCGTCACCGCCTTCGCGCTGCACCCGACCGGCGCCCTCGTCGTCGGTGGGCCGGCACAGGAGACGCGCGCCCCGGCCCGGCAGCTGCTCCGTCCGCGACTGCTCGTGGTCGTCGTCGGGATCCTCGGCATCGGACTCTTCTTCGGGTCGACGCTGACCTCGCTGACGGCCTTCACGGAACAACAGGGCGAGGCGTCCCAGGCCGGCCTGCTGTACGGCGTGATGGGGATCGGATCCGCAGCACTCGCACTCGGATCGGCGGCGTTCCCACAGCGGTTCGGTGTGACCTGGCGCTGGCTCGTGTTCGGGGTCGTGCTGCTGGGCGGCGCGGTCGCCTTCAGCCGGGCGGACTCCGTCGTGGCGGTCGTCCTCGTGCTCGGGATCATGGGCATCGGCATCGGCCCGACGCTCGTCGCGCAGTACAGCCTGGGATCGGACCGGTCGCCCGTCGGCCGTTCGGCGACCACGATGACGATCCTCGGCTCGGCGGTCATCGTCGGACAGTCGGTCGCGTCGGCCGTGGTCGGCGAGGTCGCCGAGCGTGCGGGCACCGGTGCCGCGATGGCGTTCCCCGCGTACGCCGCCGCGCTGGTCGTCGTCGCCGCCGTGGCGGACCTCCTGCTCGCCCGCCGCGAGGGCGCTCCGGCGGCCGCGACCGCCTGAGCCGGGATCAGCTCGGCTTCTTCGGGGTCCGGCGTCTGACCTCGGGCACGATCAGCTTCGGTACGGCTCGCAGCATGAACTTGTCGAAGTCCGGCACGGTGAAGGCAGCGTAGCCGTGCTCTGGCGTGTAGAGCAGCCCCATGTCGATGAGTTCTGCTCTGGTCGGTCCGAGTTGCGTGGACTCCCGGTGCAGGACACGGGCGACGTCCGCAGCCTTCTGCGGAAGCGGACCGAGTTCAGCCATTGCTCGGAGGTAGGCCGTCTGGAGGGTCGTGGTGCGATCGAGCCGGACACGGAAGAACGACTGGTCCAGTTTCGCGAGGTATCCCTCTCTCGCCGCGTCGACGTCGTCTGCAACGATCACCGGACCGGGAGCGATCTCCCAGACCTGGTACCCGAGTTCCTGGATGAAGTAGGGGTACCCCTTCGTGATCTCGAGCGCGAGCTCTACGGCATCCTCGCTGAAGGATGCGTCCTCGATCTCTGCCGGTCGGATCAGGGCTTCACGCGCGTCCTCCGGGTCGAGCGACCCGATCTCGGGAAAACGGAACAGGCGTTCGGCGTACGACTTCGCGTCGCCGGCGAGCTCCGCGATCTGCGGAAGGCCCGCGCCGACGAAGGTGATGGGGAGCCGTCGCTGAACGGTCTTGTGGAGTGCTTGGATCAAGGCCTCGAGTTGTGCGGCGCGCAGGAACTGGACCTCGTCGATGAGGATGGCGAGCCCCCTGCCGTGCTCCTGTACGGCCTCCCCGAGCGCAAGGAGGACATCGGTGAGGTCGAGCGTCAGGTCTCCGTGATCAGCGAGGCCCTCCGCGGGTTCAACGTCCCACGTCATCGACCAAGTCCCCTCCGCGCTCATGTTCATGCTGAACGAGGTCAGGACCTCAGCGGCACGCCGAGCCCGGTCGCTCCATCGTTTCCGGGGTGACACCTGCAGCAGTGCTGATCGGAGCAGGGAAGCCATCGTCTGTCGGAACTGGCCGTCGTCGTGCTTGCTGGCCTCGAACTCCACGACTTCCCACCGCGCCTCGCGCGCCAGGTCCGCGAAAGCGTTGAGGAGCACGGTCTTCCCCACCCCGCGCAGACCCGTCATGATCATGGACTGGTCAGTGCGGCCGCGAGCGAGGCGACGGAGGAGTACCTCGAACGAGCGCGTGTGCTCGATGCGTCCTGCGACGATCTCCGGAGTAGCACCGGCGTTGGGCGTGTACGGGTTCCTGACGCTGTCCACGCGCCGACCTTACTGGCCTTACCAGGCTTTATCTCGATTCGCTAAAGCGAAGTAAGAAATCAAAACTCTCGAGAGTGCCTCGAGCTCGGTGCAGGCTGGACTGCATGCGCATCCTCGTCCTCGGCGGTACCGCCTGGCTCGGCCGGACCGTCGTACAGCACGCCCTCGACACCGGCCACGACGTCACGTGCGTCGCACGCGGCTCGGACGTCCCCACCGGCGCCCGGCTCGTCGTGGCCGACCGTGACCACGACGACGCCCTGACCATGGTGACCGGCGAGCACTGGGATGCGGTCGTGGACGTCTCCCGGACGCCCGCGCACGTGCGCCGCGCGGCCCGTGACCTCGAGCCCGTCGCCGATCGGTACGTCTTCGTGTCGACCGTGAGCGTCTACGCGTCCCAGGCCGAGCGCGGTGCCGACGAGCACGCTGCCGTGCTCGAGCCGTCGGACGACCCCGCTGAGTACGGCGCTGCGAAGGTGGCGTGCGAACGTGCGGTCCTCGACGCCTTCGGCCCCGAGCGCGCCTCGATCGCGCGGGCCGGGCTCGTCGGTGGACCAGGTGACCACACCGGACGTTCCGGCTACTGGCCGTGGAGGTTCGCCCGTGCAGCCGAGAGCGGCCGCGCGGTGGTGGTCCCGGCGCGCACGGATCGACCCACCTCGGTGATCGACGTCCGCGACCTGGCGGGATGGCTCGTCGGAGCGGCCGAGGGCCGACGAGCGGGTGTCCACGACGTCCCCGGCGAGGTCGTCACGCTGGGGCAGTACCTCGAGGAAGCACGGGCCGCAGCGGCCGTGGACGTCCCGGTCGTAGCGCTCGCGGACGAGGTGCTCCTCGCGCGCGGGGTGGCGCCCTGGGCGGGGGAGCGGTCCCTGCCGCTGTGGATCCCCGACGACGACCACCAGGGCATGAACGACCGACCGGCAGACCGCGCGCGTGCGGCAGGCCTGACACGGAGGCGACTCGCCGAGACGCTGGCAGACGTGCTCGCATGGGAGCAGCTGCAACCGGTCCACCCGCACGGCGCGGGCCTCTCGGACGACGACGAGGCTGCCGTCCGCGCCGCCGGGTGAATCGACGACCTCCCGTCCCTCGTGCCGGTGGACGGACAAGTGCCCCGGACCTCGGTCCGGGGCACTTGTTCCTCGTCGACTCGATCTGGAGCTCCTGGCGGCGACTCCCGATCAGCAGTGCGAGAGGGCGATCACTGGCGTGAGCGGTTCAGAAGGCGATGTACTTCCCGTTGTCGTAGAGCAGGAAGGACTGTGCGCTGTCCGGAACGAGGTAGGCCGTGTACCCGGTGAACTTCGATCCGGGGTAGAGGGTCGGCCCGTCGCTCATCGACGGCATCCCGTCACCGAACATGATGTACTCGCCGTCGTACCGATTGCCCTCAGGGGTCGCGAGGGAGAGATCGATCGACGCGAGCGACGGCTCGACCCCGTCCGGATCGATCCCCGTCATGGTCAGTTCCGCGATGACGTACTTGAACCCAGCAGGCGCTTCGTCGTTGAACATGTTGTACTGCGCGACGGCTGCATTCGCATTCGCATCCACGATGCGCGCCGTCAGGCTGTACTTCTCGCCGCCGAGCAGGCCCTTGGCGGTGTAAGGCTGCGGCGAGGGGTTCTCGACGGTGCCGTCCGCAGTCGGAGCTGCCTCGGAAGCCTTCTCGGGCTCGTCCGCCGCGGCCGGCGCATTCGTCTGACTCTCCTGCTCGGCGGGTTCGGACGGCTTGGCGGTCTCCGCAGACTCGACCACGCTGGAAGCCTTCGACGCGGAATCGGTGCTGTCGCCCCCGCCACCTGCCACTGCGACTCCGGTCAGGAGTGCGACGCCGCCGAGCACGAGGCCCGTGATGGCCATCTTCTTCGCGTGTCGCTTGACCAGCGCCATGATCGCCAGGACGACAGCCGTGATTGCGAGCACGAGGCCGAGCACAGGCACGAGGCCCGTGAGGAAGGCCACGATGCCGACGACGAGTGCTGCCACGGACAGTCCGTACGGCTGGTTCGCGGAACCGGGTGCTCGAACCGCCGGAGGAGCCATCTGCGCCACCGATCCGTACATCGGAGCGGCGGGTTGTTCCGGCTGGAAGGGCGGCGGAGTCTCGGACCAGTCTCGTCCGTCCCAGTAGCGTGGTTCGTTGTTGGCGTGCGGTGCTGGGTACCAGCCGGCGGGCATGTCCTGAGGCAAGGCTCGTTCTCTCGGGTCGTGGCGCAGACTGCTCGGGATGCGTTGCGCGGTGGGGGAGCTCGCTGCCGTACAGACCTGGTGGGCGTCTGGGCGGGACGTCGCTGATCGGAGCTCGAACCGGAACCGGATGTCCTGGATCCCCGACGAGTGCTCCTCGGAGAAGCTCGACGAATTCGAAGGATCTTCGCTACTTGGAAGCGTGCCCTAGAACGGGGGGGGGGAGGTGGAACTCGTGGACCCGTTACGGCGCCCGGCTCGTCGATCACGAGGCCGACAGGGTCAGGAGGAGCCGCGTCAGTCCTCGGTGTCGTCGACCAGCAGGTCCTCGTGCCGGTAGTCGTTCGACCGCAGCCCGGCACGCGCGATCATGTGGGTCGACACCGGCACCAGGAAGAGCTGGAACACGAGCACCGGCAGCACGACCCAGAACGCCGTCCAGGTCCACACCGCCACGACGATCGCGGCCAGGGCGAGCGCCAACCCGAGCACCTGCGGCTTCGCCATCGCGTGCAGCCGGACGAGGGGGTCCCGGAACCGGACGATGCCCACGGCGGCGCCGAACGACAGCCCCGCGGCGAGGAGCATCAGCACGAGGGCGATCCACGCACGGACGCCGGCCCCGTCGACGAAGGACTGCAGGATCTCGATCACTTCGACTCCTCCTCGGCGGCGTGCTCCGGCGTGGTCACGTCGATCCCCTCGTCGGACGGGTCCGACGAGGGCGTGACGATCCGTGCGACGGCGATGGTCGCGAAGACGCTCGTCGCCGCGATGACGACCAGCACCGGGACGGCGGTCAGGTCGCGCCGGACCACCATCGCCGCGGCGATCACCACGAGCGCGGTGGTGAGCACCATGTCGGAGCCGATCATCCGGTCGAGGATCGTCGGTCCGCGGACGATCCGCCCGACGGCCAGCGCGAGCGTGGCGCCGAGCAGGACGAGCACGAGCGCGATCCCGACGGCCATGACGACGACCGCGGCGCTCACCGGGTCACCTCCGGCAGCGGCTCGGCGAGTTCGGAGACGTCCTGCTTCGACCCGATGGCGCGGATGACGAGCTCCTCGATGCGTGCGACGGTCCGCCGCTCCTGGTCGACCTGCTCACGGCGCTCGGTGTCGAGCACGTGGATGAGCAGGCGACGGCGGGGAAGGTCGACGTCGGCGACGTACGACCCGGGCACGAGGGAGATCGCCAGGGTGGCGAGCGTGAAGGTCATCTCCGACGTGGTGTGCAGCTGCACGAGCACGATCGAGCTCTGCCGGACGCCGCGCGGTCGGACGGCCGCCCAGGCCACCCGGAACGAGGCGACGACGACGTGCCCGGCCCACACCACCAGGAACCACAGTGCGCGCGGCAGCGAGAACCGCTTCGACAGGGGGACGGGCGGCAGCGGGAGCAGCTGCGTGACGAGGAGCGCGACGACCACGCCGCACAGCAGCGTCAGGACGCTCCAGGATCCCCACAGCAGCGCCCAGAGCACGGTCAGTCCGGCGACGAGCGGCACGTCGTAGCGCCAGGCGAGGGCGATCCGTCGGGCGTTCGAGATGCGGCGGGTGTCACTCATCAGCGCCTCCGTCCGTGCTGCCCAGGACGGCCTGCACGTAGCGGTCCGGCGACTCGAGTGACTCCGCTGCGCGGGTCGCGTAACCGTAGAGCGGACCGGCGACGACGGTGAGCGCGACCGACCCGAGGACCGCCACCGTCGTGACGGCGACGAGCATCCGGGGCAGCGGCGTGTGCACCGACGGCTCGACCGCGGGGGTCTGGCCGGTGGCCGGACCGGAGGCACTGCTCGCGTGCGCCGCGTCGGTGACGGTGGTCGAGCCTCCCGGGTGGTACGCCTCGCCCGTCTCCTCGGAGACGGTCAGCGGCGCCGGTTCCGGCGACCGCAGGTGCGCGTGCGGCTCGGCCGTGCTGGCGTGCGGTGCCGCCGCCTCGGCGGCCGGCTTGGGCCGCCAGAAGGCGGCGTCCCAGACGCGCATCAGCGCGTACAGGGTGAGGAGGCTCGTCACCACGCCGGCGCCGACCGTCACCCAGGCCATCGGGGAGCCGTCCTCGGCCGCGGCGCGGAACAGGCCGAGCTTGCCGATGAACCCGGAGAACGGCGGGATGCCCCCGAGGTTGAACGCCGGGACCAGGTAGAGCGCGGCGAGGAGCGGTGCGGCCTTGAGCAGCCCGCCGAGCGACCGGGTCGAGGTCGTGCCGCCCACGCGTTCCATCACCCCCGACACCAGGAACAGCGTGGTCTGCACGACGATGTGGTGCACCGTGTAGAACACGGCCGCGGCGGTGCCGACGACGGAACCGAGCCCGACGCCCATCACCATGAAGCCGATGTGGCTGATGAGCGTGAAGGACAGCAGTCGTTTCACGTCGGTCTGCGACACGGCCCCCAGCACGCCGACGATCATCGTGAGCACCGCGACCACGAGCAGCACCGTGTTGAGCTGTGGTCTCGGGAAGATGATCGTCTCGAGCCGGATGATCGCGTAGATGCCGACCTTCGTGAGGAGTCCGGCGAACACCGCGGTGACCGGGGCCGGTGCGGTCGGGTACGAGTCCGGCAGCCAGAAGGCGAGCGGGAACACCGCGGCCTTGATGCCGAAGGCGATGAGCAGCATCGTGTGGAGCAGGAGCTGCACGTGCTCGGGGAGCCCGGCGACGCGCTCCGAGATCTGCGCGATGTTCACGGTGCCGGTCGCGCCGTAGACCAGGCCGATGGACGCGAGGAACAGCGCCGAGGCGATGAGGCTCGTGATGATGTACGTCGTGCCGGCGCGGACGCGCTGCTCGCTGCCGCCCAGGGTGATGAGCACGTAGCTCGCCACCAGGAGCATCTCGAACGCGACGTAGAGGTTGAACAGGTCGCCCGCCAGGAACGCGTCGAGCACTCCGGCGGCCAGCACCAGGTAGGTCGGGTAGTAGATCGTGACGGGGGCGTCCTCGTCGTCGGCCGCGAGTCCCTGGCCGATCGAGAAGAGCAGCACGAGCAGGAGCACGCTCGCGCTCACGGTGAGGAGCAGGGCGCTCAGCCGGTCGACGACGAGCGAGATGCCGTACGGTGCCTGCCACCCGCCGACCTGCACGACGATGGTGCCGTGCTGGTCGACGAGCACCATGAGCGTGGCGGCAACGACCACGGCCACCGCGAGCACCGCGACCGTGATGGCCCGCTGGAGCTTCTGGTGCCGCAGGAGGCCGAGCGCGATGGCGGCGCCGAGCAGCGGGACGAGGACGAGCAGGGGGACGAGCCAGGTCATCGCGAGGCCTCCTCGTTCTGGACCGCTTCGGGGTCGGTGTCGATCTCGGGGTCGTCGTCCGCGGGGTCGTCGTCCGCGGGATCGTCGTCGCGGTCCTTGCCGATCGCGACGTCGGCCTCGTCGACCTCGACCTCGTCGGCGCGGGACAGCTTCCACGAGCGGTGGATGAGGGCGAGCAGGAACGCGCTCACCGCGAAGGTGATGACGATCGCGGTCAGGGCGAACGCCTGGGGGAGCGGGTCGGTGATGCCCTCGGACGAGCCGCCGATCGGGGGCTTGCCCGCCGCGCCGGACATGATGAGCAACAGCAGGTTCAGGGAGTTGCCGAGCAGCAGGAACCCGAGCAGCATCCGGGTCAGCGACCGCTCCAGCAGCAGGTACACGCCGCACGAGAACAGCACCGCCATCGCGATGACGAGGACCAGGGTGATGGTCATACGGCACTCCCCTCCGGGGTCGCTGCGGCGGCGTTGTCGTCGACGTCGCCCTCCGTGGTGTCGGTGATGCGCGCCCGGGAGTCCTCGAGCCGTTGCCGGTCGACCTCGGCACCGAGGCTCCGGAGCACGTCGAGGACGAGCCCGACGACCACCAGGTAGACCCCGATGTCGAAGAACGTCGCGGTGACGAACTCGACGTGCCCGAGCACGGGGACGGTCGCCTCGAAGAACGCGGAGTACAGGGCCTCCTTCCCGAAGAACAGCGGGACGATCGCGGTCGTGGCCGCGGTGGCGACGCCGAGGCCGAGCAGGCGACCGGCGCGGACGGGCGCGGCGGCGCCGAGCTCCGCGGGACCGCCCGCCAGGTACCGACCGGCCAGCGCGATGCCGGCGACGAGTCCGCCGGCGAAGCCGCCGCCGGCCGTGTTGTGCCCGGCGAAGAGCAGGTAGAGCGAGAGCACGACGAGGCCGTGGAAGAGCAGGCGGACGACCACGTCGAGCAGGGCCGAGCGACCGGTCGGGATCGCCGCGCTCGTCGGCAGCCAGGCGCGGGGCTCGCCGTCCGGGCGGTGCTTGTCGCTCGTCACGGTCGCCGGCAGGTCGCGCAGCCGCGGCAGGGTGTCCTCGCGCGAATCGAGGAAGATCAGGCTCGCGACACCCGTGGCCGCGGCGACGACGACGGTCAGCTCACCGAGCGTGTCCCAGCCGCGCAGGTCGACGAGGGCGACGTTCACGACGTTCAGGCCGTGACCGAAGGACTTCGTGAGCGCCGGGATGTCCGGCCAGATCGGGGTGCTGTTCCGTGCCGAGGCCGCGACGACCACGACGACGGCCAGGGTGGCCCCCGCGAGGCCGGCGAACAGGGCCCGCACGATCCGGAAGCGCGACGGGTTGGCCGTGGCGATCCGCGGGGGGAGCCGGCGGAGCACCAGCACGAACGCGATCAGCGTGACGGTTTCGACCACGAGCTGGGTGAGCGCGAGGTCGACCGCACCGTGCAGGACGAAGAGCACGGACATCCCGTAGCCGGTGACGCCGACGAGCACGGCGGCGGCGAACCGGGTCTTCGCGGTCAGCACCGCGATCGCGGCGACGGCCATCACGGCGACGACCGGCACCTGGCCCCACGAATCGGCGAAGCGCACGCGGAACGCCCACGGGCCGCCGAGCACCAGGTTCGCCAGGGCGCCGGCGACGAACACCGACAGGATCACGGTCAGGTAGTAGGGGAGCGACCCGCGCTGGACGCCGGCCGTGAGCCCGGTCGCCAGGCGGTCGAGCCCACGCATGGTCTTCCGGTAGGTGTCGGCCGCGCTCGGTGACCCGGAGAGTCGGTGCTGCAGGGCCTCGACCCGGCGTCGTGCCAGGAACAGGAGGACGCCACCGACGAGCGTGATCGCGGAGAGGCCGAGCGCGGGCTCCAGGCCGTGCCAGAGCGCCAGGTGCGGGACCTCGCCCTCGGGCAGCGCCGCGGCGGTGGCAGCGGGTTCGAGGCCGTGCGCGACGACGGGCGTGAGCAGGCCGAACGCGAGTCCGGCGACGGCGAGGACGGACGGCACGACACCGAGTCCGTGCAGGCCGTGCGGCTCGGTGTCGGCCACGCCGGACTTCCGGGCGAACGTGCCCCAGAGGAAGCGGAGCGAGTACGCGACGGTGAGGAGCGAGCCGAGGGTCACCCCGACGAGTGCGATCCACGCCCAGGCCGCCTGCGGTCCGTGGAGCTCCTCGACGAAGCCGGTCAGGACGGCCTCCTTCGCGACGAAGCCGATCGTCGGCGGGATGCCCGCCATCGACGCGAGCGCGAGGACGCTGACCACGACGAGCCACGGCAGCTTCCGCCCGAGACCGCTGAGCTTCCGGAGGTCGCGGGTGCCGGTCGCGTGGTCGACGGCTCCGACGACCAGGAACAGCGTCGACTTGAACGTGGCGTGCGCGACGAGCAGGGCGACCCCGCCCAGGGCGACGGCCGGAGCGCCCCACCCGGCGGCGAGCACGAGGAAGCCGAGCTGCGCGACCGTCCCGTAGGCGAGCAGCAGCTTGACGTCGGTCTGACGCAGCGCGCGGTAGCCGCCGATGAGCATGCCGAGCACACCGAGCACGGTGATCGTCTCGCGCCAGCCGGTCAGCAGCGCGAACGCCGGGGCCAGGCGGGCGACCAGGTAGATGCCGGCCTTCACCATCGCCGCGGCGTGCAGGTACGCGCTGACCGGGGTCGGCGCCGCCATCGCTGCCGGGAGCCAGAAGTGGAAGGGGACGATCGCCGACTTCGTCAGGGCGCCCAGGAGCACGAGGACCACCGCGACCGGCACGAGCGGCCCCGGACGCTCGACGAGCTCCGGTGCCTGCGCGATGATGCCCGACAGGCTCGTGGTCCCCGCGGTCACGGACAGGGCGACGAGTCCGGCGAGCATCGCCAGCCCGCCGGCGGTCGTGACGACGAGGGCCTGCATGGCGGCGGCCCGGCTCGCGCGCTTGTCGGCGTCCTGCCCGATGAGCAGGTACGAGAAGACCGTCGTGGCCTCCCAGAGCACGAAGAGCACGATCACGTCGTCGGCGACGACGAGGCCGTACATCGACCCGGCGAAGGCGGTCAGGACGGACGCGAACCGGCCCAGTCCGGGCTCGTCCCGCTCGAAGTACGACGCGCAGTAGACGAGCACGAGCGCACCGACGACGGAGACCACCAGGGCGAGGACCCACGACAGGGCGTCCATCCGCAACGACAGCGCCAGGTCGAGCTCCGGGATCCACTGCCACCGGCTCGTGACCCCGCCGTGAAGTGCGGCGTCGCTCTGGGCGATCGTCAGCACCGCGGCGGCGGCGGGGGCGAGGGCGGCGACGTAGAACACGCGGCGCCCCATCAGCGGGGTCAGGGCGGGGACGATCAGGGCGACGATCGCGAACGCGACGAGGACGGAGACCATCGGGCACCTCCTCGGGGTCGGGCTGCAGTCCGGCTCACTGGGCCCTCACAGCCTACGGAGAGGCGGATGGCAACTTCCTGAGCAACCGGACAGCCGGAGCGAGCGTTCCCTCCACTCTGCTCCGCGTCCGGCCTCAGCGACCGTGCGCCCGTGCCGGGATCTGCGTCGCGAGCTTGCCGCCGGAGACGTCCAGCAGTGTGCCCGTGACGTAGGCGGACGCGTCGCTCGCCAGGAAGACCAGGAGGTCGGCGACGTCGTCGGGCGTCTCCCACCGCCGGAGCGACAGGGTGTCGAGCAGCCGGTCCTGCTCGGCCTGCGGCATCTCGGCGAACCCGTTCATCGCGGTCGGCACCATGCCGGGCGCGTAGGCGTTCACGGTGATGCCCCACGGGCCGAGCTCCGACGCCAGCACGCGGGTGAACGAGACCACCGCGGCCTTCGACGCCGCGTAGGCCGCGCTGCCGACGCTCGGCACGATCGCCGCGAACGACGCGGCGTTGACGATCCGCCCGCGCCCGGCCGCCTGCATCACCGGCGCGACCGCCTGGCTGACCAGGAAGGTGCCCCCGAGGTTCACGTCCATGCACCGTCGCCACTCGTCCCAGCCGAGCTCGGCGACGGTCCCGGTGACGTTGATGCCCGCGTTGTTGACGAGCACGTCGACGGTGCCGTGCCGGCGGACGACCTCGTCGACGGCCGCACGCACGGAGGCCGGGTCGGCGACGTCGCAGACGACACGGTCGACGCCGTCGTCACCGGCGTCGTCGAAGGCGAGGTCGAACGCGACGACGCGGCACCCCTCGGTGAGGAACCGCGCCGCGAGTGTCCGGCCGATCCCCCGGCCGGCTCCGGTGACGACCACCACGCGGTCGGTCAGGTCGAGGTGCATCGTCGCTCCCGTCGTCGGTCTGTCCCGGCAACGGTGGGCGCCCGTGCCTCGAATCGTCATACTATTCGAGCATGACGGCGAAGGTGCTCTGGATCACGGGTGGCGGCAGCGGGATGGGGGCGGCGAGCGCGGTGGCCGCAGCCCGTGACGGGTGGACGGTGGTGCTCAGTGGGCGTCGCCGGGACCGACTCGAGCAGGTCGCGGACGAGGTCCGCGCGGTCGGCGGGACGGCGGACGTCGTGCCGCTCGACGTGACGGACGGCGACGCGGTGCCCGCAGCACGCGACGCCGTGCTCGGACGGCACGGCCGGATCGACGGCCTGGTGCTGGCAGCCGGGCTGAACTCGCCGGCGCGACGGTGGGACGACCAGTCGCTCGCCGACGTCCGCGCCGTCATCGACACGAACACGACCGCCGTGGTGGCGGTGGTCGACGCTGCACTGCCGGCGCTCCGGGACGCGGGCGGTGTCGTCGTGGTGGTGTCGTCCTACGCGGGCTGGTCCTTCCAACCCGGTGCCGGTGTCGCGTACTCGGCGAGCAAGACCGCCCTCGGCTCGATCGTCCGGACGCTCAACCAGCAGGAGGCCGAGCACGGCGTGCGAGCCACCCACCTGTGCCCGGGCGACGTCGCGACGGACTTCCTGGACCAGCGTCCCGAGGTCCCCGACGCGGCGGCGCGCGCTCGGATGCTGCAGCCCGACGACGTCGGCCGCACGGTGGCCTTCGTGCTCGCGGCGCCGGCCCACGTCCGCATCGACGAGCTCGTCCTGTCACCCGTCGCGCAGCGGTGACGAGCGCCTTCGACCGGGTGCTCGACGGGATCGGGACCGCCGTCGTCACCGGCACCTTCGCGCCGGGGAGCCGCCGGAGCACCGACGACCTGGTGGCCTGGTCGGGCGCGAGCCGCAGCATCGTCCGTGAGGCGGTCCGCGTCCTCGTCGCGCTCGGCATGCTCAGTGCGCGCCCCCGCGTCGGCGTGGTCGTCGCCCACCCCACGGACTGGGACGTCCTCGATCCGCTGGTCGTCCGCTGGCGGCTCCGGGGACCCGACGCGGCGCAGGTCTCGGTCGAGCTCCGCGAGCTGCGGGTCGCCGTGGAACCGGCAGCGGCCGCCGCGGCGGCCCGACGAGCACCGCTCGAGGACTGCGCGGCCGGACGGGAGGCGCTCCTCGCCACCGCGGACGAGCTCGCGTCCGCCGCGGCCGAGGACCGCCGGGTCGACTTCACGATCGCGGACGTCCGGCTGCACTCCCTCGTGCTGGAGCTGTCCGGCAACGCGCTGTACCGACGGCTGCACCGCGTCGTGGGGGAGGCGCTCCGTGAGCGCGGGAGCATCCGGCCGGACCGCCACGACGTCGGCCTGCACGTCGCGCTCGTGCAGGCGGTCGTCGGGGGTCGGTCGGACGAGGCCGCCGACGTGATGCGCGAGATCGTGCGGCGCACCGAGCACCGGCCGGGCCCGGACCTGGGATGATCGTGGTCGGCGCACCCCGCGTCGACGGAGGTGACCGGTGGACGCAGCGCAGGAGATGGTGCTCCAGCTCGTCGGGACGCCCTGGGCCTTCCTCGTGGTCGGGCTCGTGCTGGCCGCCGGCAGCGTTGCGGTGTTCCTGCCGAGCCAGGCGCTCGTCGTCGCGATCGGCACGCTGCTCGTCGGTGGTGACGGTGGGTTCCTGCCCGTGCTCGTCCTGGTGGTCGCGGCGACGATCGGGATGGTGCTCGGCGACGTCGCGCTCTGGCACCTGGCGCGGACGGTCGACCTCGGCTCGCGGTCGTGGTTCAGCCGGCCGAAGGTCAGGAAGGCGCGGGAGTCGATCGACGCCAGGTACCGGAAGGCCCCCGGACGCATCGCCGTCCTCGGCCGCTTCATCCCGATGGGGCGCCTCACGACGAACCTGGTCGGTGCGGACAGCGGGCTCGACCTCCGGCGCTTCCTGGTCAGCTGCCTCGTCGCCGACGTGGTGTGGGCGGCCTACTGCGTGGGGATCGCGGCGGCCACCGGGCACTGGAGCCGGGAGCAGCCGTTCCTCGTGACGACCCTCGCGGTGGTCGCGTCGATCCTGCTCGGCCTCGCGATCTCCGCGGTCGAGAAGGCCGTGCGGCGCCGCGCCGAGGCCGCTGCGACCGCCTGACGCCGTAGCGTGGAGGGCACCGTCCGAAGGAGGACCCGTGTCGAGCCTCACCGAACTCGTCCCCGACCCCGACGCCGTCGAGCGCCTCGCGACCGGCAGCACCTGGGCCGAGGGACCGTGCTGGATCCCGTCCGACCGGACGGTCCGCTGGTCGGACATCCCGGGCGACCGGATCCTCGAGTGGCACCAGGAGACCGGCGGTACGACCGTGTACGCGTCGGACGTCGAGTTCACGAACGGCCGCACGCTGGACCGCGACGGCTCCGTCGTGCAGTGCTCGCACGGGCGGCGACGCGTCGAGCGCGACCGGGGCGGCGTCGTCACCGCGGTCGTCGACGGCTGGGCGGACGGTCGGTTGAACTCGCCGAACGACGTCGTCGTCACGCGGGACGGCACGATCTGGTTCACCGACCCGGCCTACGGCATCACCCAGCCGCGTGAGGGACACCCGGGCGAGCGGGAGTACGGCGACCACTGGGTGTTCCGGTGCGGACCGGACGGCGAGGACCTGCGCCCCGTGGTGCTCGACGTCGACGAACCGAACGGTCTCGCGTTCTCGCCCGACGAGCGCGTGCTCCACGTCGCCAGCTCGTCCGCCCACGAGCCGGTCATCCGCGCCTACGACGTCGACGGCCACCGCGTGAAGAACGGCCGGGTGTTCGCCCGGCTCGGCGAGGGCGAGGGCGTGCCGGACGGCATCCGGGTCGACGTCCACGGCAACGTGTGGTCCTCGACCCACCGGGGCGTGACGGTCTTCGCACCCGACGGCGCCCGCATCGGCGACGTCGCCGTGCCCGAGGTCGTGTCGAACCTGTGCTTCGGCGGCGACGACGGCACGACGCTCTTCGTGACCGCGACGACCTCGCTGTACCGCATCGCGACGACGACGCGGGACGCCGCTGCCGTATCCTGACCCGGCCATGCAGTGCGACTACTTCGACCGGGGGGTGTGCCGCTCGTGCACACTCATGGGACAGCCCTACGGCGACCAGGTGCTCGACAAGGAGATCCGCACGCGGGAACTCCTGCGGGACGCCGTCGAGGCCGCAGGGGGCCCGGGGGCGGTCGAGTGGTTGCCCGCGATCACGAGCCCGGAGTCCGGGTACCGCAACAAGGCGAAGATGGTCGTCGGCGGCACGGTCCAGCGCCCCACGGTGGGGATCCTCGACCACCGGCAGCGCGGCGTGGACCTGCGGCACTGCGGCATCTGCACGCCGGGCATCCGACGGGCGCTCCCGGTCCTGGCGGACTTCGTCGCCGACACGGGGCTGATCCCGTACGACGTGGCCGCACGTCGGGGCGAGCTCAAGTTCGTGCTCGTGACCGAGTCCCCGGACGGCGAGCTCATGGTGCGCTTCGTGCTGCGCTCCGAAGGGCAGCTGCCACGACTGCGTGAGCGCCTCGACGACCTGCGGCGGGTCCTGCCCGAGGCGGTCGTGGTCACCGCGAACCTGCTCCCGGAGCACAAGGCCGTCACCGAGGGGGAACGCGAGGTCGTGCTGACCGAGCAGGAGACGCTGCCGATGCGGTTCGGCTCGATCGCGATGCACCTCCGACCGCAGAGCTTCTTCCAGACGAACACGAGCGTCGCGAGCCAGCTGTACGACCAGGCGTCGGCCTGGATCGACGAGGTCGGGCCGGCCTCGATGTGGGACCTGTACTGCGGTGTCGGCGGGTTCGCCCTGCACGCAGCGCGCGCGGGTCGTGCCGTCACGGGGATCGAGACGAGCCGGGAGGCGATCCGCTCCGCGAAGCAGTCCGCGCGCGAGGCGGGGCTGACCGACGTCCGCTTCGCCGCCGACGACGCGACGGAGCACGCCCTCCGGGCCCGACCGGACGCGCTGCCCGAGCTGGTGGTGGTGAACCCGCCGCGCCGGGGCATCGGCGAGACGCTCGCGACCTGGCTCGAGGAGTCCGAGGTCGAGCACATCGTCTACTCGAGCTGCAACCCGGTCACCCTCGCGAAGGACCTCGCGCGCATGCCGTCGCTCCGCCTGCGGCGGGCGCGCGTGCTCGACATGTTCCCGCAGACCGGCCACCTCGAGGCCGTGACGCTGCTGTCCAGGCGCTGACCAGGACGCGACCAGCCAGCGGTCGGGAGGCTCGCTGCCAGGCCGCCACGGGCCTCCCGTCCGCAGCATTGCCAGGAAACTGCCAAGGTCACGTACCCGGGTACAGACCGATCTGCATGCCCACGGTGATCGGGGCACTCAGGAAGACCGGTGGGGGACATAGCACTCACGGGTAGAACTCATTGTCTCGGTTTGATAACAGTCACGAATTTCCTATGGTTGCCGACCAGCGCCACCGGCACGAGACCACTGCCCCCGGCGGCGCACCCCACAACATGACCGCGATCGGTCGGGACGGGCAGTGGCGACCGGGTCCGCTCAGGCGGGCACCAGGTCCGTGGTCCCGGTGGAGCGATCAACCATGAAGAAGCTTTCCCGTACCCGCACCATCGTCGGTGGCCTGGCCTTCGCCGGCATCGCCGCGACCGGTGTCGGCCTGGCGGCAGCGCCCGCGAACGCCGCATCCGGTTCGACCTGGGACGCCCTCGCACAGTGCGAGTCCGGTGGCAACTGGGCCATCAACACCGGCAACGGCTACTACGGCGGCCTGCAGTTCAACCTCGGCACCTGGCAGGCGAACGGCGGCGCCGGCAACCCGGCCTCCGCGAGCCGCGAGGCCCAGATCGCCGTCGCCGAGCGCGTCCTCGCGTCTCAGGGCTGGGGTGCATGGCCGGCCTGCTCCGCGAAGCTCGGCCTGAGCGGGACCACGGGTGCCGCTCCGCAGGCCGCCGCTCCGGCCCCCGCCGCGCCGCAGCAGGCTGCACCGCAGCAGGCCGCGCCGCAGCAGGCTGCACCGAAGGCGACCACGCCGGCCGCACCGAAGGCGACCACGCAGGCCGCTCCGAAGGCGGCCGTGTCGAGCAAGCCGGCCGCGGTCGCGACGAGCGGCAAGACGTACACGATCGAGTCGGGCGACACGCTCGACAAGATCGCGACGAAGCTGAACATCGACGGTGGCTACATGAAGCTGTGGGCCGCGAACACGTCGACGATCGACGACGCGAACCTGATCTACGCCGGCCAGGAGCTCCAGCTCCCCGCCTGATCGACCTCCCGATCCGACACGAGACCCCCGTGGCACCTGCCGCGGGGGTCTCGTGCTGTCCGGGATTCGCCGGCGCGACCGTCAGCTCGGGCGATCCTCGAGCCACCGCTGCAGGTCGTCGGACCGCAGGGCGCTCGAGATCGCGGCGCGGTCGTGGTCGTCCAACCGGACGAACGACTGGCCGTCGGGGGTCGTCCCGCTGCCCGCGGTCGGCATCGTGAACGTGACCAGGTCGTCCGGTCGGACCCCGCGCAGGGACCACCCGAGACGGACGATCGTCGCCGCGTCGAGCCCGGGGTCCACCGCCAGGTGCTCGCTCGTCGCGGTGACGAACTCCTGCAGTCGCCCCGGGTGCGTCAGGGTGCCGCGCGACAGGGCCTGGTCGAACACCCCGCGCAGGAACGCCTGCTGGTTCCGGACGCGTGTGTGGTCGGCGTCGGCGAACGCGTACCGCTCCCGCACGAAGGCCAGGGCCTGTTCGCCGTCGAGCCGGTTCGCACCGCTGACGAAGTGGTGGCCCCGCGCCGTGAAGTCGCGCGGCGACCGCACCGTCACGCCGCCCAGTGCGTCCGTCATGTCGGCGAACCCGGCGAGGTCGACCTCGGCGACGTGGTCGATCCGGACGTCGAGCAGCTGCTCGACCGTCTGCACCGTGAGCGGGATGCCGCCCCAGGAGTACGCGGCGTTGATCTTGGCCCGGCCGTGGCCGGGGACCTCGACCCACGAGTCGCGCATGATCGACATGAGGTACACGTGGCGGCGGTCGGCGGGTACGTGGGCGAGCATCAGCGTGTCCGACCGCCCGCCGGCGGTCTGGTCGCCGTCGGCCAGTCCGGCCCGCGAGTCGGAGCCGATGAGCAGGATGTCCTCGGCGCCGCCGGAAGGTGCGGGCCGGTCGCCGGCGGGGAAGGGGTCCGCGATCGCCTCGGTGTGGTCGTCGAAGCTCCGGGTCAGACTGCCGACGAAGACCGCTGCGACGACCGCGAGCACGGTGGCGATGCCGACCAGGGTGCCGGTGGTGGCGACCAGCGCGACGAGCGCGGGGTGCCTGCGCCGCCTCCGGGCCGTTCTTGCTGTTGCTGCTGCCGCGGCTCGGGCGGCGCGACGCTCGGACATCGGGACTCCTCGGGTCGGGTCGGCCCTGCGCCGACCCGGAGAGTCTACAGCATGTGGTATTTCAGTGTCACGAGCGGTGCAGCACGCCGGTCAGCCGCCGGCGGAGCTCCGCGTCCTCGGGGAGGACCTCCCGCTCGATGTGCTGTGCGGTCTCCCATGCGCGGCGACCCTCGTCGGTGACGGACACCACGCGACGCCGGCGGTCCTCCGGGTGGGCGGTCCGCTCGACCAGGCCGTCCCGTTCGGCCCGCTCGAGGGTCCGCGACATGGTCTGGGGCTGCACGCGAGCGGTCCTGGCGATGGTGTCCGCGCCCGTCGGGCCGGTCCGCAGCAGGATGTCGATCGCGACGAGGGCGGCGTGGGTCAGCCCGATCGCCCGGAGTCGCTCGTCCCACTCCCGCTCGACGGCACGTGCCGCGGCGGAGAGCAGGCGTCCGAGCGGCCACTGCTCCGCGGGTTCGTGCATGATCGGAGTCTACGGGCGGGTCCTCCCGGCGGCGTCGGCGCGGAGATAGTCAGCATGCTGACGATCGGTGTACGCTCACCGACGTGTCCCGGTTCCTCCGCATCGTCCTGCCCGCGCTCGTCATCCTCGTCTGGCTCGTCGTGGCCGGCGTCGGCGGTCCCGTCTTCGGGAAGATCTCCGAGGTCGCCACGAACGACCAGACGTCGTTCCTGCCGGCCTCGGCCGACGCGACGAAGGTGCAGGAGCGTGCCGCCGACTTCCGACAGGCCTCGGGGGCACCCGCCATCGTCGTCCTCGACCGCGACGGCGGCCTGACGCCCGACGACCTCGCTGCGGCCCGTCGGATCGCCGACACCATCGGCGAGCGCGACGACGTGCAGGGCACGAGCCCCGTGATCACGAGCGAGGACGGCGACGCCGCCGAGATCGTCGCGACACTGACCGAGGACGCGGAGACCGGAGACGCCGTCTCGGCCATCCGGGCCACGGTGGACGAGGCGCTGCCCGCCGGCGTCTCCGGGTACGTCACCGGTCCGGCGGGCTTCACGGCCGACCTGACCGAGGCGTTCGCGGGCATCGACGGCCTGCTGCTCGGGGTGGCACTCGCCGCCGTGTTCGTCATCCTGATCGTGGTCTACCGGTCGCCGCTGCTGCCGTTCCTGGTGCTCGGGACGGCGACCTTCGCCCTGTGCGCCTCGATCCTCGTGGTGTACGCCCTGGCGAAGGCGGGGGTCGTGACGGTCAACGGGCAGGTGCAGGGCATCCTGTCGATCCTCGTGATCGGCGCGGCGACGGACTACGCGCTCCTCTACACGGCGCGCTACCGCGAGGCACTGCGCGAGCACCGCACCGGCTGGGAGGCGACCCGGGCCGCCCTCCGCGGCGCGTTCGAGCCGATCGTCGCCTCGGGCGGGACCGTCATCGTCGGGGTGCTCTGCCTGCTCCTGTCGGACCTCAACTCGAACAAGGCGCTCGGGCCGGTCGCCGCGATCGGGATCGCCTTCAGCCTGCTCGCCGCCCTCACCCTGCTGCCTGCCCTGCTGCTGGCGTTCCGTCGGGCGGCGTTCTGGCCCCTGCGCCCGGCCTTCGGCTCCGGTGGACGCCCGACCACCGGTCCGGACGCGACCGGACTGTGGGCGCGGGTGGGGCGCCTCGTCGCGCGTCGGTCCCGCACGGTCTGGATCGTCTGCACCGTGGCGCTCCTGGCGATGGGCAGCGGCCTCGTCGGGCTCCGTGCCGACGGCGTCCCGCAGAGCGACCTGGTGATCGGGTCGTCCCAGGCGCGGGACGGCCAGCGGGTCCTCGCCGACCACTTCCCCGGGGGTTCCGGCAGCCCGGCCCAGGTCATCGGCGCCGAGCGTGACCTGGACGCCCTCGTCGACGCCGTCCGCTCGGTCCGCGGGGTCGACGGGGTGGTGGCCGCCTCCACCGACTCGCCCTCGGGGACCGTCCCCGTGGGGTCGGACGCCGCCGCCCGGACCGCCCCGGGCACGGCGGAGCCGACGGTGTCGCGCGGGGACGTCCTGCTCGAGGCCACGCTCGCCGACCCCGCCGACTCGAGCGCCGCCGAACGGACCGTCCGCGACCTCCGCGTCGCCGTCGAGCGGGTGGACCCCGACGCGGTCGTGGGTGGCGTCACGGCGACCGCCGTCGACACGAACGACACCGGCATCCGCGACCGCTCGGTCATCATCCCCGTGGTGCTCGCGGTCATCCTGCTGATCCTCGTGCTGCTGCTCCGCAGCGTGGTCGCCCCGCTGGTCCTCGTCGGCAGTGTCGTGGTGTCCTTCGCGGCCGCACTCGGCGTCGGCGCACTGGTGTTCGACCACGTGTTCCACTTCCCCGGGGCCGACCCGTCCGTCCCGCTGTACGCGTTCGTGTTCCTCGTGGCGCTCGGCGTCGACTACAACATCTTCCTCATGACCCGGGTGCGCGAGGAGTCCCTGCGGCACGGCCCGCGTGAGGGTGTCCTGCGCGGGCTCGCGGCCACCGGGGGAGTGATCACCTCGGCGGGCATCGTGCTGGCCGCGACCTTCGCGGCGCTCGGCGTCATCCCGATCCTGTTCCTGGCGCAGATCGCCTTCGTGGTGGCGTTCGGCGTCCTGCTCGACACCGTCGTGGTCCGGTCGCTGCTCGTCCCCGCGCTCGTGATCGACCTGGGGCGCCGGGCGTGGTGGCCGTCGCGCCTCTCGCGCGCAGCGCGTCACATGTGACACGCTGGTGGCATGCCAGTTCCCTCCACGCAGCCGGCCGCAGAGCGCAAGCTGCTCCGTGACACCGTGCAGGACAAGATCCGCGACGCGATCATGGACGGCACGCTCGAACCGGGCGAACGACTGAACGACGACGACCTCATCGCGTGGCTCGGCGTCTCCAGGACCCCGATCCGTGAAGCACTGGCGGAACTCGCACGGGCCGGACTCATCGAGATGGCGCCGAACCGTTACACCCGCGTCGCCGCACCGACCGAGGCCGAGCTGCTCGACGCCTACCGCACGCTCGGCGTCATCTACGGCGGGGTCGTCCGCCTGGCCGTCCCGCGGTTCTCGGACGCCGAGCGGGAGCGGGTCACCGCCGTGCTCGACGACGTCCTGGCGCGGCTCGACGCCGACCAGCAGGCCGAGGTCGCGCGCGAGGGGGCGGACATCTACTCGATGTGGGCGGAGGCCTGCGGCAACGCCTCGCTCGCGCAGCTGTGCCGCTCGACCACCGACGGTCTGGCCTTCCGGCTCCGCGTGCCCGAGCTCACCGAGCTCGTCCCGACCGACGTCATCCGACCCGAGATCGTGAAGCTCCGTGACGCCGTCGCCGTGGGCGAGCCGATCGACGCGGAACTCGCGATGGAGGCGATCCACCTCCTGCCCACGCGCGACTGACCGAGCGCCGGGCGTACAGCGTCGGGCACGGACCCTCAGGGATCTCCCTGTCCGTTCCACGCTGTGCCGTTATGGTTTCCGGGTGAGCATCGAACCCGAGCAGACGACGCGCCGTGCCCGCCGCGGCCACGTGCCGCCGCGCCACGGGCGCCAGAAGCGTGGGAGCGGCGTGGTCCTCCCCGCGGTCGCCGGCGTCCTGGCGATGGGCCTCGTGCTGACCGGCGGCTACGCCGTGTTCGCCTTCACGAGCCTCAACAGCGGCGTCACGAAGATCGACGCGATCAGTCCGCGGTCGGACGACGACGACGACGTGGACGGTCAGGCGCAGAACATCCTGCTCGTCGGTGACGACCACCGTCCGGACAACGCGACGCCCGAGCAGATGGCCGAGCTGAGCACCGAGGACGACGGCGGTGCGACGAACACCGACACGATGATCGTGCTGCACATCAACGCCGACGGGTCCCAGGCGACGATGATCTCGTTCCCGCGCGACTCGTACGTCCCGATCCCCGGCGTCGGCAAGGGCAAGCTCAACAGCGCGTTCTACTACGGCACGCTCAACGGCGGCGGCGACACCGGTGGTGCGAAGCTGCTCATCCAGACGATCCAGGACCTCAGCGGCCTGACGATCGACCACTACGTCCGGGTGTCGTTGCTCGGCTTCTACCAGGTGGTCAAGGAGCTCGGGCCGGTCGAGGTGTGCCTGAACAACGCGGTGAACGACCCGTACTCGGGTGTCGACCTGCCGGCCGGCACCTCGGAGCTCGACGCCAAGCAGGCGCTGTCGTTCGTCCGTCAGCGGCACGGGCTGCCGAACGGTGACCTCGACCGGAACGTGCGCCAGCAGTACTTCCTGTCGCAGGAGGCCCGCAAGGTGCTCTCCGCGGGCACCCTGCTCAACCCCATCAAGATGAACAACATCCTCAGCGCCGTCGGGAGCTCCATCCAGACGGACACCGACCTGGTGTCGCTGGCGAGCCAGATGCGGAACCTGCGCCCGGGCAACATCCAGTCCGCCACGATCCCGACGCTCGGCACCCCGACCATCACGGTGGGTGGCCGGCCGCTGTCCATCGTCGAGGTCGACACCGTCGGGTTGCCCGCGTTCGTGCAGGGACTCGTCGGCGAGCCGGAGGAGTACACGAAGGCCACGGCCGCCGAGCCCGCCGCGACGACGGTCACCGTGCTGAACGGCAGCGGGACGACCGGCGCCGCCGCGACGGCGACCGCGAACCTGACGGCCCGCGGCTTCCAGGTCGGGACGCCGGGGTCCTCGGACACGACGCAGAAGACCCAGGTGCAGTACCCCGCCGGGCAGGAGGCGCAGGCCAAGGCCGTCGCCGCGGTGGTGCCCGGTGCGGTCGCCGTGCGGTCGACGACGGTGTCGGGCGTCACGCTCGTCCTCGGGTCCGACGGCATCACCGTCACCGCCCCGGCCGCCCCCGGCGACGCCTCCTCCACCCCGGCGGACGAGGCGCCCGAGGCCGAGGCGTCGAAGCCGGCGGAGTCCGAGCCGACGCCGAGCTCCACCGACGTGAAGACCTACGGCGAGGAAGGCGTCTGCATCAACTGACGCACCCGGCACCACCCTGGGGTCGCCCGTGGGAGCGTGTCGGTAGGGTCGACCGGTGAGCCACGTCGCGCGTCCGATCACCCTGATGACCTACAACGTGAAGAACCCGGATCCGCGGCACGACTGGCCAGCGCGCCTGCCGCTGGTGCTCGAGGTCATCCGACGGCACGACCCCGACGTCCTCTGCGTGCAGGAGGCGTTCGACCACCAGATGGACGCCCTCCGACAGGGGCTGCCCGACCACGACGCCGTCGGGCAGGGCCGCGAGGGGGGCTCCGCGGGGGAGCACGCCGCGGTGTTCTTCCGCCGCGACCGCCTGCGCCCCGTCGACGTCGGGACCTTCTGGTTCTCCGACACCCCGGACGAGCCGGTGTCGAACACCTGGGGGAGCCTGTACCCACGGGTCGCCAACCACGCGCGCTTCCTCGACGCCGAGGGGGCCGCCTTCACGCTCCTCACCGCGCACTTCGACCACGAGGAGAACGACCACGGGGACGAGGTCCGTCGGCGCAGCGCCGCCCTCGTCGTCGAGCGGCTCGCCCCGGTCGACGGCCCCGTCGTCTTCGCCGGTGACTGCAACGAACCGTGGGGCGCGGGTCCGGCGTCCCGGGTCTTCACCGATGCCGGGTACCGGGACGCCTGGTCCGACGCCGGTGACCCCGGTGACCGCACCGCGTCCTTCAACGGGTGGCAGGAACCGGTCGACTCCGGCGAGCGGATCGACTGGGTGCTGACCCGCGGCGACGTCACCGCCGAGCGCGTCGTGATGGACCACGACGGCCCGGAGACGTGGGCCGCGAGTGATCACTTCCCGGTGGTGGCGTCCCTGCGCGTGGCCTGAGCCGCGTAACCTGAGCCGCGCGGGTCGTGACCGTGCGGCCGTCGTGCAGTGCGGGACGCGTCAGCAGGACCGGCGTGCGTGCACCGGCATCGGGGACCCGATGACCGTCACCTCGGTGTCGTTCGTCAGCGCCGAGACGCCGTTCGTGCCCTGCGCGTCCTCGCCCGTGTCGTGGGTCGGACCGTCGGTCGCGTCGTCGTGTTCCGCGCGGGGGTCGTCCCCGGTCGGGTCAGCGCCGGTCGCGTCGTCACCGGTCGAACGCTCGTCGGGAGCCCAACCGGCCTCGAGCAGCAGCTGCCACGCTCGGGAGTCGCCGGACCCGAACGACACCTTGTCGGAGCGTGGAGCCGTCGCGATCTCGTCCGCGACGTCGTCGCCGACCTGGACCCCGTCAGGACCGGTCAGCTCGATCCGGTCGCCGGTCCGGCCCCGTACCGAGTCCTTGAGGACACGGATCTCGACCGCGTTGCCGACGGCGGACGGTGTGCGGAGCGCCGCGACGCGGACCGCGCCGCCCCAGGTGTAGGTCGTCCCCGCCGGGAAGCACGCGCCGCCGTCGCCGACCGCGGTCTGCGTGCGCGACGGGGTCCCGAGCAGCCGGTTGAGCAGCGAGACGGTCGACCTCGCGTCGCGCATGGGGACGTCCGCGACGGTGTCGTCGGCGTGCCGGAGGACCAGGGACTCGGCGTCGAGCTCGACCGTGTCCACCCGGCGCAGTTCGCGGTCGGTGACCCGGATCAGTGGCTGGACCGGGTCTGCGACGTCGCTGCGGTCCTCCGCTGCCGCGGCCGGTGCCACGCCCCCCGTCGCGAGGGCATCGGACCCGACCGTGCCGGCCGCGAAGGCGAGCACGGCAGCGCCGAGCGCGAGCAGAGTGCGGGAAGTCACCAGTCGACCGTACGGCCCGGAGCCGGACAGGACGACAGGTGTTACCGAATCGCAGCCCGGTCGTCACGTGTTCGTGATCTTGGGGATGTGTCACGGACGCGTCGCGGGGGACACCCGGCTGGACGGACAGCGGTACCCCGGTGCGTACCGTCCAGGCCATGACGGAGCAGCAGAACGACCAGGCGGGTCTCGACCAGTACGCGATGCAGGACCCCACGAAGATGTACGCCGACAAGAAGCCGGACGAGCAGTACCTGCAGGGTGCCGGCACCGACGAGGAGATGGCGCAGAACGTGCCCGCCGACCACGGTGAGGACACCTACCGCGGCTCCGGCCGCCTGCAGGGCCGCAAGGCGCTCGTCACGGGTGGCGACTCGGGCATCGGTGCCGCCGTCGCGATCGCCTACGCCCGCGAGGGTGCCGACGTCGCGATCGTGTACCTGCCCGAGGAGCAGGAGGACGCCGACCGCATCGTCGGCCTCATCGAGGACGCGGGCCGCAAGGCCGTCGCGATCCCCGGTGACATCAAGGACCTGGCGTTCTGCGAGGAGCTCGTCCAGAAGACCGTCGACGGCCTCGGTGGGCTCGACATCCTCGTGAACAACGCCGGCAAGCAGCAGAACGTCGACGACATCACGAAGATCTCGGACGAGGAGTTCGACGAGACCTTCAAGACGAACGCCTACGCGACCTTCCGCATCACGAAGGCGGCCGTGCCGCACATGCAGCCCGGTTCGACGATCATCAACACGACGTCGATCCAGGCGTACGCGCCGTCACCGCACCTCGTGCACTACGCAGCCACGAAGGCGACCGTGAACAACATGGCCAAGGGGCTCGCGGCACAGCTCGCGCCGAAGGGCATCCGGGTCAACGCCGTCGCTCCCGGCCCGATCTGGACCCCGCTGCAGCCGGCCGGTGGCCAGCCGCCCGAGGCGCTCCCGTCCGCCGGTGAGCAGACCTACCTGGGCCGCTGGGGCCAGCCCGCCGAGCTCGCGCCGGCGTTCGTGTTCCTGGCGAGCGGCGAGTCGTCCTACGTGGTCGGCGAGACGCTCCACGTCGACGGCGGCATGCCGACCCCGTGAGACGGGTCGCCTGACGCGCGCACACCGCAGACGGACGGGAGGCGCGGTGCCGGCTGGCACCGCGCCTCCCTCACAGGCTCGGTGCCGGCTGGCACCGCGCCTCCCTCACAGGCTCGGTCGAGGCGCCCCGCAACGGCTTCGCGTTGCCGTTCAGCGGGGCACGCCCGTCCGTCGTCTCAGCAGGCGACGGAGCGCGCCATCCGCTCCAGCAGCTCCCGTGCGGACATCGCCGCGGTCAGTTCGACCTCGACCGGGTTGATCCCGATCGCGCGCTCGAACGCGCGGCGGCGGGCCTGGTCGGCGATCGGGACCTCGGGGCGTTGCGGCAGCCGGGCGATCGCGCGTGCTGCGGCGCCGAACGCGCCCTCCGGGGAGCCGAGCTGCTCCCACATGGTCCGCACGTCGTGCGCGACCTGCTCGTCGTCGCCGCCGAACTCGTAGCCTGCGGAGGCCATGGTGGCCAGGCCCTGTGCGACGGGGTCTTCGGGAGTCATCCCGGCATGGTCGCACGGCAGCCCGCGTGCGTGCTCCGGGGTCGTCGCCTGTCCCCCGACATGCTGACACCCGTACCGGGGATGCTGTGTCCCCCGCCACTGCGCTTGGATGGAGGTGCGGACAGGACGTCCGCCGCACGACGGAGGGCACGATGCTCGAACACACCAGCGCCGACACGCAGGCGGCAGCCGCCGCGGCCGCCACCCTGCACCTGCGCATCACGATCGTCGGCGCCACGGTCGACGTCCTCCGCGACGTGCCCTTCCACGAGGCCCACGTCGGCATGGTCGCCGAGCGGATGGGCATCACGACGGAGGAGCTCCGCCAGCACTTCCCGTCCTGGGACGGCCTCGTGCTCGCCGCCGTCGACCGCTGGAACGGCGCACGACTGGAGGCGGTGGCGCACGAGGTCGGGGACGGCCCCACGGTCGACCTGCTGCGTGCGATCGTCGCCTCGAACGCCGAGGACCCCGCGCTCATGCGGCTGCTCGTCGCACTGCTCTCCGTCGCCGGCAACCCTGCGCACCCCATGGCCACGTACCTGCGGTCGCGCTACCAGCTCTTCTTCTCGCAGGTCCGGCGCGGACTGGAGCACGACATCGCCGTCGGCCGCGCGCCCCACACGATGGACCCCCGTCGCGGTGCCGAGCAGCTCATCGCGCTGTACGAGGGGCTCCAGCTGCAGGCGATGCTCCGCGCGGAGCTCGACCTGGTGCCGGCGTTCGACCGCGCGGTCGCCCGACTCGAGCGCGGATGGATGGAGCGGTACGAGCCGCAGGCCGCGCAGCGCTTCTCGACGTGGAGCGACAGCGGGAGCTGGGAGATCTGACCCCTGGCCGCGAGGCGCGTCACCCGGGTCGACCCGGAGCCGCACGGGCGTAGTCGTGGAGGCTCCGACGGAAGGAACCGACATGGCAGCACCGAACCCGATCCAGGTCCAGAAGTACCTCAGCGGCATCGACTACCCCGCCTCGAAGGAGGACATCGTCGCGACCGCCGAGAAGGAGGACGCCCCCGGTGACGTCCTGGACGCCCTGAAGGGGATCCCGGACGGCGACTACGACGCCCCCACCGCGGTGACGAAGGCCGTCTCCGACAAGGGCTGAGGCGCTCGCACCACCCGAGACCCGGGCTGGGCGACGTTCCTCGTGCTCCCGGGCACGAGAGCGGTCGCCCAGCCCGGGTCTCGCGTCCGGGTGGTCCCTCAGCGCGGGCGGTGGCCCCGCGGCACGGAGCCGTTGCCCGGGTCGTACCCGGTGTCCCGCAGCACGGGGATCGCCGTCGTGTCGTTGTGGACCGAGTGCACCGTCACCCGACGTGCTCGCCGCAGGGCCCGTCGCGCGCCCGGGGTCGCCACGAGACCACCGAGCACGAGCCCCGCGCCGATGCCGAGTGCCACCGAGACGGCCGCCACGAAGTCGAGCGCGGCGCCGGACGCCCCGGACATGAAGTGCAGCAGGGCATCGGACACCGCGACACCGGGCAGCAGTGCACCGCAGAACGCCGGCACCGCGATCGCCGCCACGGCCGTGCGCATCCGGGCTGCTGCGATGGTCGACAGCACGCCGAGCAGCACCGACGCGATGAACGTCGCTCCCAGCAGCGGCATGCCGAGGTGCCGGAGCTCCCAGAGGAACGCGCCGGCGGTGACCGAGAACACCACCGCGACGGGGATGACCCGGGCACTGGCCTGCTGCACGAAGCAGTTCGCCGCCGCGGACACGACCGTCAGCGACAACGAGGCCCACAGCGGCAGCGGTTGCAGCACGATGCCGGACGGGTCGACCTCGATGCTGAGCCACTGCAGGACCGCGATGCCGGCCGGGACCCCCACGACGATCGCGGCGATCACGAGCACGATGTAGAACGCCCGAGCGACGGCCATGGCCCGGAAGCCGGAGATCGCGTCCTGGGCCCAGGTGACGAGCGACACGTGGGGCAGCAGCAGGACGACGAGTGCGGCGACCATCGTGGCCGCACCCGTCGCGGTCAGGACCTCGGCCCAGATCGCCAGGGTGCCGATGGCCGAGGCGACGGCTGCCTGCGCACCGGAGACGAAGAACTGCGGGAAGCCCCGGCCGGTCAGCCAGCGGCCGGACAGGATGATCCCGAACATGAGCACGAACGCGCCGACACCGGCACGCCAGCCACCACCGGCCTGCATCGCGATCGAGGTACCGAGCACCGAGAGGCCCACGTCGGCGAGCCAGGTCGGCCACCGGGTCGGCAGCCGCAGGACGGCGACCAGGGCGCTCACCGCGCTCGTCATGTCGCGCTCGCCGTGCACCAGGTCGTCGACGATCTGGTTCGCGCGCGCGAGCCGGTCGAGGTCGGAGCCGTCGGACTGCACCGTGCGGACCTTGACGAGCGGCGGGTGGTCGGCCGGGGCGTACTGGAGCGTGACCGAGCTGCCGGAGAAGTCGAGGTCGAGGGGCGCGAGGTTCCACTTCGTTGACACCGCGACGACGGCGGTCTCGACACTGCGGGTGTCCGCACCGGAGGCGAGCATGACCTCGGCCAGGTCGAGGCAGAAGTCGACGATCTGCACCGGCGAGTACTGCTCGCGCGGGCGGGTGTCCGGGGTGACGTCCTCGTAGATCGTGCCGCGCAGGCGGGCACGGGCGTCGCGGATGTCGTGCTGTGCGAGGTTGCGGACGCGCGGCCGGGGTGGGCGCCCGGGCCGCGGGACGCCGGGGAGGAACTGCTCGGCCATCAGACCATGGTGCCAGCCGCTCGCGCCCGAGTCCGGACGTCCGCTGGACGTTGCCGATGACGGGTCAGTGACGGGCCTGCGTGCTGAGTCGTCCGGCTGCGAAGGCGGTGAGGACCGCACCGACCAGCACGACGACCTGCCCGGTCAGCTGCAGTCGGGTGGTCCGGATCGGCAGCATCGTCTCGCCGGCGAGGGGCGCGTAGGCGAACCACCCGAACGACGGGTTCGGTGCTGCGAGGAGGAGGACCACGCCGGCGACGAGCAGGATGATCCCGACCAGCAGCCCCCGGAGCGTCCAGGTGCGGGCGAGGCGAGCGGCGCACACGGCCGCGACGATCCCACCGAGCAGGGCGAGGACCGCCCCCACGACGAGCTGTCCGGGTCGGTCCCCGCTGACGAACGCGAAGTCACCGCCCGATGCACCCGCGATCCAGCCGGACGAGTCGAGTCGCCGCACCGCCAGGAACACCACGCCGACGAGGGCGACGAGTGCGCCCACCCACGTGACGACGTGCGTGCGGGTGCGGAAGAGGCGGCGCATGCGCCCCACCGTACCGATGGACGGACGGGAGGCGCGGTGCCAGCTGGCACCGCGCCTCCCGTCCGTCCGTCGGTGACGACTACTGCTCGAAGGTCGCCTTGAGCTCGATCTCGACGCCCGTGAGCGCCTTGGAGACCGGGCAGGTCGCCTTGGCCTCGTCGGCCGCCTTCAGGAAGGCGGCCTCGTCGATGCCGGAGACCTCACCGTTGACGGTGAGGGTGATGCCGGTGAGCTTGAAGCCGCCGGCGCTGTCCGGGCCGAGCGAGACGTCGGCCTTGACGTCGAGGGCCTCGACGGTGCCGCCGGCCTCGCCGAGGATCGCGGAGAACTGCATCGCGTAGCAGGCCGAGTGGGCCGCGGCGATGAGCTCCTCGGGGCTGGTGGTGCCACCGGCCTCGTCCGCGGCGCGCTTCGGGAAGGAGACGTCGTAGGTGCCGACCTTCGAGCTCGACAGCTCGACCTGGCCGGAACCGTCGTTGAGGCCGCCCTGCCAGGCGGTGCGTGCGGTGCGCGTGGGCATAGCCGCTCCTTTCGTTGGGGGAGGCCCCGTTCAGGGCCGACGCCAGTCAACCGGAGAACGACCGTTCTCGCAACCGGCTCTCGGGGAAGACGCAGGATGTCCGGCGACCGAGATGCGCGACAGGTGTAGTTTTGACGGAGATCGAAGGAGAACCCATGCACGCCGTCGTGTTCGAACAGTTCCGGACGTTCCCCGTCCTGACCGAGGTCGAGAAGCCCGTCCCGGGACCCGGGGAGGTGCTCCTCAAGGTCGCCGGTGCCGGGGCGTGCCACTCCGACGTCGCCGTCTACCGCGAGTTCCAGGAGGGGCAGCCGGGCGCGCAGGCCCCCGGGTTCGTCCTCGGGCACGAGACCTCCGGGTGGGTCGAGGCCGTCGGTGACGGGGTGAGCGGCTTCACCGAGGGCGACGCCTACCTCGTCTACGGGCCGGTCGGCTGCGGGCACTGCGCGTCCTGTTCGAAGGGCCAGGACACCTACTGCGAGAACGCCGCCACGAACCCGTACGCGGCCATCGGTCTCGGTCGGGACGGCGGCATGGCGGAGTACGTGACCGTCCCGGCGCGCAACCTCGTCTCGCTCGGTGACGCCGATCCGATCGCGGCGGCACCGCTCAGCGACGCCGCACTCACGCCGTACCACGCGATCAAGGCAGCGATGCCGAACCTGGCGGGCGGCGGCAGGTACGCGCTCGTGGTGGGGCTCGGCGGTCTCGGGCAGATCGCCGTGCAGATCCTCACGGCGCTCACCGGCGCCACGGTCATCGCGACCGACACGAAGCAGGACGCGATGGACCGTGCCGCGGCCCGCGGTGCGGTCACCGTTCCCGCCGGGCCGGACCAGGCCACCGCGATCCGCGAGCTCACCGGCGGCAAGGGCGTCGATGCGGCGTTCGACTTCGTCGGTGCGACGCCGACGATCGCGACCGCGAAGGCCTCGATGGCGATCGGCGGACGGCTGACCGTCGTCGGGATCGCCGGCGGAACCGTCGAGTGGAACTTCTTCACGACGCCGTACGAGTCGACGATCACGAACACCTACTGGGGCACGATCGAGGACCTGCACGAGGTCGTCGCGATGTACCGAGCGGGGCAGATCGAGCCCGACGTCGAGCGGTTCGCGTTGTCCGACGCGCTCGAGGCCTACCGCAAGCTCGAGGCCGGCGAGCTGTCCGGCCGCGCGGTGGTCGTCCCGACGCTGTAGCGGCGGCCGCGGCCGCCGCCCGGGCGCGTATAAACAACAGACGCAGCCGACCACACCACAAA